>DLVL01000011.1:0-26761 GCA_003444085.1 Kosmotogaceae bacterium | reverse complement strand
AAGGTGTTCCAGAATGCCTTTTGCTCTGGCAAAAGCAACATATTCAGCTTTCATTTCTTCCAGGAGCTGCCCCCTCATCAGTCTTACTATCGGACCGATTTTCGTCATTGTGAGAATAGCTACAGGGGCTGCCAGGTGAAGTGCCTTGTCAAGGAGTTTTTCCACAAGAGATAGGTGCATGTAATTGGGAGACATGATCCCCGAACCCGGTAGTACCAGGGAATACGAAGCAATATACCTCCACAGAAAAGCAAGAAAGAACTCTGGGATATACATACCCACAAATACGATCGCACTTATTATCTGACTGGAAATTCTATCCTTCTTGAGAGCAACATAGATACCAACAGGAACTGCTATGAGCCATGACAATCCAGCCGCTATTACTCCCAGTAGCAAGGTAAACCCTACTCTTTCCATTAGAACTTCCGAAACAGGTTGTTCGAACCCACGAAAGCCCAAAACTACCTGATAGAATCTGCCCCAACCACCTGCCATAATGGATAACAAACGGCTGATCCAGTCCAAATTCCTTGGACATCTCCTCGAGCTGTTCTCGACTTATATCGGTCAATCTGAACAGATCAAGAAAATCCCCTGGAGCAACGTAGATTATGAGGAAAGCAAGTATTGATATGCCAAAGAGTACGGGAATCGTTAGAAGTACTCTTTTTGCAGCATACTTGAGCATGATTGGACTCCAGATGCGTCAGTATGATAGTGCTTCAGGGTAGTCCAGACCTAAAGGGAGAACTCATTACTTAAGATGCTCATGTAATACTGGTTACAGTACTTGCCATCTCTAAAAACCCGATCGCGAGAAATCCCTTCAAGCACGAAACCGGCCTTCTCATATGCCCTTATAGCTCTGCGATTGAAAGCCAGTACGACCAGTTCAACCCTGTTGAGGGCCATTTCCTTGAACATGAATCTGGAAAGAATCTTTACCGCCTCTGAACCGTAACCCTTCGACCAGTAATCTCTACCAAGGAAAATGGCGATGGTCCCATAACGGTTACTCCAACTAAGATCGAGAATTGCACAGCCACCAATGTACTTTCTATCCTGCTTTCGCTCAATGGCGAAATTGTACCTGTACCCTTTCTCCCCGAGCTCCTGGTACCACTTCTTCTCATCTTCTTTGCGGATTGGAAATGGAACATCCCTCATCAAGCATCGCTTTACGTCAGGATCATTCCAGTACTCCCATACTGTTGGTATATCCTGTTTTCCATACTCTCTCAGAACTAATCTCTGGCTCTCCAACAAGCGATTCTCACCACCGCGACTTTCATCCTGCTTCAACAGAAGAGCCCCCTCAGAGGCTCTTCTTAGGAAAATATTCTGTACGAAGTCACATCACTCAGGTTTTCTTCTTTTCCTTCTTGTCAAAAAGCGCTACTCCAACTGCGATAATGCCTCCGATCCATTTCATAACAATGTGCCAGGTCGGTTCAGTGACTGTGGTTAGGCTAGGGAATGAACCCAGCAAGGCCATTAGCAGCAATACAGCACCCAGGATCAGAAGAACAACTTTCGACATCACATCACCCCCTGAATGAAAGTCCGCTATCCGTGTTCCCTGAACAGATTATATCAGAATCATCCTTATTTTCAGCCAATTGAAAGCACGTCGCTAAAGTGGTAGTTTATTATTGTAGAAACGAGAAGCTTCTCTCATTGGAGGCAGAAGGTGTGAAAATCGGGATAGTGGGTTTTGGTGCTGCAACTATTGGTTTTCTTAGCAGAATCAAGGATAGTAACCACGAGGTCCACGTTTTCGAGAAATCCAAAGATGTGCATGGTTCAAGCATTAGTGGAATCCGTTCAGACGGTAAACTCTTTATCTCTTCGAGCATGGGAGGAGATATCGAGATTCCAATTCATGTTCAAGAGAGCATTCTGGATTTCTATCTGAGCATGCTGCCTCCCGAAGACAAAGAATCTGTGCGTACAGGAGTATCTTTCGACAGTGACTCAAGGTATTTCCAGGCCTTTTACAGCAAAGGTTTTGAGCCTGTTTATGCAAGGTACTGGCACATAGGAACTGATAAACTCGCGGGGGTATTGCAGAGAATTTACGATGAATTCTCATCATATAAGAACCTGCACTTCCACTTCGGGTCAAGAGTAGAAGACATTGAATTGAGAGACAATTCCGCGGTGCTTTCTGGAGAAGATTTCGAAGCAATTTGCGACGTGGTTTTTATAGCAGTGGGCAGAAGTGGCCATGACCTGATCAGGCTCATTACCCGGAAGTACCCACAAATCGTACTGTCCAGTAATACCGTAGACATTGGAGTGCGTTATGAGCTCCCGGATCATGTGGTGCAACATATAAATGAAGAGATGTACGAGTTCAAAGTAAGATTGAGAACGCGAACAGGTTACCTGGTGAGGACCTTTTGCAACAATCCTTCAGGAACTGTTGTTCTCGAAGACTATGGCGATTTTGTAACAGTTAACGGACATTCTAACTCAGGATTCTCTTCAAGCAACACCAATTTCGCTGTACTCTGTACGACCAGTTTTACAGAACCGTTCAACGATCCCATCGGTTATGGTTCGTATATAAGCAGACTGAGCAACATACTTGCAGGCGGAAGAAAGGTAATTGTTCAGACTTTCAGAGACTTTCTCGAAAGCAAGCGAACAAAGAGATTGGGAAGGGTTTACCCCACACTGGGAAGTGGGGACTACATATTGGGTGATATAAATCTTGTCATTCCAAGAAGAATTGCTCTCTCACTCACAGAATTCATAAACAGACTGAATGAAGTTATCCCGGGAATCGGCTTTGATGATAACCTGATGTACGCTGTAGAAGCGAAGTTCTACTCAAACAAGCTTGACAATAGAGCATTTGAAAGAATGAAGTTCATAGGAGATTGCAGTGGGCATACTCGTTCCATCACTTATGCGACCTCCCATGGCATCATCGAAGCAGAGAAACTCATGTGACTGAGGTGACCCGGATGTCTGTTCTCGTGAGCTGTTTCGAACCTTTTGGTGGAGAATCGATAAACGCTTCTCAAGAACTGGTGAATGTTCTGTCGTCAACCAGAAAGGACCTGCATTATCTGGTTCTCCCAACGGTCTTTTCTAGCGCAGTTGATAGGATTATCCAGACCATTGACTTGATAAGACCTGGCCTGGTCATCATGCTTGGAGAAGCATCCGGTAGGGCTTCAATATCGTTGGAAAGAGTAGCACTGAACTTTGCCAACGCACGTATACAGGATAATGAGGGGTCTCAACCTTCCCATGAACTGATCAGAGCTGATGGGCCTCTCGCTCTGCAGACGAATCTCCCCCTTGAGAGGATCTCCGATGTGCTGACGGTTGAAGGAATACCGAACACTATATCGTATTTTGCGGGAACGTTTGTCTGTAACTCCTTGTCATACGGGGTTCTTGAGTATTGTCTGCATAACAGCATTCAAGCTGGTTTTGTCCACGTTCCCCTGTGCGAAAGACAAGCACTCGAGAAGCCTACTATTCCTTTCATGCAAAGCTATTTGGCAGCAAAAGCAGTTGAGTTGATCATAGACGTCTGTACCAAAACAAAATGAATATGTGGAAAGCGTGAGTCAGTGGATCAGCTATCTCAGCGCTCACCCATCAGAAGAATACCCAAATCGTTGACGTTGGTTCCTGTAGGTCCTGTCTTTACCAGATCACCCATCTTATCAAGAGCATTGTAGGAATCATTCATCATCAAGGTCGAGTAAAGATCAATTCCCAGCTCAACCATGCGCTCATAACTTGTTCCATCGACCAAACCACCTGCAGCATCCGTTGGTCCATCAGTACCGTCAGTACCAATGGATAAAAGAGCCACATTCTTCAGTCCCTGGAGCCCTTTAGATGCGGCAAATGCGAGCTCCTGGCTCCTGCCACCTTTACCACATCCGGTAATCCGAACAACTGTTTCACCGCCAAATATCAGCGCGCACGGTCTCTTCAATGGACGTTCATATGAGGATATTTCTCTGGCAATCGAAGCGATGAATCTGCCTGCTTCTCTGGCTTCGCAATCAAGTGTCGTGGTAAGCACTTTCGACTCGTATCCCATCGAACGGGCTATCTTCAGGGCATTATCGCATACTGTTGCTACACTTCCGATTATCTCGCTTGTGACATTTGTGAGGGATTTTGGGGTCTCAACTCTCAAACTCTTCATGACAAAAGGTTCTACCTTCAGCCCATATTTCTCTACTATCTGGACCGCTTCTTCTGAAGTCGTTGTATCTGCACACGCTGGACCTGAGGCGATGCTATCGAGACGGTCCCCCAGCACATCAGACAGAACAAGGGAGACAACGCGAGCAGGTGCAGATGCGAGTGCGAACCTTCCGCCTTTGACGCATGATAACCGCTTCCTGATCGTGTTGATCTCTGTAATGTCTGCGCCACAGTTCAATAGCTGTGCCGTGATGCAAGCAATATCATCAAGACTGATTCCTTCTGCAGGCTTCTCAAAAAGTGCAGATCCTCCGCCAGAAAGCAAGAATAATACCGTATAATCCGGGGTGAGATTGCCGACTATGTCCAGAGCCCTTTGTGTTGCGATGACACTATTTTCATCTGGAATCGGGTGACTTGCTTCAAAGAGCTCCATTCCCTCTATTTCCCCGAAACAGTGACCGTACTTTGTGATCACAATACCCTTCTCAAAACCCTTTTTGATCTGTTCCCGAGCTGCATGTGCCATCTTCCAGGCAGCTTTCCCCACAGCGACAACTACTACCCGTCCACTGATGTTCAACCGTTGAAGTGCTTTTCTCACAGCTGTTTCTGGGAGAACACTTTCAAGGGCTTTTTCTGCAATCAACATAACATCTGTTCTCACCTTGTTCATTTCTAACCCCCGGGTTAATAGTTTTCCAGACAACACCAACTCGGCAGTTCATCAGGCAGGGATTCACAAAACCACTTTTGCAGCGAATCAGGTGCTGCACTAGTGAGTGATCTTGCAAACCAAAAATGATAGACCCCTTTCGTTCTCTTTGAAACGATTTCGAGGTCGAAGCTGCGCTTTGCTATTGCTCTGAACGCTGTTCTTCGATCATCTCACCAATCTTTTCGAGCTCTTTCTCGAGCTCCTCTTTGCGGGCAGTCAGATGATCAAGCGAATCATGTTCGCGCGTACACACGTGATTCTCTTCAGAGCTACCACAATGACAATGATGAACATCGTGATGAGAACAGGAGCAGCCCGAATGACAACAGTGGTGATGCGAGCAACAGCAACAATGGCAACAGCATCTGCAAGAACAACAACACCTTCTACAGCAACCCATCGCAAAACCTCCCTCGCACAGGAATATAGAGTTGTTTTCCTATTTCAAGTATACACTCTTGCATTCCAGTGCTTCCAGAACAAGCTGGACAACCTAGAACACTGATGGAGTGCCTTTACTTGTTAGTTTCTATCCATACGCTGCAAGATCCAGCAGCCCGTGTCCGCTAAGCGTGAAAACTATCGTTTCTTTTGTGTTTTTCTGACGCGCATCTTCTGCCTCTCTGATTGTTGCAGCTATCGCATGACTGGACTCGGGTGCTGGAATAATCCCTTCAACAGAAGCGAAAAGGCGACCTGCCTTCATAATCTCTTCTTGCTCAAATGCCTGAGCTTCTATGATCCCTTCGCTGAGTAATCTTGATACGAGTGGTGAGGCTCCATGGTATCTTAATCCTCCTGCGTGTATACTTGGAGGAATGAACTCTCTCCCCAGAGTATACATCTTGAGCAGAGGCGTGAAGCCGGCAGAATCGCCACTATCGTACCTGTATTCACCCCGAGTTAGTGTAGGGCAGGCCGTGGGCTCAGCAGCAATAAGTCTCACCTTTTCCTCCTCTAGTCGCTCAACAACAAAAGGTAGTACTGTTCCCCCAAAGTTTGATCCGCCTCCGTGACAACCGATAACAATAGAAGCTTTTTCGTCAGCTAACTCCAGTTGTTTCCTGATCTCTAGACCAATAATCGTCTGATGCAGCAAGACGTGGTCCAGAACGCTCCCAAGTGAGTACTTCGTACTGTTGCTTTCCAGCACCCTGTCAATGGCCTCGCTAATGGCTATTCCAAGCGATCCAGAGTAGTTACCGTTGTCCTGTAGGAATTTCCTTCCGCTGGCAGTTTCTTCGCTCGGGCTGGCCACAACATCTCCTCCGAAGAGTGTTATCATATACTTCCGCATGGGTTTCGATTCATAGCTCGCCCGAACCATAAAAGCTTTCACTGTCATACCAAATTTGCTTGCTGCATATGCTAGTGCGCTTCCCCACTGTCCAGCCCCTGTTTCAGTCACGAGCGTCTTGACTCCTTCCCTGGCATTCAGGTAAGCTTGCGCAAGTGCAGTGTTAGTCTTATGACTGCCTGTCGGAGAGACTCCTTCATACTTGTAATAGATCTTTGCTGGCGTTTCGAGAATCTCTTCCAGCTTTGTGGCACGTATTAATGGCGTGGGACGAAACACGACATATTCATCGAGCACTTCTTCCGGGATTGATATGAACCTGTCTGTGCTTACTTCTTGTTCGAGTACGCCAAGAGGAAATATCCGAGCTAGTTTTTCACCGCTGATTGGCTCGTTAGTTTCGGGATCTAGCGGTGGATCAAGCTTGAAGGGGAGATCGGCCTTGACGTTGTACCACTGTTTTGGCATTTCCTCTGGCTTGAGTTCAATCCTGATTCTTTTTCGCATCATACACCTCCAATAAAAAAGGGGCTCTCTTCTATAGAGAGCCCCTTTATTCGAACTAAACCTGCTACTAGTACATCAGAGCTTAGCCCAATTAAAGGGGCCAAGCCACCACCACTTAGAAGAAACGATCACATTGTCATAGTTTTCGAAGCACTTTGAATCCTCAAACACTCCATATGCTCCTTTTGAAAGTCTAAGAAACAACGATATTCAGAATCTTGTCCTTGACGAATACAACTTTCCTGATCTTACCTTCAGCAAGATAATTGGAAAGCTTGTCCGCTTCTTTGACCAGTTTCATGATCTCTTCTTCACTGATTCCTCTTTCAGCTTCTATCTTTCCTCTGATTCTACCATTTATCTGCACCGGAATTTCAATACTTCCTGCTTTTGCATATTCTTCGTAGCCCGAGGGAAAACCAGAATCGAGAATGGTTCCTCGTCCACCTTTTAAAGAATGAATCTCCTCAGCAAGAAACGGGGCAAACAGTGAAACGAGTCTCGCAAGATCAAGCACAAGCTCTTTTTCAATGTGTTCTTCTTTCGCCGCATCATTGACGAACTCCATCAGGGCAGCTACTCCCGTGTTGTACTTGATGTTCTTAACAGCATAATCAACTCTCTCAATAACCCAGGCCATTTTCGCTTTGAGATTATCTGAGCTCTTGCCCTCCGGGTAGTTCGCGACCTCCCACACGCGGTTAAGAAAACGTCTAACAGCGTCCATTCCTGAGTCTCTGAAATCACCGCCTTCGAGAAAACTCCCCATGAACATCAGATAAGTTCTCAGGCAATCTACGCCATGTGTCTTGAAGTAACTGATTGGATTGATCATGTTGCCTTTCGACTTACTCATTTTCTGACCCTCGTTGACAATTAGCCCATGCCCCCTGAATGACTCGAATGGTTCTTCAAATTCAAGGTAGCCCATGTCGTGAAGAGCCATTGTGATGAAACGTGCGTACATGAGATGAAGATTGGCATGTTCATTGCCACCAATATACATGTCAACGGGAAGCCATTTCTTTGCCAGTTCTTGATCAAACGGCACGTTCTCATTCTTCGGGGATATGTATCGCAAGAAGTACCATGCCGAGTCCAGGAAATTATCATTTACGTCAGTCTCTCTCTCGGCGTTGCCTCCACATTCTGGACATGCAGTGTGGAGGAACTCCTCGTTTCTTGCAAGGGGTGATTTTCCACTGCCGTCCGGAATATAATCGTCAGTTTCGGGAAGAAGAACAGGCAACTGCTCTTCAGGAACAGGAACTGTTCCGCATTTCGGACAGTAGATTACTGGTATTGGTGGCCCCCAGTATCTCTGGCGTGATACGCACCAGTCATGCAAATGGTAAGTTACCGCCTTTTTCATGCTGCTATGTATTTCGTCGACGTGATCAATGAAGTATTCACTCTGAGTGCCAGTATGTTCTCCACTGTTAATCATCTTTCCATAACCAGTGTAGGGAAGTTCTGAATCTTCACACTCAATGACTTTTCTGATAGGAAGCCCATACTTTCGAGCGAAGTCGTAATCACGCTCATCGTGCGCAGGAACTGCCATAACAGCACCAGTACCATATTCAGCCAGAACGTAATCCGCAACCCATACTTCCAATCTTTCTCCAGTCAGGGGGTGCCTAGCATAACTACCGGTGAAGATTCCTCTTTTCTCCCTTTTTATTGAAGTTCTGGTAGCAATGTCCATCTTCTCAACATCTTGAGTGAACGCTCTGAATTCATCAACCCTGTCTTTCTTCACAATTGAGTCCAGTCCGCCAAATTCCGGAGCGACAACAAGATACGTTACACCGTAGATCGTGTCAGGTCGTGTTGTGAAGACATCGAGTTCCAGGCTGGAATTCTCGACCGCAAACTTGATCGTAGCACCTGATGATTTGCCAATCCAGCTTCTTTGTATACTCTTAGTAATCTCTGTCCAGTCCAGTTCTTCGAGATTCTTCAGAAGTCTTTCAGCATATTTTGTTATCTTGAAGAACCACTGGCTGGTCTCTTTTTTGGTTACCGAATAATCGCAACGCTCACACTTTCCTTCGATAACCTGTTCGTCTGCAAGAACGGTCTTGCAGTTCGGGCACCAGTTCACTCTAGAGAGCCTTTTCTCCGCGAGGCCTGCATTGAAAAGCTTAACGAAGATCCATTGTGTCCACTTGTAGTATTCAGGGGAAGAGGTTATAACCTCACTTCGCCAATCGTAGATAGCTCCAATCTTCTTCAGTTGCTTCTCCCGGAAATACTCGATGCTCTCTGGAGTAAGCTCCGCAGGATGCCTCCCGACCCTTAATGCGTAGTTTTCACTGTGTATACCAAAAGCATCAAAGCCAATTGGCTCGAAGACATCGTACCCTTTCAATCTCATGAAACGACCGTAAACATCGGCTCCGATAAACGAGTACATATTACCTATATGTAGACCTGAAGCCGACGGGTAAGGAAACATCATGAGATTATAGAACGGCTTTTGAGCATCCTCAAGATCCACCTCAAAGGGATGGTTTTCGGAATAGTATTGCTGCCATTTTTCTTCCACTTTTGAGAAGTCGTACATCAGAACCCTCCGTAAGAACACAGCAAGATGCCTGAAATTCCTTGTTCTTCACATTATAGCACTCTTCCAGACACAGGCAAGAATCTGAATCTCAATTCAGTCAACACGAGGAAACTTAACGGTAACTTCAGTTCCGAGCATGTACCTTGAATTGACTTCAATCGTTCCACCGATCACTGAGAGTGCGTGTTTCACCAACGCCAGCCCAAGTCCAAGACCTGACATTCCTGAAGCTTTCGCGCTTGATGAACGGTAGAAACGCTCAAATATACGCGGGATTTCTTCGCTTCTGATACCCATGCCGTGATCCTGTATCGAAACAGAAACACTGTTCTTGTCTTTACTGAGTTGTATTTCAACTTTGCCTCCCATATAGGAGTACTTTATCGAGTTTGAGAAAACATTAGCAACTATTCTGTACACCAGTAGAGCATCACTTTTCAGATAGAGATCGGTTGGTGCATTGACAGAAATCGTCAGATCCTTCTTCTTCCATTTGGGCTCCGTCTCGGCAACTACTTCTTCAACGAGCGTATTAAGGTTGATGGTCTGAACCGTTGATTTGTAGTTGTGAAGCTCAAGATTGGAAAGCATGGCGAGTTCATCAACAAGCTTGGAAAGGCGCTGCGTGCTGCGCATTATCCTCTCAACGGTCCCAGATGTCTCAGCAGGAAGTGAACTCCTTTCATCCATAAGAAGCTGAGTATACCCGTTGATCACTGTCAAAGGTGTTGAGAACTCATGCACCAGCGAATTGACAAAGTCCATTTTTGCAGATTCTAGCAGCTTTCTTTCTGAGATGTCCTGGAAGATAATATGGGGGTTAATAGTTCTGATCATGAAATGTTTCTCGACACCAGATTTGACAAATGTTGTCTCAATTACTGTCTCCGTATTTGCCAGAAATGCATCAACAATCTCTGAAAGTCTCGGAACTCTCAGGGCCTCAGATATCGCCAGTCCGTAGACGTTCCCCAGGTAGTTCTTTGCATACTCATTTTGATAGACAACTCTCAGTCGTTCATCTATCAGGAGAACCCCTTCCCATAGTCTGTCAAGCAGCCTTATATCTGTCAATCCGTTTCACCGGGAACGTATTTGTACCCAACCCCCCGCACGGTTTTGATGTATTCGTCTCCAACTTTGTCGCGTAGCTTGCTTACATGAACATCTACGGTCCTGAAGTCACCTGAGAAGTCGATGCCCCAGACCTTGTCGAGCAATTCGTCCCTGGTGAAGACCCTTCCGGGGTTTTCGATCAGCACTCTGAGTAGTTCGAACTCCCTTCGAGTAAGTTCTTCCCTGATCCCATCTCTCGAGATGGAGTACGCCTTCATGTCGACGACTGCATGACCAACTTTAACAGCGTCCGATGATGGCTTGACTCGTCTGGAAACTGCTTTTATCCTGGCAATTAGCGTTCTGGGATTGAACGGTTTGGTAACGTAGTCGTCTGCTCCCAGTTCAAGTCCTAGAATCATATCGATATCAGCTTTTCTTGCAGTCAGGAAGATGACAGGTAACCCTCTGTACCTTCTTCTGATCTCCTTGATCATGTCGAGCCCGCTGGCATCGGGTAGCATTATGTCAAGAACCAGGACATCAGGAACTTCCCTTTCTATGGCGTTCCAGAACTCTTCTGCAGTCTGGGCGGTCCCCACTTCTATGCTTTCTCTTATGCAGGAAGACCTGACTATTTCCAGAATATCCGGGTCATCATCGACAATTAGAACCCTCAATTCCCTATTTCCTCCTTGAGATTCTTTCCTCTGGATATGAAGTAGATCTCTTCAGCTATATTAGTTATGTGGTCCGCCGCGCGTTCAAGAAATCTTGCAACAAGGACGAGGTCAATGAACTGTTTTGTCATGATCTCATCAGGATGCTCCATGAGTTTTTCTGAAACTTCCTTCTTTATGTACGAGTATATATCGTCAACTTTCTCATCCTGTTCCCATACGTCTGTGGCAAGCTCCAAATCCCTGTTGTAATAAGCAAGCATGATGTCGTCCATCATCTTCTCGACAATGGCGGTCATCTGTTTTATGTGTATCAGTGGTTTGGCTAGCCTTGTACCTTCATACTCTATGGCTACTTCGGCAATGTTTACCGCCTGATCGCCAATTCTCTCCAAATCCGTAGCAAGCTTCACCATGGTAATAACGTATCTCAGGTCTCCAGCTAGTGGCTGAAACCTCGCAATGTAGCTGCATATGTCTTTATCGATACGCCGTTGCAGTTCGTCTATCTTGGAATCTGCTGCTACTATCTTTCTTGCCTTGTCACCGTCAAGCCTATCCAGTGCATCTATTGAGTTGATCAATGCTGAACGTGCACTTTCCATCAGATCAGACAGCAAAGACTTCAATCTGTTAAATACCGATTCAAGGTGGTGTTGTCGTTCGTCAGTCATTGGAGTCCTCCTGGCTAACTAAAAATCCCCCTCAAGTAGTCGTTCGTTCTTTTATCTCTTGGATTTGTAGTTATTCTTTCGGTCGTATCAAATTCTACCAGCTCACCGAGATAGAAGAACATCAAGTAGTCAGATATTCTCAGGGCTTGCTGAAGGTTGTGCGTTACGATGATGATCGTGTATCGTTCAGATAACTCCTCTATCAATCTCTCTATGCTCTGAGTAGCTTTAGGATCCAGCGCGCTTGTCGGCTCATCAAGCAGTAGAACCTCTGGTTCAACTGATAGTGCCCTTGCAATACACAGTCTTTGTTGTTGCCCCCCAGAAAGGTTTAGAGCATTCTTCTTCAGGTCGTCTTTAACCTCATCCCATAATGCAGCTTGCCTTAAGGAACGCTCCGCTATTTCCCTCAATCTTGACTTACTCCTGACACCATGTATCTTCGGACCAAAAGTCACATTATCGATTATCGATTTTGGAAAAGGGTTTGGTTTCTGAAAAACCATACCAACATGCTTTCTTAACTTCACCTGATCAATTCTGAAGATGTCATTCTGTCCAAGCTTCACTTCTCCTCTGTGCCTGTATGAGGGTATGAGGTCATTCATCCTGTTCAGTACTCTCAGAAATGTTGTCTTTCCACACCCAGAAGGACCCACAACGGCTATGACTTTGTTTCTGGGAATACCACAGCTGACATCTTTGAGAACCTGCTCTTCTCCATAATATGTAAATAATCCCCTTATTTCGAAGATCGTCTCTTCTTTCATCCTCAACCCTCCAGCTTTCGTCTCGTACGAGAACGAATTATTCCCGCCAGGGAAAATAGAACCAGAACGATAATCATCAGAACGGATATCGTTCCTTCGAGATTCGACGCGACTGTTTCAGGATACACAGTAGCAAGAACGAAGATGTGCGTTGGCAAAGACATTGCAGGTTGAAACACAGTGCCCGGATTTCGTGTTATGTAGAATGCTGCACCAGTAAACAACAGCGGTGCTGTCTCTCCGATGATTCTGCCTGTAGCTATAACAACGCCTGTAATAATCCTGGAAAAAGCCGCAGGAAGAACTGTTCTGAACGTCGTCTGGGCTTTGCTTGCGCCCAGGGCGATGGAGGCCTCCCTGTACGAAGGCGGAACAGCTCGAAGACTTTCATAGGTATTGGAGATAACGTAAGGTAGTGCCATGATTCCAAGAGTCAATCCTCCTGCAAGAACAGAAGTGCCGAAGCCAAACGCAATACAAAAGAGTGCCAGTCCAAACAAACCGAAAACAATCGAAGGAATTCCAGCGAGTATGTTAGTCGCAGAGAGCACAACAGACCTGAGGAGACTCTCTTTGCTGTATTCACTCAAGTATACGGCACCAAGCACACCAACAGGCACCGCAAAAACCAGTGCGATGCTCATGAAGTACGCTGAGCCCACAACAGCAGGTAATATACCTCCTGCCTCCATCGAATTGGACGGAAAACTGCTCAGAAATTGCCAGGTAATCTGGCCGATACCTCTAATCACGAGAAACGCCATTAGTCCCATAATAAGCACATTGAAAAGGAACGTGAAGAAAGCAAAGATGAGCCTGACTAAGCTGTCCACTTTCATCCTCTTCTGCCTCTCTTCAGTTTCATGGCGATAATCGTAAAGACTGTTGAGAATATCAGCAAGACGACTCCTATCATGAAGAGAGCATGGTAATGGGCACTCCCAACAGCAACTTCCCCCATCTCTCCGGCAATAGCGGCAGTCATAGGTCTTACAGGGTCAAGTACGCTTGTTGGGATCATCGCTGCACCGCCTGCAACCATAAGAACTACCATAGTCTCACCGATAACCCTGTTTGCACCGATAATGATCGCGTTCATTACCCCGCTCCGGGCCTGGGGCACTACAACTCGGAAAATCGTGGCGGTTTGAGTAGCTCCAAGAGAAAGAGAGGCTTCTCTCTGATCTCTTGGTACGTCTCTCAAGGAGTCCTCCATTAGTGTTACAAAGTAAGGCATGGCCAGAATTGAAAGTATGATCGACGCGTTCAATATGTTTAGCCCTGTCCAAACAGAAGGGAATGTCTCCAGGATCCATCTTGATAGATATCTGAGTCCAAAACTCCCCAGTACTACTGAAGGCATTCCAGCAACAAACTCCACGATCGACTTTATGGTATTTCTCATTTTGCTACCACTGAATTCTGATAGATAGATCGAAACAACAAATCCCATTGGCACTGAAATGAGTAGCGTAAGACCTGTAACACTAAGGGTCCCCATCATAAGCGCAAGAATCCCGAAATCAGGGTTTCTGTCGACCGGGTACCATTGCTCATTCAGGAAGAATTCCAGAGGGGTTATATATGTGAAGATTCTTAATCCTTCGGAAAGCAGGAAATAGAATATTCCGAATACCACCACTGCAGTCAAAAGGGCTGCTGTAAGCACAATCAGTTTTGCCGAATTATCGATGAGTTTTCTCCTGGTCAAAGTCAGACTCCCGTTGTTAATCTTCTTTTTCATATCAGCTTCCTTGAGCTATTCCTGGTAAGTTTCCGAACGGTACACATCAAGTATCTCAAGGTTTAAATGTCCCACACTCTTATAACCTGCTAGTTTTACGTTAGTATTAGACGAGTTTTATGATGGAGGTTTTTGAAGGCCAAGACTACTTGGAAGTTGTTTCCTTAGAGAGAATCCCGAGAACCTTACAGAAGACATGATCAGCTTCAAATGTTATAAAAACAGGGATGTCACATTCGACATCCCTGAAAGCTTCCCAAAAGCACTGACTAATCATGAAAGACCCTTCTTTGCCTGATACCAAAGGATCTGGAAGCTCCATCGATTTCTCAGTTCATTCCATAAGCATTGACATACCCGATTGTAAGAAGCATGCTCTGACCCTGTGGTGAAAGTGCCAGGCGTATGAACTGATCAACAACGCCCTTTGGAAAGCCATCTGTGGCATCGACGAAGATGTAAAGAGGGCGCGATATGGGGTATAGCCCAGAATTCACGTTCTCTGTTGTTGGTTCTACACCTTCAACACTGATAGCCTTTATGTCTTCAGTTATGTAACCCATTCCAATGTAACCGATGCCGCTTGGGTTCTGTCTAACCTGCTCAACTTCTGCCGTCGTTGAGGCGAGCTGTTGCACTTGAGGAGCAAGCCTGCCACCCTGCATAACGATGTCCACGAATACCTCGAAAGTCCCACTTGCATTGTCTCTTGAGAACATCGCGATCCTTGTGTTAGGCAGGTCGGGATCTAGCTGGTTCCAGGTAGTTATCTTTCCCGAATAAATATCGCGGAGCTGTTCGAGCGATATGTTATCGATGTCAAGCGACTTGTTGACCACTATCGCTATCCCGTCGTACCCGACTACGAAAGGAATGAAGTACCTGCTCTGCGCGTTCATCTGTTCGATCTCCGAATCTTTAAGCCATCTGCTGGACATGGCAATGTCTGCCTGCCTGTTAAAGAGAGCAGCTATCCCCGTGCTTGAACCTGCACCCTCAATACTGATCTCTACCTGGGGATTCCTGGCTTTGAACTCTTCTGCCCAAACCTGCACAGCAGGGTAGACCGTATTCGACCCTTTGATCACAAGGTTTTCACCAAGTACAGTTCCAACAGCAAGAACCACCAAAAGAATAATCAAAAATCTCTTCATAGTTTCACCTCCAGAATTAGGATCCGATAAGTTTATAACCTGCAGGTTTTATGGGAGTATTAGGCCAGGTTTGCTTGTTGAAATCATTCACCAACGAGGCTTACACTGAGTTTGTTAAGATGAATAGCGCCAGCACTATCTGAAATCTCGAAGCTGGCTCGACCTGTTGAACTTGCAGTAATTCAATTATGAATACTGAAACGTAGACGAAGTCATTAGTCGGCTTCTATGCCTCTGAGAAGTAAGAACAAATGAATCGATCAACTGTCCCTCAACATCTATGCTCTCGAAACGCAGTACACCATTGTGGTATTGAACAAGAACGAAGTGATGGGCCCTTGCTGCCGCAATAAGTGTCTCATCTCCTTCTCCAAGAGAATAGAGTGGCGCTCCCCCACCTGCCGTGACCAGATAAGTGATCCCGTTTCTTTCTATCCTCTGGTAAGCATGATCGTGAGCGTTCAAAACAACATCAACTTCGAATTCCTCAAGAACAGGAACAATATATTCTTTAATGTACTTGTGATCCCCATGAAATCCAAAGCTGTAGGCAGTGTGATGAAACGACACAATTATGAATGCAGGTTCTTTGGCTGTTTCTGTTTCTAGAGTGCTGCGTAACCATCTGTATTGCTCGGACCAGTTGTCAAACCTCTCGTTTGTGTTGAGTACGATATAAAGGATATCGGAATACCAGAAATGATAGAAGCGACCATTTCCAGGTGGATTGAAGAACCTCATGTAGTTTATAGCATCCTTTTCATGGTTTCCAACGACAGGAAAGTAGACCGTTTCCTCCAGTGAAGATATCGTCTCAAAAAACTCCAACCACTCATCAACATGAGAATCATGATATACCATATCACCTGTGTTTATTACCAGAGCAGGATTATGGCTGGCAATCATGTCGATTATGCGCGAATGGATGTGTGGACCATTTCGATTATCCCCATAGACCGCGAAGACGAAAGAAGTGCCTCTTTCGGGCGCAGTCTTGAGAGATCCGATATTGGCAAACGAATAGTCCTCGCCAAAACTGTGCACAGCATACATGTATTCCTCACCAGCGGATAGTCCTCTGATCCTGAAAGAATGCAGGCTTGACAACGACGCTCTGGTGTCTGCGTATACTGTCCGGCCTTCAGTGTCTCTGACAAAAATCGAAGCATCCGCTTCCTGATCAGTAATCCAGTTTATTGTTATTGCATTTTGAGTAACATCAGTAAAATAGACTCCAAAATACAGTGCCGGCAGTACCAACAGGAGACACGTCAAGAGCTTTCTCAAGCCTGCTCACTCCTTACTCTGCAAAAGTGATTGCAAAGATATGCATATTGACTCTTTCGGGGAACTTAATTCCAGTCAACCTTTCCCGTGGAATATTGTAACACTGCACGTATAACCTGCATTGAATTCTTTCGACGTTTCCGGCACTATCATATCTAAAAGGCAATGAAGCTGCTATCTTCTCACCAAATCTTGAAATCCCACACCAGTCGGAAAGGCCCAGGGTAATCGTGTGAATCGTTCCATCCTCGTACAGGAGTTCAACGTATTCTTCATAATCCCCCTGTTCCGAGGATCCCAGGAAGCATATCTTGCTTGCTTCCACGAAGAGCTCTATGCGCTGCCCCGTGAGCCTGAAGTTGTCCTTTTCGCCAAAGCTGATCATGAATGGAATCTCGTTCACGTACAGGAGACCGTCTTTGAGGAGTCTCTCCACTTCTGCCTGAGGATAAGAAGCTCCGATCACGCCCCCGAAGTTGTCGAAATTCGCGTGTCTCCTCTCTTCGGGCAGGGCCATACCCTTGTTATTAAGCAGAGGGTCTATGATTGCGTGTAAGAACCCCTCTCTCCCTAACAATTCCAGATAGACTGCTTCTGTCCTGTCATCCTCTGAAGCTACCAGCAAAATGTCTCCGTCAGTCACCGCAAATCCGGGGCCTTGAATGTCACTCTTCTTTTCCAGGCTTCTGTTGAATAGAATCGTGCTATCCTTCATTTCCGAGTAGACACCTACCACGGCTGGAATAAGGACCAGCTGATCAATCTCGATTACATTACCCGAAGGAATTCTTGCTGATATGCTTATCCTGGCCTGTTCTCCTGAGCCAGTGATTTCACCAATCCTGACTATTCGATCAGGACCCACTTGAACCCTCTCGATACCTCTGTCATTGCCATATCGAATCGAGAACTCAATCTCACCCTCGACTGTGCACCTGAACAATGAAACATGCACCTCATAGTCTACTCCAGGCAGCAATAAATCCTTTCTCATAAGAACAGTATCTGAGAATTCTGCCAGTGCCCCTCCAGACACCGATCCATCTCTGAGGATTCTGGCAGGGGAAAGACCAAAGTCCATCGTTTCTGCTTCAATGACGTATCCGGGAGTCCTGAGATGGTTGCGTTCATCTGAATAACCTCGTATCTCTTCAGGTAGCTTCTGAACAGCCTGAAAACTCAGCAACATCGAAATCGTAGACTCTGCTCCTGCGTTTAGATTCCTGTGGGTCCTTTCAAGTCCATCATATCCCTCGCCATTTGGGCCTACCATCGGAACACGAAGATGGTTCACGCCCAGGAACCAGCTATTCAGAAACGAAGCCATGATGCCATAGATTTCTTCACCGGTTACGTTGAACAATCTATAGAGTCCGTTCACGTGAACCTCAACTGCATATGCAATTTGCTCGTAGAGCAATACGTTTCTGCTTATCCTGTAGACTGGTCCAATTGACAGCAACATAGGGATCGAGGTATTTGCTGCTTCTATTGCGGTTTCTAGAAAGGTCACTTCACCTGTAACCTCGTATGCTGCTACAAGAGATTCAATCTCTCTGGAACCCCAACCATTCCAGTTGAACTCCTCTTTTCCTTCATCAAACAGACCGTACAGCATTCCCGGCGCCCTGACGAGTCTTTCCGCAAGCGCCCTGGCGGAAGCATCAATGAAGTCCAGTACAGAAGTTTCCGGATGGAGTTGTGCATATTCTGAAGCACCTAATAGCATTACGGAAGTCATATCGGTGTATCCATGGAGCAGTCCGTTCCTGACAAAACTGTTTAGAACCCTGAAGGCTCTATGCGCTGACGCGGCTAGCTTCTCAGAATAGGAAGCATCATATTCGCTGTATATTCTCGCCCCCAGTGAAAGTGCCCAATAGGCTCTTGCAGCCCACCAGTTTCCACCTTTTCTGGAAGTTGGTCCGTGCCGGTTGATCGTCCCGTCTTCAAAAACGAAATTGAAGAAGTCCCCATCATAATCCTGAAGTTTCATAACAAATTCAAGAGATTCGCGGGCTCTAGAATCAAAGAAATCATCCATGCCAGACCGTTCAATTTCCCTGAGATAGAAAATCGCAACTCTTGCAACGTCGTCAATACATGTAACACCTTCACCTTCGGCACCTGCAAGTTTGAACGATCCGTCAGGCTGCCTATCCGTGTAGATCCAGTATCCCGTAAATGCCTGTGTTCCAATCAAAAACTCGTCTCTGAGATACTCAAGGTGCTCTACATTCAATTGGACACCAGATACGATCAGAAATGAAAGGATAAGGAGAGCTGTTATCAGCAAGACTCTTCGCACAATCATCACCTCAAACAAAAAAAGAGGCGCAAAGCGCCTCTTAGATTATCAAACAAATCACTCTTCAATACTGATGGACTGGATCTCCAGGGTTCTGAGCTCAAGCATCCTGATAGCTTCTTCGATACTCTGACACTCGAAAAGCCTGTAGTACTTCACGAAACTCAGTGAGTCACCAGCAGCATACCTGTTTGGCCACTCCTCCATCACTGTTGTCACATTGCCCTTTGTTGCCTCGAACAGCTCAAATTCCCCGGGTATCCATCTGAAAACTCCATCCCTGAACTCTCTACTCTCATAAATCCACATATTACCGCTCGCCCATTTGTCGTAATCGACATAGACAACAGGTTTTTCAGGCATTATTTCCGCTATACCGATGCCCAGGGAAGGCGAGTAGTTCGATCTCCAGTTCTCCTGTGACGCGAATATGTAGGTTGCTCCCCACCAGAAAGGTCTCATCGGGTCTACCGCCGGGAAGACAATATATGGCTTCCTGTCAACATTCATGATCGCATTCCTTTCAAGCCAGTACTCCAGAGGCGTTATATTCAGCTGATCTGCCCATACAAGTCTTCTGAAGACAGGGAGCATGTGTACAGCATCGTCAGCAACATCTGTCAACGGCCTGGTTATCATAGGATGAAGCTTCATCATGTCTGCATAGGAGTTGAACTTGAAGTTCGTCTCAATAACCATGTCACCGGTTTTGAATACAGTCGAGAGTACTTCTACTTCCAGACCGAGGAACATATCACTGACCAGTCTGGAAACTACTGTAACAGCAACTGGGCCGGGATCAAGAACCTCGACTTCCTTTATTCTGAAACCAAAGGAAGTCTTCTCTTCATGTCTTCCCAATCCTCCATCAATGTAATACGTGGAGCCGACCCAACCGGCAACTCTCACAATACCAATTTCATCGACAATGGTTCCTTTTACACCAGCATATTCTGTAACTTTCAGGAGTCCATACCGATTGACTTCAATGGTAAACAGATCACTGATAATGAGCCATCCATTGTCAGTTTCGTCAACAGACAGGACAGGTGGGTATTCTGGCGCCACAACATCAAAATCCTCAGAAACGGTTATCTTAACAGAAGACGGAGCCAGAAAGACAAGCAAATCTCCGGCCGAAAGTCTGTTATTCAGATCGACATCAACATACTGGTAAGCAACCTCATTTCCTCGCTCGTCAGCAATTCTCAGTGAATCCCAGTTCGCATCAAAATCGATGCCTACCAGATCAAGTACATCTGCCATCTTCATAACAACAGGCACTTCGACATCAGTAACCTTACTCAGGTTCACCGGTATGACAGCTGTTCCACCAAAAGTAACTACCGCTACAAAAGCAACTAGAAGAACCAGTAACTTCTTCATGTTACCCCTCCTTAAAATGTGGGATGTAAGCGTTTACACTTTTTGATTATATACGTTAAGAATCATTTCCCGACAAATCGCACAGAACTATTCTCAGACAATTACAAGCACAGGACAGCAATTATCATGGGAAATCGACCTTATATTCATCGGTTCTCCTCGTTTCGCGATATGCTTGTATTCATTTCGTAATATCTACCTTCACTTGGCTCGAATGAACTAAGTCGGTCTAATCAGGAATAATCACATATATCTGCTTCTGTCGGGGTCTATTCAGATGTGACTTAGAGGCACCAACAGAAGTATTATTATATAATGTATGGAAGCGTTTACATAAGGAGGAATAGTCCTTTTGGGTGGCAAACTTGTTGACGTAGCAAGGCTTTCCGGGGTTTCTACTGCAACAGTATCACGTGTTATTAATGAGAGCGGTTATGTCTCAACCAATACCCGGAAGGCCGTGATGAAAGCGATAGAAGAACTAAACTACAGACCTATGAAGGCAGCCAGTTATCTTGCCAGCAGGAGATTGTCATTCAAGATTGGCGTGGTAACAAGTGAACGAATCCTTCGATTCACGAGCACTGAACCAGACGAGTTCTATAGTGTCGCGCTTTCCGGAATAAAGGAGTATCTGGTGCCAAACAATTGCGGTATTGAGATGCTTCATACCAGTAATACCTCTTCTATCAGGGACTTTGACGGTTTTCTCCTGATGGGAGGTGAGATCACTCGAGAACTGACCAGGAGTATCAAAGCGACAGGAAAACCTCTTGTTCTTGTGGACCAGTATATTCCTGGAATCAAGGTAGATTGCGTCATCAGTGACGGATATGACGGTGCCCATTATGCTGTTGACCATCTGCTCGGAAATAGCCTCAGAAAGATAGTTCATATTCACGGACCTTTGACTCACTTTGGCTTCAAAGACAGGTACGATGGCTATGTCGCTGCAATGGAGAGAAGACGTTACCTTCCAAAGACTTATGAGTATGATGAACACAATGACAACATGGAAGCTATCGTCGATCTGATGCTTAAGAGCTACGGAATACCTGAGGCCATCTTTGGAGCAAACGATACCATAGCGATAAGAGCCATCGAAGTACTTAAGCAAAGAAAGCTAAGTATACCAGAAGATGTTTCAGTCGTAGGATTTGACGATATAGTGAGTGCCAGCTTCTGTGACCCTCCACTGACAACTCTCAAGATCTTCAAGCACGAAATGGGAACCATGGCGGCAAGAAGGATTTACAACCTCTTGATGCGCGAGGATACTCATCCTGTGAAAATCATGTTGTTCACGGAATTCGTAAAGAGAGATAGTTCATTATGACCACTAATGAGGAGGTGTAATTATGAAAAGACTGGTTCTTGTTATCGCTGTTCTGACAGTGTCTCTATTACTTCTTGGACAGGTCGAATTGGTCTTCTGGACCGCTCCAAACCCACTGCAGGAAGAATTCTGGAAAGAAACCGTTGACCAATGGCACCAGGAAAACCCTGACATCAGGATCAAATGGTCTACCATTCCTGCGGCAGCCAGTTCTGAAGAGGCTATTCTTATTGCGATCGCTTCAAATCAGGCCCCTGACATCTGTACAAATATCATGAGTGGTTTTGCTGCTCAACTGATCGGAGCGGGTCAACTCGTTCCACTTGAGACCTTTCCGGACTTCTGGGACCTCGTAGATACGAGAGAAATGCGAGAAATCATTGAAGGGTGGAAGTTCGATGGGAGTTACTATGTATTCCCGATCTACTCAAATCCCATGATGATGTGGTGGAGGAAAGACTTGCTCGAGTCAGTCGGTTTTGACAGGGCTCCGAGAACCTATTCAGAGGTCTACGAGTTCAGCAAGGCTTATTCACATGGACTTGAAAGGTTTGGGATGCAGGTAATCATGGGAAGAAACTGGTGGGACAGATGGTTTGACTTCATCACCTACTACTACGCAGCCAGTGGTGGCAAACCCTACCTTGACGTAGAAAGAGGAAGAGCAACGTTCGACGACGAGTATGGGCTGGAAGTGGCGAAGTTTATTGATACCATGTTTAGAGAGAAATGGACAGCTGCAGATCTTGGAGCCAATCCCTTCTATATGGGTGTTATCGGAGGAACGATAATGGGCCCCTGGGAAATAAACTGGGCCAAGACACAGTTCCCTGACATCTACAACAACATAATCGTAGCACCCCCACCCGTTCCCGATAGCTACCCTGAAGACGCTCCCATAAACACTTTCGCAGATACTAAGGGTCTTGTGATGTTTGCGCACTCACCGCACAAAGAAGAAGCATGGGAGTTCATCAAATGGGTCTACTCAAATATCGAGAACGACAAACGCTGGGTAGAAATAACAAACATGCCTCCTGCAAGAGGAGATCTCGGAACACATGCGATTTTCTCTTCGTTCATGGCTGAAGATCCGGTCTTTGCAGAATACGCGAAGTACATTCCTTATGCAATTCCGCCTGCTTTAACAGAGCAGTACGTAGATGTTCAGGACATGATGACCCAGTACCTTGTTGAGCCCCTCATGTACGGTCGTGCAACCCCTGAGAACGCTCTCTCCAATGCCGCTACTCGCATTAGAAGAATCCTCTGGTGATTAACCGGCGGGGGCTCAAAGCCCCCGCCTATTCTTGTCGCTGACGGAGGTGCATAAAGCATGGGCATGAGAACTCTACAGAGAAGAGAAACCATAAAGGGCTGGAGCATCTCTTCCGTTTATCTCGCGTACACTGCCATCTTCTGGGGTTACCCTTTTGTGTGGTTGTTCATACTTGCGCTGTCACGGTGGAACTTCCTGACACCAAGACGCTTTGTATGGTTTGACAATTTCATAAGAATGGTTACTGATGATGTATTTTGGCAGGTTGTGTTCAACACGTTCAATTTCATGCTCTACTTCATTCCAATGGTTCTCGGTATTGCATTACTTTTTGCTATAGCTCTTACCAAGATCAAGTTCTTCAAGACGTTCTTTATTCTGGCATTTCTTGTTGCGAATGTTTCGTCAGGAGTTGCGTATTCGATCATATTCTCCAATCTCTTCGCAATAAATGGACCGCTGAACAGATTGACATACAATCTCTTTGGTAAAACTATTCCCTGGTTCAGCGAACCACAACTTGCTTTGTTCGCCATAGCTATGATGGTGACATGGAAGTTCATCGGGTATTACGGGCTGATTCTTTACTCGGGGCTTCAAGTCATACCCAGGTCACTGTATGAATCAGCTGAACTGGACGGCGCAACGAAGTGGGTGAAGTTCAGAAAGATTACCCTGCCGTTATTGAATCCCTCGTTGGTAATGGTTCTCATTCTTTCAATTGTTCTGACATTTGGCATATTCACGGAGCCCTTCATAATAACTGGTGGAGGTCCGATGAGAAGAACTCTCACATTCCAGATGCTGATATACACCACAGCATTCCAGCGACTTGATCCGGGATATGCTTCGACACTGGCCATGGCAACTGCATTACTTACTTTTGGCTGTGTCTTCCTCACCCGTAAGCTCATAGAAAGGGAAGTGAGCTTCGTATGACAAAGGGTCGTTTTGTCAAGAAGATACCTATCGGAATCCTCTATGTTGTCCTGTTTGTTGCTTCGATAATCTGGATATATCCATACCTGTGGATGGCAATGGGTTCTGTCAAGCCGGCCCCGGAGATCTTCACAAGATTCTGGCCTTCGAGGTTCACTACCGAGCACTACTCTTTCCTTTTGCAAGCAGCAGATCGAATGAACAGACCATTCATCAGGGCACTTATGAACAGCATCTTTGTGTCTGTAACGGTAACGGTTTGCGTTGTGGTATCATCTGCAATTATCGGCTATGCACTATCGCGAATAACCTTTAAAGGAAGAGAAAAGCTCTTCAACTTCGTGATTTTCCAGATGCTCTTTCCGGGTTTCCTGTTCATCGTTCCGCTTTACGTACTCATCAGATCACTCAGACTCCCGGATACTTATGCTGCGATGATCCTACCCAGCATAATGTCAGCATGGGGGGTCTTTATGTTTGCCCAGTCCTATAAATCGGTCCCCATTGATTATATTGAAGCAGCAAAAATCGATGGGGCTGGCACATTCTGGACGATTTTCAAAATCATGATCCCTCTCAGTAGCTCTACAGCTTCAATTGTGGGGCTTTTCACATTTATTGGCATATGGGACAATTTCATGTGGCCACTCATTGTGATGAGGGATTATAATAAGATGCCCCTTTCGGTACTGCTTGCTAGCTTCAACATGCAGTACGGGCAGTATGTCGGACCAATTCTCGCTGGATCAGTGTTACAGACACTCCCAATGGTCCTGATTTTCCTTGTCTTCAGGAAGTACTTCTTGCAGGGTATATCCATGTCATTGAAATGAAGGAGGTAGCATCGTGGAAATCAGATTAACCAGACACGTTCTTAATCCAATTCTTTCACCTGTATCAAACCATCACTGGGAATCGAAGTATGTGTTCAACTGCGCTGTAATCAAGCATAATGATCTGTTTCACATGCTATACCGCGCGCAAGGAGAGGACATGGTTTCAAGGATAGGATACGCCGTCAGTACTGACGGGGTTCGTTTCAACAGGCTGGAGAGACCTGTTTTCGGTCCAGGGTCGAAATCCGAATTGTTCGGTGTAGAAGACCCCAGAGTCACGAGAATCAACAACAGATTCTATATGCTTTACACTGGCTACTCTCCGGAAGGCGTCAGGATTTCCATGGCCTCTTCGACTGACTTCATACTTTGGAAGAGACATGGGGTAGTGATTCCAGACATCAACAACAAAGATGCGGCTTTGTTCCCTGAACGTATTAACGGCAAATATGTCATGTTTCACAGAATAGAGCCGGACATGTATCTTGCCTACTCAGACGATCTGGTGAATTGGAGTGACTTCATCAGTATCGCAAAACCAAGAGAAGGATATTGGGACAATCTAAAAATCGGGGTTGGGGGGCCGCCTGTAAAGACACCGCACGGGTGGCTGGTTCTATATCACGGAGTTGAAGGAACACCCAAACCTACCTACAGACTGGGGTTCATCCTCCTGGATCTGGAAGACCCCCGTAAAGTCATCAAGAGAAGTGAAGAACCAGTGCTGGAACCGGAAGAGGACTGGGAAATATACGGCGGTGTACCGAACGTCGTTTTCAGCGACGCAATGGTCCTTCACGATGATCATTACTACATCTATTACGGCGCAGCGGATAACCACATTGCGTTAGCAACCATTGAGGCGTCTAAGGTAGATCGCTGGATGAGGGGGTGAAAGAGTGAAATCTATACTTCTTGCTTTGGTAGTCCTTACAGTAATCTGCTCTGTAGCTTTTTCCGGTGTAATCAATCTTGAATTCGAACGTGTGTATGATATTTACAGACTGACTGATGAACCAGTGCTTGTTCCTCAGGGATTCGGATTTGAGGCAAGGTCCTCTTACAATCCCGCAGCGATTATCGTTGACAATGAGGTCTGGTTGTTCTACAGGGCAGAAGACTGGACTGGAACAGGGAGATGGAACGGTACGTCAAGAATCGGTCTGGCTCGCAGTAATGACGGTCTGACCTTCACAAGAGAGAAGGAACCTGTCTTCTATCCTGAGGAGAGTTATGAGTCGCCTGGCGGATGCGAAGATCCACGGATTGTTGAAATCGATGGTCAGTACATTATGACCTATACAGCATACGATGGATCTGTTGCCAGACTTTGCATCGCAGTCTCTGAAGATCTCAGGAGCTGGGAAAGGATAGGCCCGGTAATCAGGACAATGCAATGGTCGAAAGCTGGTGCCATAGTCCCTCAGAAGATCAACGACCGTTACTACATGTACTTTGGGGATACGAGCATTTATCTGGCTTATTCGGAAGATCTCAGGAGCTGGAGAGTCCTGCCAAGATCCGTAATGGACCCTCGTCCAGGGAATTTCGATAGTCGCCTTGTAGAGCCAGGACCCCCACCAATTATCACAGAAGAGGGAATACTTCTCTTCTATAATAGCGCCGATTACTCAAACACTTACAGAGTAGGAGCGGCCCTTTTTGATATCAATGATCCAGGGCGATTGCTTAAACGCACTGACAGCTTCTTACTCGAACCCGAGCTCTCCTGGGAGATCCATGGCCAGGTTCCAAATGTCGTCTTCGTTGAAGGATTGGTGGAGAAGGATCAACGTTTACTGATCTATTATGGCGCAGCCGATCTCTATGTTGGAGTAGCCTGTATAGACCTGGAGTAGGTATAGTTATAAAAGCAAACTGGCGAGAAAGAGTAGTTAGCGCTACATCTTACTCAAGAAAGGATGATAGAGTTTGGAGAATACTGTTTTCAGAAAACGCATCGACTTACTCAGAGGAATCATCTCTGACAGAGAATATGATTCGCTACTTATCTCGGGTTGTGATAATTTCGC
>DLVL01000104.1:6015-44051 GCA_003444085.1 Kosmotogaceae bacterium | reverse complement strand
AACGAAGATCGAATGGGGACCTTTAAGAGAGGCGGTAAGGGTCACCTACAAGCTTGAGGGAAGCTCAATAATCCAGATATACACTCTTACAAGGGAATCAAGAAGGGTCGATGTCGAAACGACTATTGACTGGCATATGCGCAGAACCATGTTAAAGGCAGAATTCCCACTGCGGCTGCTTTCACGTAGTGCAAGCTTTGATCTCGGGTGCGGTTACATTCAGCGCTCTACACATTGCAATCGAACAACTGATCAGGCCATGTTTGAGGTACCTGGTCATCGTTGGGTCGATATGAGTGAATTCGGATTTGGTACGAGTATTCTGAACAACGGGCTTTACGGGTATAGTGTACGGCAGAACAAAATATCCCTGACACTCTTGCGCTCCCCGATATTTCCGGACTTCTTGTCCGACGAAGGACAGCACTGCCTCGTTTACTCGATCTTCCCACATGATGGAGCTTCTTTGCTGCCCACAGTGAAGGAAACCGATCTCCTTAACAGACCTCTTTTCGTTCTTGACGGGGAGCTTGATAGTTTTCCGGAGAAGGTCCTGACCTTCAGCCATGGCTCTGATACTCTGAAGCTGATGTCCCTAAAACGTTGCAGAGAAGGCGGATTCGTTGTGAGAATCTGTGAAACGCTCGGAAGAAGAGGTACGACAACGCTGAGATGTGCCCTTCCGTTTGATCAGGTTTTTCTCAGCAACGCCCTTGAAGAACCTCTGGAAGAGCTTAAAAGCGAATACGGACATGTTGAACTGGAACACAGTCCATTCTGTTTAATTACGCTAATTTTCAGGTAGAATATTCATGGGATTACTCTTGTTAAGCGAGTGCTTTCCAAGAGAAAGCATCTTGTCTGATAAGGAGTCGAGGTCGTTGGTGCTGTCTCTTACAGAGGTCGCCTGTAAATCGATGCGTTACTATCATGATCGCGATGGGTACAGATTCAAGACAAGCCATGCGTTATTCTTGCATGGCTTGTCTGCTATTTGCCGTGCAGAGTAACTGATACCCCTGAAGCCCTTTCAGGTTTCAAGTATAAAGATTGCCGTTTTGTCTGAGGAACATCTTGTGTAACAAAAACCCCAAGGAGGTGTAAAAGTGAAGAGAGTGCTGGCAGTAATTCTTGTGTTGACACTTGTTCTTGCTGGAATAGCGTTGGGTCAAATCAGAATAACATTTTGGCATGCCATGAGTGGAGCGCGATTGCAGGCTATCGAGGATCTGGTGAACGGCTTCAATGCGGAGAATCCTGACATAAGGGTTGAAGCAATGTTTACTGGAACCTATGCAGAGACAATTACAAAGGCCGTGGCAAATTACAGGGCAGGTAATCCGCCACACATCGTCCAGGTATATGAGGTTGGTCTTCAGACAATGCTTGACAGTGGTGCGATCTACCCAGTCTACGAAATCGCTGGTCCTGATTATGACTGGGGAGATGTTATAGGTCCGATTTCTAGCTACTACACAGTTGATGGATTGCTGTATTCAATGCCTTTCAATTCCTCGACCGCAATCCTTTACTACAATAAGGATATCTTTGAAAAGGCGGGGCTAGACCCCAAGAAACCTCCGACAACATTCCAAGAGCTCTACGATTACAGCATGCAGATAATAAATTCTGGAGCAGCTCCTGGGGGTGTTTCTTTCGGGTGGCCTGCCTGGATCTTTGAGCAGATGCATGCTTACCATAATCAGTTCTACGCAAACAACGACAACGGACGATCTGCCCTGGCAACAGAAGTTCTCTTCAACGGAGAGTTCGGAGTCAAAGTAATGGCAGAATGGATCAAATGGGCTCAAGACGGAGTCTTCGTTTATGGTGGCAGAGAGTACAGTGCAAATCAGGCATTCCTAACAGGTCAGGTTGCCATGCTTATTCAGTCAACATCTTCAGTGGCATCGATCGAACGTGCCGCAGATTTTGAGGTTGGGACTACTTTCCTTCCCAGGTTGCCAGGCTACCCGATCGGTAACTCTGTCATCGGTGGAGCAACATTGTGGGTCATGAAGGGCCACTCTGACGAAGTCTATGATGCCATTTGGAGATTCCTCCAATACACAATGAGAACTGATGTAACAAAACAGTGGCACAAAGACACAGGCTACTTCCCTGCAACAAACACTGCTGTCAAGGAGTTACTTGATGAGGGCTGGTTCTCTGAGAATCCGAATCACCTAACTGCTTTCCTTCAAATTCTCACAGGCACAAGAGGCGAAGCAGCTCAAGGAGTGCGACTTGGAAATTTCGTCGCAATAAGGGATGTTGTGGATTCAGCTGTTGAGAGAGCAGTTCAGTACAGAGGAACAGATTACGAGAAAGAAGCTAAAAGAATACTCGATGACGCCGTAAGAACAAGCAATCGTCTGCTTAGCGAATACATTTCCTTGTACGGCCAATGATCTTATCTGCCGGAGCAGTAGAGCTGCTCCGGTTTCTACTTCTCTTCTGGCGGTGATTAATTGTGCAGACCCGTTTTACCAATAGGTTTTTGCCGTATCTTCTGCTTTCTCCTTCGGTAGCAATCGTTGTGATTTTCCTTGTGATACCAACGATACAGTCTCTGTATCTGAGCTTCTTCAGAATCTCACCGTTTGGGGATAGAAAAATCTACGTAGGCCTCAGCAATTTCAGCAAACTCTTCGAATCCGAAGCTTATTGGAACAGCCTGATAATCACGTTGATTTTCGCTTTGGCGGTCGTTGCCATAGGAATATCTTTGGCTGTGGTTCTTGCTTCCTTCTTGAACCTGAAGTTGAGAGGAATGACAACGGTAAGGGTTCTCATGATATGGACTTACGCCATTTCGCCTGCACTGGCTGGAACAATATGGGCACTTATGTTTGATCCGTCAAGTGGCCCTCTTGTTTACATTGTCAGGCAGTTGTTTGGAGTTAGATTGAATTGGATGATGAGCGGTAATATTGCTCTTGTCGCGATTATCATAGCTGCATCGTGGAAAATGCTTGGGTACAACATCATCTTCTTTCTGGCTGGATTGCAAATGATCCCGGACGAACTCCTGGAGGCAGCTTCAATAGATGGAGCTTCGCCTGTAAGACGTTTTTTCAGAATCACTCTACCGTTGCTATCACCAACCACTTTCTTTCTTCTCATAATGAATACTTTGTATGCTTTTTTCCAGGTTTTCGGACTCATAGATGTGATGACCAGGGGTGGACCAGGCGATGCAACAGAGGTGCTTATTTACAAGCTGTATCGAGACGGTTTCGTAACTATGGACACAGGCTACGCATCGGCTCAATCGGTGGTGCTGTTCGTTTTTGTAGCAATCCTAACCGTTCTGCAGTTCAAATACGCAGAGCGAAGAGTATTCTACGGATAGGCGGTGTTGTAGTATGAAGAAATCAACCCAAAGGAAAATCATCGTGTATTTAGTTGTGATCATAGCTCTCATAGTGATCATGTTCCCCATATATTACGCGATAACAATGAGTACTCTTAGTCTGCGACAATCTTACAGCTACCCTCCTCGCTTTATTCCGAGCGTCCACGCTGCGCAGAACTATAAAACAGCATGGAACACAGTGAACATGGGCAGACTGATTTTAAACAGCAGCTATATTTCTGTTGTTGTTTCGGTAGCGAAAATATCGCTTTCCATATTGGCAGCTTTTGCTTTCACTTACTTTGGAGATTTCAAAGGGAAGTTCTTCTTCTTTGGTGCTATCCTCATAACACACATGCTTCCTCTTCCTGTAAGAATAATCCCGACTTACGAGCTTATGAAGGCCTTTGACTGGGTGAACTCCTATCGTGCTCTCACCATACCGTTCTTTGCCAGTGCAACAGGAACACTGCTTTTCAGACAGCTCTTCCTTACAGTCCCCACATCTTTGTCTGACGCAGCGAGAATCGATGGAGCAGGTCCTATGCGTTTTCTTACTAGCATTTTGATTCCCTTGTCAAGGACTAATATCGGTGCCCTTTTTCTCATTGAATTCACTTACATGTGGAATGAGTACTTATGGCCGATGATCATTACCAACACACCCGACATGCGGGTGGTTCAGATCGGTGTGAAGATGCTACTGGCGAGTGAGGCAGCAGCAGCAGAATGGAACGTGATAATGGCAGGAACGATCATCGCAATGATTCCTCCGCTGGTAATTCTGCTGGTGTTCCAGGGCACTTTGCTGAGAGGTTTTGCCCTGAAAGAAGAGAAGTGATGTTGTATTGGAGAAATGGCTGATTAGGTTCGGTGTAGCACTTGTAATTGTTGGTGTGGTCTTCTTATTGTTGAAAAGAACAGGATTGGTTCTTGGCAGGCTCCCGGGCGATATCGTGATCGAGAGAGAAGGATTTCACTTCTGGTTCCCAGTAGTAAGCTGCCTTGTCGTGAGTGGAGTGATTACTGCTGTGTTCTGGGTTATATCTCTACTTCGTAAACTTCTGTAAGCGAATTTCATTCAGAGGTGAGTAAGTCTTTGACCCTTCTGAATTCATTGTCAGAGATTTTCAATTCTTTCTTTCGCTCTTCAATGAAGGCCATTATCTGTTCTGGGGCAGTGAAGTCCAGATCCTTCCAGATCATGGAAATGAGCTGAGCAGGTAGCTTCGATTCAGTAGCCAGTACTCCGATAGCTTTTGGCAGAGATTCCCTGACCTCCTCGAGTTTTGACATATGACCTTTCTCAAGATACTCGAGGGACTTATCTACAACGGCTTTCCCAATTCCTTTGATCTTGCTCAACTCCTGAATTGTAGAAGCAGAGAGTTTCTCAGTGCCCTGATTCTTGATCACTCGCGAAGCAAATCTGTAACTCCTGACCTTGAAAGGATTGTCTCTTGAAACCTCAAGCAGCCTGGCGAGTTGCTCGAACTGGTGCGCGAGTTCTGACTTTGCTACAGTCTTCTTATCCACTCGATCAATCCTCTCACAACGCTTACGTGTTACTATAAGAATGATAACAGATCAGCTTCGTTTCTCTTCATACACGATTTTGGTAAACACCGCTAGATAATGGTAGGATTAGATTTAACAAGGCCTGCTTTCGGCCTCGTTTCTGTATGCAAGTTGTGGGCAGGTCAAAATCAGGAGGTGAGGAAATGCGTATGAAAAGGATCGTTCTCCTTGCACTGATTCTTGTTTTCGCAGGCGTTTTAGTCCTGTCACATAGTTCTGTTCAGAGAACCAGCAATGGGATTATTGCCTTCATTACTGACTGGGGTTCTCGAGACTGGTATGTTGGTGCCGTAAAGGGTGTAGCTCTGTCGATCTTCCCGGAGGCTACTATTGTAGATATCACCCACGATGTCCCACCTTTCGAACTGGAAGAGGGCGCTGCAACACTGTGGTTTTCTTCAAGAGAGTTCCCTTCAGGGACAGTCTTTGTGGCTGTAGTTGACCCCGGGGTAGGAACGGAGAGAAGACCACTGGTAGTACACACTGAGAACGACATGTTCTTTGTAGGACCAGATAATGGTCTCTTTACCTACGTGATGCTGGACTTTGGTGTCAAAGCTGTATATCAGATAACAAACGAATCGTTTATGAAACCGCCAGTGTCTTACACCTTCCATGGTAGAGATATCTTCACACCGACCGCTGCCAATCTTGCAGCCGGAAGAAAAGTGAGCGACGTGGGACCCGAAATAACTGACTACATCATGTTTGATGTGGGAGCAGCGTACATAGAAAATGGAATTATCTACGGTGAAGTCATGAATCATGACCAGTACGGAAATCTCAGAACAAATGTCACACGTAAGTATGTTGATGAACTTGGTCTGACTTTCGGCGACAGAATCAAGTTAACTGTTGAAGGAAAGACGATTGAAACAGTTTTTGTTAACACTTACGGAGACGTAGAAGTTGGTGAATTCCTTACTTATGTTGCCAGCACTGATCAATTTGCAATAGCCATCAACTGGGGAAACGCACGAGAGTATTTCGACGCTGATATTGGTTCAGAAGTGATCATCGAAAAGATCAAGTAGCTTCATGAAACTGTTCAGCCGGCCGGCGCGTCTAAACAACGTGCCGGTTTTTCACAGGGTACACAAGTTTCCTCTTGCAGCATCAACTTTTCCAAGGAGTGAAGATAATGAAAGACGCTGGTCTCCTTATTGGTATTGCATTAACGATTGTTCTTGTTGCCGCTTTGTTGAGTGTACAGGAATCAGTGCCCCTGGAACCATACAAACCCAACATTTCACCGGGATCCACAATACATACACAAAACACTATCCTTTCATGGGAATTCAAAGGGGATTCAAGAACAACTGTCGAATTGGGCCTTTCCGGGATTTTCAAGATTGGAGAGAAAGGGCAGTTGATTCTTGATATCTCCGGGACTGCTCCGATTTCATGTACTGTTTACGAGGTCTATTTCGGCGATTCTCCCAATCCGCCTCTTTACGAAATCGTGCGTTGTCAGAGGGAGATTGTGATAAGAGGACTCGAGCGTGGTCACACATATTACTGGCAGGTCATTGCGATAACAGAAGCCGGGCAGCGTTATAGTGGTCCTCTGTGGTGGTTTCACGTCGATTAGACTACACGGTTGGGAGGACGTTTTCCATTGAGAACTGCGATAACGTTTCGTGCAACCATTAGTGCCATTTCCATTCTGGTTTCGCGCGTAGCAGAACCCAGGTGCGGTAGCAGAACGACATTATCCAGTTCCCTCAGCGCATATGGGATCTCGGGTTCGTTCTCGAATACATCAAGTCCTGCTGCGAATATTCTTCGCTCTCTCAGAAACTGTATCAAAGCCTGTTCGTCTATGACCGCTCCTCTGGAAGTGTTTATCAGCACACCAGTTGGTTTCATCAGTTTCAGCCTGGAAGAACCGATCAGGTGCCGGGTCTCTTTAGTCAATGGAACGTGAACAGACACAACGTCTGATAGCTTCAAGAGATCTTCAAGGCTCTTGTATTCAACAGAAAGCGCCTTCTCTTCCTTCTTCGAGGCTGGCATCCTGTTGTGATAGACAACCTTCATTCCAAAAGCTTTAGCCCTTTGAACTACCGCTTTTCCAATCCTTCCCAGGCCAATAATTCCAAGAACCCTGTCTTTGAGAGAAACCCCCAGCAGTAATTCCGGCTTCCATCCATCAAACAGACCTCTGCGAACAAATCGATCTCCTTCAACCAATCGTCTTGTCGTGGCAAGTATGAGAGCCATTGTCAGGTCGGCCGTCGCTTCAGTAAGCACCCCAGGGGTATTGGTAACAACCACACCTCTCTCTTTTGCGGCAACAATATCAATATTGTTGAAACCTACAGCGTAATTGGCTATGACCTTGAGGTTCTCAAGTCTTTCAATTACTTCCCGGTCTATCTGATCAGAAAGGAGTGTTATAAGCGCATCGGCATTGTAAGCAAAATCAATGAGCTCAGGCTTACTAAGAAATCGATCCTCAGCATTGACTTTCAGATCGTATCTCCTAAGAAGCCTGAGCCCCTCTTCTGGCAGCTTGTATGTAACAGAGATCTTCTGCACGGAAATCAGTCCTCTACAGAATGAATATAGATAGATCTTAACATGGCTTCTGCAAAGGGAGATCTTACACGACAGCTTTCTTCAAGATAATTCCGTAATCATTGGCATCGAGCTTCACGGTGTCGCCCCGGTCGAGTTCACCACTCACAATCATGTCAGCCACAGGTCCCTCGACATCTCTTTCGATTATTCTTCTCACAGGTCTGGCACCATATAGTCGATCATGCCCAATAGAGGCAAGGTGCGCAAGTGCGTTTTCCGTATAATCGAGTGTAATTCCTTGCTCCTGAAGACGCTTCTTAACATCCTCGATTTGAAGTGACACGATTTTCTGCATGATATCTTCACCCAAAGGCTTGAAAAGAACAATTGCATCCAGCCTGTTAATGAACTCAGTTTTGAAAGCTGCTTTGATTGAATGCTCTACCCTTTCCACTATCTCACTGTTGCCAGAGTCAATTTCTGCAAGCTCTTCGGATGAGATATTGCTGGTCATTATGATAATTGTATTCGAGAAACTGACTGTCTTCCCCTTGCCGTCTGTAAGCCTTCCGTCATCCATTACCTGCAGAAGCACGTTATGTACCTCGTTGTGTGCCTTTTCTATCTCATCAAGGAGGATCACTGAATAGGGTCTCCTGCGAACTGCCTCTGTTAGCTGTCCCCCTTCTTCGTAGCCAACATATCCTGGAGGTGCCCCGATTAACCTGGAAACGGTGTGCTTCTCCATATATTCCGACATATCGATTCTTATAAGAGCATCTTCGCTTCCAAAAAGTATCTCGGCAAGAGTCTTGGCAAGTTCTGTCTTTCCTACACCGCTGGGCCCCATGAACAGAAAAGACCCCCAAGGTCTTCTGGGGAGTTTCAGTCCAGCTCGAGCTCTCCTTATTGTTTGAGAAACTGTCTTCACAGCTTCATCCTGATTGACAATCCTTCTATGAATGAGCTCTTCCATGTTCATAAGCTTCGATCTTTCAGACTCAAGCATTCTGCCAGCAGGAATCCCTGTCCATTGTTCGACGGTGTTTGCGATTATGTCCCTGGTTACCCTATTCTCTTTCTGGCCTGAGCTCTTGCTCCATTCCTCTTTCTTCTTCTCGAATTCAATTCTCAGCTTTTCATACTCAGTCTTAAGCCTGGCTGCCTGCTCGTAATCACCCTTACTCGCTAACTCAGAGATCCTGTCCTCTTTCTTTCTCAGGTCCTTCTCAAGTGCACGTAAGCCATCCGGCATATAACCTGCTATCAATCTGACGTAAGACGCTGCTTCATCGATCAGGTCTATTGCCTTGTCTGGCAAATACCTATCTGGAATGTACTTGACACTGAGCTCAACTGCAGTCTCAAGAGCTTCGTCCTCTATTTCTACCTGGTGGTGGTCCTGGTAAGATTCCCTTAATCCATTAAGGATATCAAGGGTCTGTTCAGGTGTGGGTTCGCCAACCAGCACTGCTTGGAAACGTCTTTCCAGTGCCTTATCACGCTCTATGTGCTTTCTGTACTCTTCGAGCGTCGTCGCTCCCACACACTGCAATTCTCCTCTGGCCAGTGCGGGCTTCATTAGATTGGCTGCGTCCATTGAGCCTTCGGCAGCTCCTGCCCCAACCACGGTGTGAATCTCGTCAACAAAGAGTATGATTTCTCCTGCCATCTTTTTGACCGAGTCAATAATCCCTTTCATGCGTTCCTCGAATTCCCCTCGGAACTTTGTGCCTGCTACAACCCTTCCCATATCGAGTGCAAGGACTTTCCTATCCTTCAAGTATTCGGGTACATCCCCTGCAACAATTCTCTGGGCAAGACCTTCAACAATCGCGGTCTTTCCGACACCTGGCTCTCCAACAAGAGCAGGATTATTCTTCGTTTTCCTTCCGAGAATCTGTATTACTCTTCTTATCTCATCTTCTCTTCCTATCACGGGCATCAGTTTCTTTCTCCTGGCCAGGTCTGTCAGATCAATTGTGAAACGCTTCAGAATGTCAATGTTCTCATTCTCACGCGCGTCGCCTGAACTGCGCTTGCTGAGAATTGTGCTGTAGAGCTTCTCAACATCGACACCTGACTTCATCAGGAGCTTACTTGCTGCAGTAGAAGTCTCGCTGACAATACCCAGCAGCATATGCTCAGTCCCGACCTTCGAATCCTTCATTCTGTTTGCCTGAACCCTGGCATTCTCCAGCACGTGTCTTGCATCAGGTGTCATGTATATCTGTCCACCGATCTTCTCATGACCACTATAGCGTGATATTATATCCTCCAGGTCTCGCTTCAAAGCTGGCAGGTTAGCACCCATGTTTTTGATAACCTCGACAGCAAGGTTATCGTTGTCTTCGAGCAAGGCAAGAAGAATGTGCTCACTTCCCATCTGGTTTTGTTTATAGCGGCTGAGAATGTCCTGGACATCCATCAGTACCTTTCTTGCCTTTTCGGTGAATTCTTCATAATCGAACATACAAACACCTCCAAAAAGAGGGGGCGCCCCAGGCGCCCCCTCACTTTGCCTGGTTCTCAGTCTACCTTGACTTTGATGGAGCTCTTTTTTGCTTCTTCTTTCTTTGGCATTTCCACAGTTAGTATCCCATTGTCGAATTTCGCCTTGATTTCCTCTGCCTTGATGTACTCGGGGATCCTGAATGCTCTCTGGAATCTCCCATAGCGGCGCTCAACCACATGGTAGTTTCTGCCCTTGTCTTCTCTCTCAGACTTCTTCTCGCCTTTGATGGTTAGAACATGGTCTTCAATGCTGATGTCAATGTCTTTCTTGTCGATTCCGGGGATTTCGATTTCAGCAAAGAGCCTGTCATCCTTCTCGTAGATGTCAACGTCTGGAGCAAGCATTGACAGATCTGTGTCTTTGCCGAACCCGATCTCCCTGAAGGCGTCGTTGAAGAGTCTGTCCATCTCCATCTGGATCTCCTCGAAAGGTCTCAAGGTTTCAGGAAAAGCATTTCTTCTTCTTACTATCATTTCTACAACACCTCCTATCTATTATTAGTGGTTATTGCTTGTCTCCTTCTCCCTGGTCTTCAGGTGGTATGTATTCTGACTCATCATCTGGAGATTCTGAACTCTTTTCTTTCTGAGCGGCCTGATAAACCTCCTGTCCTACACGCATGCTCTCTTTTTCTAACTGGTCAAACAGCAATTTTATCCTCTGGATGTTGTCCTCGTTGATAGCATCTCTGAGGTCCCTTACAAGGTTTTCAAGCTTGGCTCTATCCTCCTGAGAAATCTTGTCTTCGCTTTCTTTAAGCAATTTGTCAATTCTGTATGCAAGATCGTCTGCCTTGTTCTTGAGTTCGATTTCTTGCTTCTTCTTCTTGTCCTGTTCCTCGTATTCCTTTGCGTCTTTGATCATTCTGTCTATATCATCCTTGCTCAGCTGTTGTCTGCCACTTACAACCATTGATTGTTCCTTACCTGTTCCCAGATCTTTTGCTGAAACATGGACTATTCCATCTCTATCTATATCAAAAGTCACCTCTATTTGAGGAACTCCCCTGGGTGCTGGAGCGATCCCGGTGAGCTTGAAACTCCCGAGAGAGAAATTCTCTCTGGCAATTGTTCTCTCTCCCTGGAATACGGCTATTTCAACCTCTGTCTGCCCGTCTTCAGCTGTAGTGAAGACCTTCGACTTCTTGGTAGGCACAGTTGAATTTCGCTCGATTATCGGCTCCATCAACCCACCCTTGACCTCGACACCAAGAGTGAGTGGTGTCACATCCACCAGAACCAGGTCCTTCTCGACATCCCCGGACAAAATCGCAGCCTGTATTGCTGCTCCAACAGCAACAACTTCATCGGGATTCACCGTCTTGTTGGGATCCTTACCGAAGATACCTTTTATGAAACTCTGAACATAGGGTGTTCTGGTCGAACCGCCCACAAGAATGATGTCATCGACTTCACCAGGGGATATCTTGGCGTCATTCAGAACGCGTTCAACCTGCTCTCTGGTTCCCTCGACAAGATCCTTTATCAGTGACTCAAACGTTGACCTGGTGATCTTCATCTCCAGGTGAAGAGGTCCTTCAGCGGTTGCAGTGATGAAAGGAAGATTAAGCTCAGTCTCGTACTTTGATGAAAGCTCCATCTTCGCTCTCTCTGCTGCATCTTTCAGCCTCTGATGGGCCTGCTTATCCTTCCTGAGATCGACATTGTGTTTCTTCCTGAAGTCCTCTGCGATATAGTCAACCAGTTTCCTGTCGAAGTCATCACCACCAAGATGGTTATTTCCTGCGGTGGCCAGAACTTCAATGACCCCTTCTCCAACATCAAGAAGAGAGACATCGAACGTACCGCCTCCAAGATCGTATACGACGATCTTCTTTTCCTCTGCACCTTTGTCGACACCATATGCAACAGAAGCTGCGGTAGGTTCATTTATGATTCTCATCACATCGAAACCTGCGATAACCCCTGCTTCCTTCGTAGCCTGCCTCTGAGCATCTGTGAAGTATGCTGGACACGTTATCACTGCCCTTTTGATAGGACCTCCCAGGTAAGCTTCTGCATCTGCTTTCATTTTTTTCAGAACAAGGGCACTGATTTCCTGTGGAGTATATTCCTTGTCGTCGATCTTCTTTTTGTAGTCGGATCCCATTTCTCGCTTGATCGATGCTATTGTGCGATCCGGATTCAATATTGATTGCCTCTTTGCAGGCTCACCAACGATTATTTCTCCAGTCTTGGAGAACGCAACGATCGAAGGCGTAACTCTTGACCCTTCTGCATTTGGTATTACTTCACTACTTCCATCCGGTTTCACCCAGGCAATAACAGAGTTAGTAGTACCAAGGTCAATTCCAACCGTGTATTCTTTCGCAGCCATGATTTTCCCTCCTCAAGACTTATGCATCATCTTCATCATAATTATAAGAACAGCATCCAGAATATGTCAAGCAGACCATTCATAAATTACCTGCACTTATAATCCTTATTATATAAGCTTTTGTAATGGCATCATTCTGTAGTAATATAATTTTATAGCGATCTTAGTATGAGAATGACAAAATGAATTGTGAGTTGTGATGACCGTTCATCGCCAGAAGACCTTCTTTTCTTCCTGATAAGAGATGCGTCTGCCGCTTTAGCGTATTTCGGGGATCAAAATGAAGTCGCTTCCCTTGCCGTCTGCCAACAAGACAGCATTGGCGTGTCTGCCGAGTAGAACACTGTCTCCTGGCAACCTGGACAGAGCTGCTCTGAGCCTGTGAGGGTCAACTTTGGTTATGAAGTCCTCGGAGAATTCATCGGTGAGCTTTTCTTCATAACGCATGTTAGCAGTTTTGAGATATAGCCTTACTTTTCTGTTTTCTGATACAAGAAGAATGCTCAGTCCTCTCCCTATCAGACTGCAAGCTTTTCTAAGTGCGCCAGTGAGTTTTCGTTTGTCAATACGCACAGGCGAACCTGGCCAGTTGCGTATGCTCGAAATCTGAGCACTGCTCTTTGTCTCATTAAGCCTGCATAAAGAAAAGAGCATTCTGCCGGTCTTCAATCCCAACTCCGCGATACCCGTCCCGAAAGAAAGATTGCCGGCTTTCGTAAGAGACAATGCTTTCACAAGGTGCCTCGAGGTTACATAAGGGATTGAGAAAGTGAACTTGTGTTTTGCGGGAATGTCTATGAATGAGACAGCTGTCATCCCTGCCGCTTGAGAAATCATCAGAACACTTTCGCTGTTTGCCGCAATTTCAATAAGATCTCCTTCGTTGCTTATAGAAGACACGTAATCGAGCTTTCTGGTGAATTCTTTCACCTGTATTCCGAAAAGATACTCGAATTTCCTTTCCATCTCAGGATGACCAGGAAGTCTTGATTTCTGAATGGTGAGTTTCTGTGTATCTGTTTCCAGTAGCAGTGTTTCATCAGAAAATGAGAAGCTGATTTCTGATACTTCAGGTTGATTCTTCAAGGCCTTTGCGTAGTCCAGGGGGAGAACATAGGTACCTTCGAAGCAGGAAGAACCCGAACCAGCGGGAAGTTCAAGCTTTGCGCATCCATCAGTTGCAAAAAAGCGTGGCCCGTTTCTGAAGTATATCTTGATGAATCTGTAGCCGGGTTCGACGCTTCCTGAAAGCTTCTCACAGACTTCTATAAGCCTGTCATATTCCTGAGAACTGAGAGAAAGAGACATATGCAGGGCCTCAGAAGAGAGTAATCTGATCGTTTTCGGGAAGATCTTTCAATGCTCCATATCCACGCAGTACTTCAACATTTGTTCTGCTTATCGATGTTCGTTTTACGAGATCCTCTATAGAGGAGAAGGATCTCTTCTGAAACTCTGTCTTTATTGCCAGTGCTACTTTTGATCCGAAATTCTTCAGGCTGCAGAAGGGTATTCTGAGGCTGTTACCTTCTTTGAGGAAACTGAGGGCGTCGGATTTCTCGAGATCAACAGGCAAAAAGGAGAAACCGCGCAATAGCATCTCGTGGACTACTTCCAGAATGGTTTCTCTGGAACGTTCCCGGAAGTTCTTCTCCTGATCGGCTTTGAGCCTCGCGAGTTCACGCCTCACTTCACCGATTCCTTCTACAGCCAAATCTGCATCAAAATCCCCCCCCTTGAGGGTGAAGTATGCAGCATAGAACTCGAGCGGGTAATGCACCTTAAAATATGCGACTCTAAAAGCCATGCTCACATAAGCAGCGGCGTGAGCTTTGGGAAAGAGGTACCTGATCTGCTGGCACGATTCTATAAGCCATTCAGGAATACCGTGTTCTCTAAGTAGCTGAATATCCTGGTCACCTATTCCTTTCCCTTTTCTTACATCTTCCATTATTCTGAAGGCGTCGCCTTTATCTACGCCTTTCAATATGAGTACGTTCATGATGTCGTCCCTGCACGATATAACCTCAGAGAGGCTCGCCTTGCCCGACGAGATGATATCTCTTGCATTGTTTAGCCATACGTTAGTTCCGTGAGACAGTCCGGATATTCTTACAAGCTCGCTGAATCTGGAGGGTCTTGTCTCAGAAAGAAGTCCTCTTACAAATGGAGTACCGAATTCAGGTATGCCAAGTGTGCCCACATCTGTTCCAAGATCGGTGGGTTTCAGTCCAAGTGCCCTGAGTGAGGAGAAGATTGAGAGCGTTTCCTCGTCGTTCATCGGAATCGTAGTTGGATCAATTCCAGTCATATCTTTCAACAGTTTAATGAATGTCGGATCGTCATGACCGAGCGCATCGATTTTGACAAGATCATTGTGAATGACCTCATATGCAAAATGTGTTGTCATCGTGCTTGCATTCAGGTCATTGGCCGGGAACTGTACCGGTGTGAACTCGTGCACATCCCTATCTTTCGGAACAACCATAAGGCCTCCAGGGTGCTGCCCTGTAGTCCTTCTCACTCCGGAGATGTTTCTGACAATACGATCGATTTCAGCACGCTTGAGGCTAACTCCCTTTTTCTCCATATAGGCTCTGGCGAAACCATACGCTGTCCTTTCAGCCACGGTGCTTATCGTTCCTGCTCTGAAAACATGGTTCTTCCCAAAGAGCTCCTCGAGGAATCGATGCGCCCTTTCCTGGTATTCTCCGGAGAAATTCAGATCAATGTCAGGTATTTTGTCTCCTTTGAATCCCATGAAGGTCTCGAAGGGGATGTTTTGTCCGTTTTTCAGAAGCTCGTTGCCACATTCGGGACAGGCTTTGTCAGGCAAATCATAGCCTGAACCGAGACGATCTTCCACGAAGAATTCTGAATAATGACACTTCTCACAGCAATAATGCGGAGGAAGAGGATTCACCTCGGTTATTCCGATAAGGAATGCCACAAGCGAACTCCCAACGGACCCTCTTGAGCCAACCTCGTATCCATCCTTCTTCGATTGTTCGACCATACGTTGTGCAATGATATATAGGACAGAGTACTTATTACTGATTATCGCATCGAGCTCCTTGTTAAGGCGCTCTTCGATGATCGCTGGCAGAGGATCTCCGTAAACATGTTTCGCACTCGTTTGCGCCATTACCCTCAATTCCTCGTCAGCTCCATCAATGTGAGGAGGAGACAGTTTCTTCTTCAATGGCTGGATCTCATGCACTCTGGATGCAACAAGCTTGGGATTATCAATTACGACTTCTCTTATAATCTTCTCGTCATCGAAGATCTCTGCTGCCGCTTCGAGCATCTCTTCAGTTGTTCTCAAGTATATGCCTGGCTGGTTGTCGAAGTTCTGATAATCTTGCAGCGCATTAATTACCGCTCTGAATATGCTGTCCCTTGGCTCAATGAAATGAACGTCCCCGGTCATAACGACCGGAATGCCCAGTTTCTTTCCAAGGTCGTAAAAGTCGCGGTACATCTTTCTGAGCGTTTCTCTCGAGACTTTCTCCTCTGCCTCCGATTCATCAATCACATCCAGTGGCATTATTTCAATATAGTCATAGAATCTGGCAGCCTCTTCCAGTTCTGTCATTGAAGACCCGGATAGATACTGTCTTGAAAGCTCCCCGGAAATACATGCAGACCCTACCAGCAGTCCTTCACGTAGTCTCGTAAGAACGCTTCTTGGAATTCGAGGTCTCTTGTAGAAAAACTCTGTGTGAGATATTGTCACAAGTCTGTAGAGATTTCTCAGCCCTTCACTCGTTGCAGCAAGAATTGAAACATGATTTGTTGACTGCTGAATGCGCCTCTCATTTTCTTCTTTTAGTTTCTCCATATCATGCAAGTTCCGGACTCCGCGCTTCTTCATCATATTCATGAACTTTCTGAAGATTCTGGCAGTTATCCTTGCATCTTCCAGACCCCTGTGATGCTTGAACGACCCCAGGTTCAGGTAGCTCGCCAGAGAATCAAGCTTGTGACTCTTCGTTTTCAGAAGTACTCTTGAAAGTGCAAGGGTATCTATGTATGGATATTCCCAGTTCTGGCCTGTTATCTTCCGAACGGCAGTACGAACAAAGCTGTAGTCAAACGTTGCGTTATGCGCAACCAGAATACAACCTTCACAGAATTGCAGAAACCTGGGAAGAACTTCGTCCAAGGGTGCGGCTTCTTCTAGCTCAGCGTCTGTTATACCCGTTAGCTCCCTGACAGTATCGCCTGGTTTTGAAACAGGTTTCACGAGACTATGGAACTCCTCAATCACTTCACTTTTGTGAAGCTTCAAGGCTCCGATCTCAATTATCTCATCAGAGGCTGCATGAAGCCCCGTTGTCTCAAGATCAAAAACAACGTAGGTGATATCCTCCAGTGAGAGCTCTCGATCTTCTACGTTGAAGAGTATCGGTTCAATATCGTTCATCAGATAGCCTTCAATCCCGAATATGGGCTTGATTCCACTTTTCACTGCTTCCTCATAGAATTCGGGAATTGCTTGCACGACACCATGGTCAGTCAGGGCAACAGCATCATGATTCCATCGTTTCAGGGTCTGAAACAGCTTCGGAATCTCAACTACTGAGTCAAGAGAACTCATCTTAGTGTGGAGATGAAGCTCCACCCTTTTCTCTTCTGAACGATCCTCGCGACAAGGTAATTCACACCTGTTGACGTCACGAATCGCAATGACTTCTTCGTTGTTTCTGTTATCCAGTTCGAGTTTTCCTCTAACCGTCAGAGTATCTCCCTCGGAAATACTTGCATATATTTGTTCTGCCCGCTCACCGGTTACCCTGCAGCTTACGGAGTCTGAATAATCTGTGATGTTGAAATTGAGCAAAGCGTAGCGATTCTTCCTGTAGAAGATATTGAAAACTTCACCAGATACAACAACGTCTTTTGCTGGCCCCTCAAGAGACGCAATCTCAGTTGGAGTCTGCGAGATCTTCCTTCCGACTATCACTCCAAGAGTTCTTGTTCCATCTTTCGGAGCCGATTTTGCCTTTTGTATGACTTCTTCCGTCGGCTCATCAGACGGAGCTTCCGGGTAATCATCATCTCTCTGGCGTATCTCTATCTTTATGTCCACCGGTTTTCCACAAACATCTGAAATTGCCTTCTTCAATGCTTTCATTTTCGAAGAAAGCCTTGATTCAGCAAACTCGTTGTCTACCGTTACAACCAGGCAACCGCCAGTAAAACCCAGTTCTGCATGCTCAAGATAAACCTTTGTTCTTCGATCTTTCCTGATGGCTGCAAGAAGCTTCGACTCGAGTTCTTGATCTTTGCTGTTGTCTGTGATGACTAACGAATCAACATCCTTCTCATGTATTGTGATCAGGGAGACTTCTCCACCAATTAGAGCGGAAGCGATTCTACAGAAGTCCTCCAGATCATCCTTGTCACTGTCATCATTAGTCCCGTTTTGTGAACTAATGAAGATCCTGGCTTCTCTGCTATTGACGTCTATCTCTGCCTTGCTTACTCGACAGCTGCAGAGAGTATCATCAGCACTATACCCTGTGATCTTCTCAAAAAGCTCTCCAAAAAGGACATTGGAACATAACAGGCTTATTCTCATGATCTCTCCCTTAGCTTATGCTTCCTGAAAAGAAAGTGGCACCAGGCGGTAGCAAGAGCGTCTGCCGCATCGTCTGGTCTTGGGACTACATCGAGATTGAGAAACATTTTCATCGACTTCTGAATCTGACCCTTCTCCGCCTTCCCATATCCTGTTACAGATTGCTTCACCTGCTTTGGCGTGTACTCAAATATCGGAAGATTATTCTTCTGCAGAGCCAGCAAGATTACTCCTCTGGCTTCGCCAACCTGAATCGCAGTGGTCACATTCCTGAAGAAGAACAACTGCTCAACAACAGTCTCATCAGGCCTGAAATCCCTGACCAACTCCATAATCGCTTCAAAGATCGTGTCAAGTCTCTGTTGAATGGCATGACCGGTATCTGTTTCGATCGCCCCAAAACAGACTGCCTTCGCTTTTGAGCCGTCAACATCGATTATCCCGTAACCGATTTTCCCAAAACCCGGATCAATTCCGAGTATTCTGAGAGGTTTGCTTCCCGCCAATGGAATACCTCCAGCGTATCATCTATAACTGATCAGATTACGTCTATATGATTACAGAGTCTGATTAACTCTGTTCAGGAAAATCGTCTTCAGAGAGAACCAGAGGATCCTTATCTAGAAGTAAAAGGCACAGCACTCGTCAACATACTCGATGTCATCCCGATTCTCTGCTTCAATCTTCTTGATGGTCTCAGAAACCGGCTTGACTATAGCTGTAAATCCTGTATCGACCGCCGTTCTTTGCAGTTCCTTTCTGTAGTGACCACGTGGGACCATACAACCGAGAATCTTCTGGATCTCTACAGAACTGAACAAGTCTCTTACTCTTTCTATTTCTGGCAAGGGCGAATGGGCGTAAGGGGTCTGCGCAGTGGGAATGAGAACCAGGAATACCACACAGTCTAACCCTAGATCAGATATTATTGATACAGCCTCAAACTCATGCGTCATCAGACCACCTTCCAGACCGATGGTTACGTGAGGAATGACTTTGATTTCTGCTTTGATAAGCATTTCAAGAGTTCTAATCGAGTCTTTCCATACATCTACTCCATAGACTTCTTTCATAGTGCGATGCTTACCTATGACATCAAACGAAACAACATCTGCCAGTTCCTTCAGTGACTCAATGGCGTCGACACTAATCTTTGGACCGGTGTGAATGTTGAAGCGAACTTCGTGTTCTCTCCTCAATGACTTTAACTCGTCTTCGTATCTTCCCCAGGGGACGTACAAACCCTCTCCCAGGCCTCCGCTGATTAGAAAGCTTTTTGTTCCTCTACTGGCTGCGGTGCTCATCATTGAAGGATCGGCCATGTTCTTTATGTAGTGACGACTACAGTGCTTACAGTTCAGAACACACGATGATCCCGTAACGCTAACAGAAAGTGTTCTTTGTGGTCTGACCAGAAGCATCGGTTATTCTTCTTGACTGTTACTCAAGGCTTCCAGGGCTTGCCTGGCTGCATCTTGCTCTGCGGCCTTTTTTGAGTAGCCCTCTCCCTGTCCCAGCTCGCGATCACCAATAACGACTCTCACCCTGAACCGTCTTCGCTGAGGAGGTCCGGAGGTATCGATCAGTTCATACTGAGGCCTGGGCCCTCCACCGACCTGGCTCTTCTCCTGCAAGAGCGTCTTGAAGTCCCTTTGTATTCCTGAACTGATAACCTCAGAAACATGCGGAGAATAGAGCCTATCAAGAAACTCACGAACAACACTGAACCCTTTATCGAGATATAACGCTGCAATTATCGCTTCAAAAGCATCAGCCAGAATCGAATCTCGATTTCTGCCTCCGGAAGCAGCTTCACCTTTTCCAAGCATTATGAAATCGCCGATTCCAAGACTTCTGGCAATCTCAGCCAGAAAATCCTCATTGGCCAAAAGGGCACGAGTCTTTGACATGTCCCCTTCGTTGAGCTTGTATGCTGTATACAGCGTTTCAGCCAGATAGAGATCCAGGACCGCATCGCCGAGGAACTCCAACCTCTCGTTTGACTCCAGTTCTCTGATACCAACAGAAGACTGCTCGTTTACGAACGAAGAATGCATCAATGCCTCAATAAGAAGAGCCGTATCTACATCGATTCCAACTCTTTCGCGGAATCTTCTCGCATTCTCCTTCATCTGATCGATCAAGCCAGTATCCGCCTTACTCTTTCAACAATCGCACGAGTAGAGAGTCCTGCAAGTTCGTACAGATCTTCATTTGAACCTGAAAAGGCATATCCTTCAACACCAACACTCTCAAAAGCCTCCGGCAGTATTTGATCTGAAATCATCTCCATTGCGATAATCGAGGCAAGGCCGCTATTTGAGTTGTGGTCCTCAATGACCAGGACTTTGCCTTTCAGGAGGTCTCTGAAATCACATAACTCAAGATCCAGAGGACAGGGGACAGCCAGAACCGAAACGCTTAGATTGTGTTCGTCCCTCAATTCATCTGCGGCCTCGACGACTGCTGAAGTGACCTGCCCGTGAGTGACAATCGTCAGATCATTACCTCTTCTAATATGGTCAATCTTTCCATACTCAAATACATAATCTTCTCCGAAGAACAACCCCCCCTCAGCTCTTTCCAGCGGCTTGATCTTTGAGCGCCCCATGACGAGCATGAAATTCCCAGGAGTCGCAGCCATGTACCTTACCATCTGGTCTGTCTGATTAGGGTCTGAAGGTATTAGCAGCTTGAAGCCGTAAAGATTTCTCATCACACCAATGTAGTCAATACAGTGATGAGTTTTACCATCTTCACCAACATCAAGTCCAGAATGCGTTACCGCTACTTTCAGGTTTGCGTGATTGATGTCGTTCAGACGCTGCTGATTGTATGTCTCATCAATCCCGAAAACCCCGAAATCAGCAAAAAACGTCAGAACCCCGCATGAAGAGAGCGCCCCAGACAGGGCAGCGGCATTATGTTCTTGAACACCTATCTGAAAGAAAGACTCGGGACACTCATGTTCAAAATCCTCAAGCTTCGTTGAAGGCTTCAGATCACAGTCAATCACTGCCATGGGTACCTTCTCTCTGTTTCTTTTTCCTATGTCGGCAAGTGCTCTTCCAAATGCACTTCTATTATCTACCGCTTTATCTGCAGGATATACAAGGGGGCTTCCTGTATCGGGGGCAGGGTACTCCTGCACTATTTTCGACACAGAGCGTTTTGGCTTCATCCTCTTTCTCGCGTTGATGAAGTAATCGAGGTCGTCTTCCACTCCAAGCTCAGATAAAGCCTTTCTGCAGTCGTCCGGAGAAAGGGGCTTTCCGTGGTACGCCACATCGTTCTCCATGAAAGAGACCCCTTTACCCATTATGGTCTTTGCTATAATCGCCACTGGTTTATCCTGTTTGTGCAGGCAAAGCTCAAGTGAATCGACCAGATGCGCGTAGTCATGGCCATCCACTTCCACAACTTCCCATCCGTCAGATATATAGTTTTCTCTTATGTTTACCGGCATTATATCTCTTGCTCTTCCGGATATCTGTGCATTATTATCATCAATTACTACAATCAGGTTGTTGAGTCCGAACTTGGCTGCTGTTCGTCTTGCTTCTGCCACCTGTCCTTTTGCTTGTTCGGCATCACTCATCAATACAAAGACACGATAGTCTTTCTTGGTTAGTTTCGATGCGATCGCCATACCGACGCCCACCGAAAGCCCTTGTCCAAGGTTCCCGGTGGTCCATTCTATCCCAGGAATCCCGCGTGTGACATGGCCTTCAAAAACTGACCCGGAATGCCTGAACCCCGTTATGACCTCCTCAGTTGAGAAGAATCCGAGTCTCGCCATAGCCGAGTAGACCCCGGGCGATGTGTGTCCGTGACTAATAACCACCCGATCTCTTGACGGATTATCGGGAGTTTCGGCACTGATATTGGCCATCGAAAAGACAGTAAGAAACAGGTCTATTGAGGACATCGATCCGCCAGGATGACCTGAGTTTGCCACAGTGGTCATTTTCAGGATATCTCCACGACACGTTCTTCCGAGCTCTTTCAGCTCTGCTATTCTGTTCTGTCTGACATTTGCTGTCAAGTCTCTCCCCCCGATCATTCATTGTTTTCAAGGTCCAGCTCTTCTTCGTCCAGGAGAATCTGTTCCGGAAGAGCTTCTTCTATCACCGACTTCTGACTCTGTCTGAATTCGTCAAATGTCGCTTTGACAATCTGGTCATCATCTGTAACGAAAGTGATAGTGGTATTGAACAAATTGACGTTAGCTACCTTACAGGTCTTACCCTCATAATCAACAACTGCTCCCTCATCAGGAATATCGCGAAGCTCACTCTCGTAGAGACCCTGCTCGTAAGAGAGGCAGCAAAGGAGTCTGCCGCATCTGCCGGAAATCTTGGCCGGGTTTATCAGAAGCTGCTGCTTCTTCGCCTGCTTCAGAGTAATACTCTCAAACTCCCTCAAAAACCTGTTGCAGCAAGCAACCATCCCACAGAGGCCGAGACTTCCTTTCACTTTCACCTCATCACGAATCCCGATTTGTCTGAGCTCAATTCTGGTTTTGAACGCCCGCGCAAGATCCTTCACAAGTTCACGGAAGTCTACTCTGCTGTCCGCACCGAAGTAGAATAGAAGCCTCGAACGATCAAAGAGGTACTTCGCGTACAATAGCCTCATGGGTAATTCATGTTTGGCAATCAGCTCTTTACAGGTTTTCATGGCATCTTTTGCATCGTTCTCATTTTGTCGATGAGTTTCCCAGTCTTCTTCCTGAACGAGTCTGAGAATCGGTTTGAGTTCCTCCGTGAATGTCTCCATCTCGACCGAAACGGGACCCATTCGGATTCTCCCAACATCAAGTCCAAACTCATTCATTGCTAGCACGTAATCACCAGGTTTTAGATTCTCTTCAGCTGCTGTATAGTAATTCAGACGCCCAGGCGGCTGAAACTCCACTCCATAGACAGTCCCAATTATCTCAGGCATTACTACCTCCGATTTGTCCTGTTCTTCTCCATATGTTTGACAACACTATTTACAACCCTGTGCAATACGAGGCGATTATTCAAAACCGCTCTGTTCATGCCGGCGATTTTGTCACACCAGAGGATGTCCGCCTCGAGTGAATCCAGCGTTTCTCTTCCCGATAACCATTCTAACAGGTCCGTGTTTACGAGTTCTCTCCATTCACAAGTGGTATTCAAAACAAGCAAATCCCTCAGAATACTCCTGGAAACACTTGCAAATTCTCTCAGGTAGTCGAAATACTGACCGGATTTCTTCATTCTGATGTCGAGTCTCGAGAGGATCGTGAATAGACGAGTATTTTGTTCAGATATGCTTTTCAGCAACAGTACAATCGCCTTTCTCTTTATCAGCTTGTCTTTAACTTCATCATCAAATCCGGGATTGAACACTCTTTCGATGAGAGCGTCGAAGTTCATGTCGTCCATCGTCTCAACATACTCAAGGAGATCTTTCACACTCTCGGTGTTCACCAGGAGGCTTTTCAGGACTGTGTAATCTTCCGAACATACTGCAAGCAAGTGTCTTGATCGACGCCTGTAGAGTTCTTTGATCTTGCCAAGTTTATCAACTGGATACGATACGTTGAATGTAATCACTCGACTCCTGATGGTTGGTAAATGCTTATCTGCTGTTGTGCAGGTCATGATTATCTGACCAAACGAAGGTGGTTCCTCCAGGATCTTCAGGAATGAATTTGCTGCCTCTGCTGTCATCTGTTCACTCTCAGTCATCAGAAGGTATTTCCGGTCGCCATATGCTGGCCGGTGATTGAAGAAAGCTCTTGCTTCTGCAATCCGGTCAATCCCGATATTCCCGCCGTCCGGTTCAATATGAAGCAGATCACTTGTGGACTTCCTGGAAGACCAGTCCGGATCCTCAGCAATCACCGAATGCGCAATATCTCTTAGATACATTGAGCTGGCTCCGACAAGCATGACTGCCATACCAGGATGACTGATCAAGAAAGTGCTCAAAACCTTGCTTGAAAACACATCAAGCTCGCTATTCATGCAGCAATTATATCATCCTGCAGCCACCGCCGCGTGTGTTATCATTCACATACGGAGGCTGACCATGCAGAGAACACTCGTATTTCTTAAGCCAAACGCAATACAACGAAGACTTGTCGGAACAATTCTTTCCCGGTTCGAGCAAAAGGGTCTCAAACTGGTGGCGCTCAAGATGGTCTCTGTGACTTTAGAACAGGCGCGCGATCTCTACAAGGAACACATTGGCAAGGAATTCTTCAATCCTCTGCTGGATTTCATCACTTCCGGCCCTGTGGTAGCTTCAGTCTTTGAAGGTCTGAACGCGGTACAAATCTGTCGCAATCTAGTTGGAAACACTGATCCGTCAATAGCTTCACCAGGAACTATTCGCGGCGATTACGGTATAACCGTGAGGAAGAACCTGCTTCACGCTTCAGACAGCCATGAGAGCGCTCTCAGAGAAATTAAAGTCTTCTTCGACGAAGAAGAGATAATTTCATACAGTTCTTGTACTGAAGAGCATCTGTGATCGATCATGGAGTTCCTGGAAAATGATACGTTGATTTGATACGATACTGACCTGGTATTTGGTATATTCAAGATAGCGGAGACTGCGAGAATCCTTGTGTAGCTACCACGAATTGCTTTCACCATTGAAGTTTCAGTTACAGGAGAATCATGACCTTATTAGCAAAATGCGGTGAGGTGAGCGATGCCAGACTTCTGGACTCATCTGATACACGGCTCAAGAACAGCCAGAGAACTCGACTATATATTTGAAAACGATGAAGACAGGGCGTTTTACAACCTTGGTACTCAGGGTCCGGATGTTTTCCTGTACGTTGTTGATGACCATCACTACATGGCTGCTGGCAAAAGAATTCATAATCAGAAATGTGGTATGTACCTGAATGAACTCTCAAGAAGCCTGTACAGAAACTACCCTGCATTTGTTCACGGCCTTGTGTGTCATCATACGCTGGATCGGATGGTGCATCCTTACGTAATCTCAAGGGCAGGAAACAGTGAGAAACATACTGAACTGGAGACTGCTATTGATTATGAAATGGTCAGAAGGTTCCTGGAGAAGGATCCCCTTGAGCTGGACCCACTGAAAGAACTTCCAGAAGAAATTCCCGATGAAATTGAGAAGGTGCATCTAGAACTAATCTACAGGCTTTACAAAATCGACAAAATCAGTATGAGCAGGAGTCTTTCAGAAATGCGTAACGTCATGAGACAGAGCAGGAGAGTTACCGGGCTCAGAAAAACAGTGACAGATGTATTCGGGATATTCAAGGCAAGAAAAACTACTTCTGGTTCGGCCCAATCTCCAACGGATTTTCCAGATGTCTTGAATCTCTCTAAGAAACCCTGGTATCACCCAACCACTGGCTGGGTGAGCAGGGCAACTGTTCTTGACCTGCTTGAGGAAGCAACAGAGGTCGCAAAGGACAGCATTGATCATTCTCTTCAACATGATGTCCATCCGGAAATGCCTGATCTGTCTTTCATGAACAACCTGCCATGCGTGGATTACTGAGGTGATCTTATGAAAGTGCTTGGCCTAGTACTTGCATGGGAAAGAGGAAAGGATCTGGCGAATCTCACAAAGATTCGAGCCAGTTCAGCCCTACCGGTCTTCGGAAAGTACAGGGTGATAGATTTCGCCCTCACAAACATGGTAAACGCTGGGATTTCAAAAATCGGCATAATAACTCAGTATAATCCCAGAAGCCTGATGGATCATCTCGGTTCTGGAAAAGAGTGGGATCTCGACAGGAAAACTGGCGGCCTATTCATTCTTCAACCGTACTTCTCGCTCGAGAACCGCAGTATGGGCTATGCCGGAACGGCAGACTCCGTCTTCCAGAACATGACATTGTTCAGACGCGGAAACGAGGACCATGTGCTCATTGGTTCTGGTGACCACGTTTTCCGAACAGACTATAACGACCTGTTCAGGAGTCACCTTGAATCAGGGGCAGACATGACAATGATGACAGCTGAAGTAGAGCCTTCAGAGCTGACAGATGGAGACTGGATGCTCAGCTCAACAAGTTCAGGTAGGGTTACCGGATGGAAAGAATACGCTTCCCAAGAGAAAGACTCGGTTGCTGCAGATTCTCGCAAGATTGTTCCACTGGGCGTTTACTTCATCAACAAGTATCTCCTCAAAGAACTACTATATGCCAATGTTCCGGAGGGGAAGAACGATCTTGTCAAAGATATCTTTGTTCCGTGCTCGAGCAGCATAACGGTCCATGAATATAGATTCAGGGGTTACTGGAGAAACCTTAGAGCTGGCATAGATACTTACTACAAAACCAATATGGATGCACTGAAAGACGAGATTCGCCATGAGCTTTTCTACGAAAAAGGAACGGTTTACACAAAGCTTAAAGACCTGCCTCCCCCGAAAATAGCCAATACAGCGCAGATAAGAAATTCAATAATCGCTGATGGTTCAATAATATCGGGAAAAGTTGAGAACTCTGTGTTATTCAGAAATACACGTGTCTTTGCGGGAGCTGTTGTCAGAAACTCGGTGATTCTCGAGTCGACCGTTATTGAAGAAGGGGCGCTCGTGGAAAACGCCGTGCTCGACAAAAACGCGATTGTGAGATCTGGTAGAAGTCTGCAAGGAAGACCCAACAAACCAGCCAGTATCGAGAAACACGGCGTAGTGTGAGGTGGTAACATGCGAAGACAACCGGTTGCTCTAGTTCTAGCAGGTGGCCAGGGTAGACGCCTGGGGCTATTGACAGACGAAGTCGCCAAACCAGCCATTCCTTTCGGTGGAAAGTACCGGATCATTGATTTTTCCCTGAGTAATTGTGTGAACTCCGGGATACATAACGTGGGTGTTCTTACACAGTATCGTCCTCATCTTCTGAGCAGGCACATCGGAATCGGACGACCGTGGGATCTGGATAGAAAAGGCGGTGGAGTGACTATTCTACCCCCTTACACAGGGATGCAAGCATCTGACTGGTATACCGGAACAGCAAACGCTGTTTTCCAGAACGCAGAGTTCATTGATAGTTTTAATCCCGAGATCGTTGTAATACTCTCCGGAGACCATGTATATGGGATGGATTACAACGAGATGATCGACTATCATCTTTCAAAAGGTGCAAGCGGAACAATTGCCTGCATGAGAGTTCCATTATCTGAATCAAAGAGATTCGGAATGGTTGTAACTGATTTTGAAAACAGGGTCGTTGATTTCCAGGAGAAGCCAGAGAAACCACGTTCTGATCTAGCATCTCTTGGCATATACGTGTTCAACTGGCCGTTCCTCAAAGAACGCCTGATAATGGATGAAGAGGATCCAAACAGCGAAAACGACTTTGGCAAAAACGTCCTGCCAAAGATTGTCGAAGAAGGCGCGGGTGATCTGTTCAGCTTTGTGTTTGATGGTTACTGGAGGGATGTCGGGACTCTTCTGTCATATTGGAAAGCAAACCTGGAGCTGGTTAGACCAATTCCTCCTTTGAATCTTCATGACCCTTCATGGAAATACTACACTCAGACACAGGAGTATCCTCCTGCTTTTGTCGGCACAGATTCCTCAGTGAGGAGTTCACTGATAAATGAAGGTTCAGAAATATGCGCTACCGTTGAGAATTCTGTTATTTTTCAAGGAGTGAAGATCAGAAAAGGGGCTGTTATTAGGGACTCTGTCATCATGTCAGATACTGTTGTCGAACAGGGCGCATACATGGAAAAAGCGATAATCGGTGAACGAACGGTCATCGGAGCAGAAGTGAAGATAGGCGTCGGGGAGCCGAAGTCGAACAGAGTAGCCTCTGATGTATATAGTTACGGCCTCGCTGTTATCGGATCAGATGTTGCGATCCCCCCAGGAATTTCGATCGGTAAAAACGTTGCAATTGGAAATCACTGTAAAGAAGAAGATTTTGAAGGGAATGTTGAGAGCGGTGAAACGATCGTCAGGCAGTAATTCAGGTGTAACTTCAATCTTCGTTATCCTGAGCTTACTCATGTTAAATGCGACGATCGGAGTCTTTCTCATCCCGTCTTCACTAATGCTGAGAAGTGTGGGCAGTGCCCAGTCCTTTCTCAGGCTTTCTTTGACCGTCAGGAGTATACAGTGGTCCAGACACTTGATAGCCGATTACCCTGATTACTTTCCCGTCACTGAAGACTATTTTTACATAAGAAGACCTTCTGTAGAGATCGTGTGTCTGAACTACTCTTTCCCGGGTCACGTGAAAGATATTAGTGTAGGTGTTATACAAAACTTCATACATGTGATTCCGGAAGCTCAGGAATTCAGTAACGATTCAGACTGTCAAGATAGTTAGGTCTTCGGATTGTCGTCTGAGAGTTTAAGGTAATACCTAAAGAAGAACTCAGTCTCTGAATCCAAAGATTGTAGTGGCAAAAATCTTCGTTTCTGAAAATACTTTTGCTTTTACAGATAATTACAGAAGACAAAGTGACAAACTCAAGAGAATACAATCCTGTAAAGAACAGCTTCATGACAGACGGCGGGGATGGTTAAACCAAGTTGCTCGGAATTGATAACTACGGCACCTGTTACGTGATGGCAGACGTTGTCTTGCCGCCAATCTCTGATAAGTCCAATAACAGATTATGATGATTCCTTGAGAGTAATCAAGCCTGAATAACCGCAAAAGACGCAAGGTGTGGTTTGTAATATAATAGGGGCGAAATGCCCCTATTATTCTTGGAGTGGTAGCTTTGTTTGTAAGAGTCTCTGCAGGAACTCAGAATTTGCTTGGCCTGAAGAGCATAAAGGTCGACGCACCAATGCATATGGCCTACCTCATGATATCGAGAGGTCAATGTGATTATGATTGCAGTTACTGCGCACAAGCACGCGCCGCACAGAGTAAGAGAGATCGCCTTTCCCGAGTAGTGTGGCCAGAGTACGACTTCTCAGAGGTGCTGGACGCCCTCGAAAACTCTCACGATCAGGTTAAGAGACTGTGCCTGCAAGTTACTTCAAACAAACAAAGCAAAGAAGATGCTCTGCGTGTTGTCAAAGCACTCGGAAGTGCCCATTTTCCAGTGTCCATTTCGGTACGGCCAGAATCCCTCAAAGAAGTTGAAGAGTTCATGCATAGTGGAGCTGAAAGAGTTGGAATCGCTGTGGATGCCGTAGAAGAAGACCTCTTTCTAAGAATCCGTGGCGGATCTCTTAAGAGACACCTTGATCTACTCTGTGAAGCTGCTTCGCAGTTTCCAGGGAAGATTACAACTCATGCAATTGTCGGGATTGGGGAGACTGATCGCAGTCTAGTCGATTTCTTTGTAGACTGCTATTTCTGGGGAATAAAGGTCGGCCTGTTCTCTTTCACACCTGTAAGAGGTACCGGAATGTCAGATCATCTTCAACCTTCATTGGAGCGCTACAGAAGGGTACAACTTGCGAGATTTCTTATTGAAGAAGATGTTGGCAATACTGAATTGCTTGAGTTTGATACTTCGGAGAACCTTGTCGGTACGGAATCACTCTTTTCTGACAATAGCACTCTCAGCAAAGCACTCTTGACATCCGGTTGCCCTGACTGTACCAGGCCATTCTATAATGAGCGACCCGGACATGTTATGTTCAATGTATTCACATAAGAAGTTGATTCCAACGAATTCTGAGAGGTGGCACTGAATGAGATCACTAACTTTTAGGGGGGGAATCCATCCTCCGGAGAGGAAAGAGCTTGCAAAGGACTCTGCCATAAGGCGATTCAGCAATCCAGCGAAGGTCTTTCTCTTTCTTTCGAACCACGCAGGAGTTCCAGCAAAACCTCTGGTAGAACCGGGAGATCTTGTGAAGACCGGTCAGAAGATTGCAGAAGCTGCAGGATATGTGTCTGCAAATCTTCACTCATCGATAACGGGAAAGGTTGTCTCTATTGAAAAAGCCTATCATCCTGCTCTCCAGAAACCTGATCAGGCAATAGTGATAGAGCGAACAGGAGAAGACGACTGGGAGCTCCTTGACCCTGCCAGGCCCTTTTCTGACTTCTCAAAAGAACAGCTTCTCGAAAGAATCAGGGACGCTGGAATCGTAGGTCTGGGAGGTGCAATGTTTCCCGCACACGTCAAGCTGTCTCCTCCTTCGGATCGAAAAATCGATACCCTGGTAATCAACGGCGCTGAGTGTGAACCATACCTGACCATCGACGATCGAATGATGATTGAACACGCCGATGAGATAATCAGGGGAACCCTTGCCATTATGAGGACCCTTGGCGTGAGTAAAGCTGTAGTGGGTATTGAAGACAATAAACCAGACGCCGTAGCTGCCATGAAGAAGGCCGCAAAGGATTCCCAGATCCGTGTGACTGCTGTCAAAACCAAATATCCACAAGGAGCTGAGAAACAACTCATAGATTCTCTCTTGAAGCGTGTAGTTCCCTCAGGTGGGCTCCCAATGGATGTCGGGGTAGTCGTGCACAATGTATCCACCGCTTTCGCAGTCTATGAAGCGATCGAACTTGGTAAACCTCTTATAGAAAGAGGCTTGACGGTAACGGGTGATTGTACAAACAGCCCGACGAATGTCTTCGTGAGAATTGGAACACTGGCTTCGGAAATCATAGACCAAGTTGGAGGATTACGTGAGGATGACCTTGATCGAATAGTCTTTGGCGGACCAATGATGGGAATTGCTGTTCCAAAGCTCGACGTTCCTGTTGTGAAAGGCTCTTCAGGGTTAACGTTATTGTCGAAGGTATCCGCGGCGTCGAAAGAGCTCTTTTCGTGTATTCGCTGTTCACGATGCGTTGTTGCCTGCCCGATTCTTCTTGAACCTTATCTTCTAAACCTTTACGCAACAAAAAAACGATACGATCCAGCTGTTGAGCTGGGGTTACTCGACTGTATAGAATGCGGGGCCTGTTCATTTGCATGTCCCGCAGGCATAGATCTTGTCAAGAGTTTTGTGCTGGCAAAGAAAGTCTACAGATCTCTGAAGAAGGGGGCGAAGAAATGAAGTTGACAACAACAGCTGCCCCACATTTGAGAACAAACGACGATGTAAGGAAGATCATGATCGATGTGTTCATTGCCTTGACACCTGCGTCCGTCTTCGCCGTGTATTTGTTTGGCATGAAAGCTCTTGCTCTTCTTGTTGCTTGTGTGGTTACCGCTGAAGCCCTCGAATTCTTCATCATGAGGGTTATGAGAGGAAAAAAAGACTTCATTCCAGACGGTAGCGCATCTGTCACGGGGCTCTTACTGGGTTTGAATCTCTCAATAGCTGTTGAGTGGTGGCAGGCAATTTTGGGTGTCATTGTAGCAGTAGGTATAGCCAAACATGTTTTTGGAGGTCTTGGGAAGAACTTCTGGAATCCTGCTCTTATTGGGAGAGTATTTCTTGTCACGTCCTTCCCGGTGCATATGACGACCTGGCTCACTCCTTTTGATCTGCAAACAACCGCAACTCCTCTTATGGAACTGAAGCAGGCCATGAGGAGCGAAATCATCCTGACAGGGGCAACAGGAAGTGGATCCTTCTCTCTTTCGGAGATGTTCTTGGGGACTATTCCCGGATCGATGGGTGAGGTCAGCGCTTTGTTATTGTTAATTGGCTTTGCCTATCTTGTTATAAGAAAAAGAATCAAAATACCTGTACCAGTTGCTTTTGCCGGATCGGTACTTCTGATTTCCTGGATTTTCTACATCATAAATCCAATCTATGGACATCCGCTGTATCACCTTCTAGGCGGTGGTCTCCTGCTAGGTGCTCTCTTCATGGCCACAGACATGGTTACCAGTCCGATGACTCTCAAAGGACAGCTGATCTTTGGCTGTGGCTGTGGCGGTATCACAATGCTGATCCGCTATTTCGGAGGATTCCCAGAAGGTGTGTCATTTGCGATTCTCATAATGAACGCCCTTGTACCTCTTATTGACATCTTCTCCAGAAGAAAAATCTTTGGGGCGGTGAAATCAAATGCTTGAATATCTCAAGACAGGACTTGTTCTAATGGCTATCACTCTTGTGGCTGGATTCGCATTATCTCTGATCTACGAGCTTGTCAAGGAACCCATTGCCGAAGCCGAACTCCAGGAGAAGCTTCAGGCAATACGAACAGTTCTGAAGGACTACGCAACATCTGAACCAATCATGAACGAAGATAAGATCCCGTCAGACAGTGAGAGTCTTGATCGTTTCACCTGGGATCCCGAAGGCTTCGTGGCCGAAGCCGGGGTTATATACACTTCTCCATCAATTCGTGGTGCCGTATATAGCCCTGTGTATAGATTCGAGCTGCCGGACAATGGTCAGGTCTTCGTTCTGGTCGGAGAATCTCAAGGATACGGCGGCCCTGTTTCGATAGTCTCGTCCTTCATCGTGAGAGATGGTGAAGTGATTTTAAACGGGATTGAGGTAATAGAATACGCTCAGGAAACACCTGGATTGGGTGCAAACATCTCTTACGACGAGGTCAAGGAAAGGTTTTACCCGGTCGAACGATCAGGATTACAGGCAGGCCTCAAAGTTGACAAGGACGCGGGTGTTTCTCCAACGACAGACACTGAACTCATGAATAGAAGAAGAAGGGAAGAAGGCATCATTCAAACAAGTGATGTAATGACAGGTGCAACCATAACGGCCAATGCTGTTATAAACGCTTTGAATCTGATGTATGAGTTCCTCTCGGAGGCAGGTGTTCTGCAGTGACTGATAAGCGGAGAATGATAATCAGGCAAGGCTTGTTCGAGCAAAATCCCGTTTTCATGCAGGCTCTGGGGATGTGCCCCGCTCTTGCTACGACAACTAGCGCGGTTAACGCCATAGGGATGGGAGTTGCGACCACGTGTGTTCTGGTAATGTCAAACGTGGTGATTTCGATAATCAAGAAGCTAATCCCGGAGAAGGTCCGAATACCTGCATACATAGTCGTAATTGCCTCATTTGTCACCATGATAGACATGCTCATGCATGGTTTCATCTACGAGCTATGGAAGACACTGGGACTTTTTATTCCTCTGATAGTCGTGAACTGCCTGATCCTGGGCAGGGCAGAGTCTTTCGCTTCAAAAAACTCGACCGGTCTCGCTTTCCTTGATGGTCTCTTTATGGGAATGGGTTTTACAGGAGCCCTCTTCATTCTTGGATCGGTAAGAGAAATACTTGGAAACGGTAGTTTCTTCGGAATGCAGTTTTCTGAAGTGAAGCTCTTTGCATTTGTGCTGCCTCCAGGGGCGTACCTGGCTCTGGGACTTTTGGCAGCCTTTTTCACTTTCGTGTCCGGTAAACTATCGAAGAGCTCAAAAAAGAAGGACTAGGGGTTGATCTCTGATGGAAATGAGCCGTCTATTTGTGATATTCCTTTCAGCAATGCTTGTCAACAATTTTGTTCTATCAAGATTCCTGGGCATATGTCCCTTTCTTGGGGTCTCCAGGAAGCTGGATACAGCTACAGGGATGAGCCTTGCCGTGATATTCGTGATGACAGTTGCTTCTGTAATAACCTGGTTTCTTAATCAGCTGCTACTGCTCATGGATATTCCCTTTATGAGAACCATAGTGTTCATTCTGGTGATTGCCACGCTTGTTCAGTTCATAGAGATCTTACTGAAGAAGGTTAGCCCCAGCCTCTATGAGGCTCTGGGAATCTACCTGCCTCTGATTACCACAAACTGCGCTATTCTTGGCCTGGCAATCCTTAACGTTCAGCAGGAGTACACTCTCATGGAGACGATATTTCATTCTATCGGTGCGGGCGCGGGCTTTGCGATCGCTTTGATAATCTTCGCAACGATACGAGAAAGAATGGACTTATACGAGATGCCCGAGTCTTTCAAGGGCCTGGCAGGCGCACTTGTCACTGCCGGTCTGCTTTCGATGTCTTTTATGGGCTTCCAGGGATTGGTACGGTTATGAGGAGTGATGGGCGATGACGATGGTCTATTCGATAGCATTACTTGGCCTGCTGGGACTTGCCGCAGGAACCTTTCTGGCATTTGCGGCTGAAAAGTTTGCAGTAAAGGCTGATCCAAGAGAGAAGATAATCGAAGCATGTCTGCCTGGAATTAACTGCGGCGCTTGCGGGTTTCCTGGATGCTCGGGACTGGCAAAATCCATTGCAAAAGGTGATGTTGATTTTGAACTCTGTTTGCCAGGGAAGCGTTCTGGTGCTCCCGAAAAAGTGAAGCTAATAGTCAATATGGATCAGTCCAGAATAGATGATGCTTGGGAGAAGAGCGGAGAGAATCCAGAAAGAGCCATGGAAATACTTCTAGAATCTTCAGGATCTCCAAAAGCCCAACCAAAGAAACCATCAAAACCAACAAGAGATGAAGTCTTGCATTACGAAGGAGAACTAAAAACCGACGATAGAGCAAGGCTCATCTTCAACATTCTTCCCAAAATAGATTGTGGGGTGTGCGGTTCGCCGGGATGTGCGGCATTTGCCCTCGAAGTTGCTTCCAAGAACAAGACAGCAGATAAGTGTGTCCCTGGAAAACGAAAGGATGTAGAGAAGCTGACTTCCAAAATCCTGGAAATGAGTGAAACTGACATCAAGAAGGTTTTTGCCGAAGCCAACAATGACACTGAGAACATTCGCGAAATCATAGACAGAAGGTTCTGAGGATTTGAAGTCCCTTGTTGTACTTGGTTCCACTGGTTCTATTGGCAGACAAACCCTTGAGGTTGTTGGCTCACAGAAGTGTCTGAAGCTGGTAGGAATCTCTTTTGGCCATAACACAAGAATTGCTGAACGGCAGATCAGTTACCTAAAACCTCGTTATGTTGCCTCTCTGAAAAGAGAGGACTCCTTGAAGAGAGAATTCCCTGACATAAAGTTCTTCTGTGGAGCTGAAGGAATTGAGGAGATGCTCAGAACGGCAGATCCCGATTATGTTATGGTGGGTGTTCCTGGAATTGCTGGTCTGCGGTACAGCCTGGTTGCCACAGAGATAGCAAGTAGAATATGCCTTGCCAATAAGGAAACACTGGTTTGTGGCGGACAGATATTTCTTGAGTCAGTCAAGAAGAATCGGGTCGAACTGCTACCTGTTGATAGCGAACACAGTGCCGTTTTTCAGTTGCTTGAGCAATGGAATAAACCTCGCAGAATACTCATAACCGCCTCCGGAGGATCCGTAAGGGACATGGATGTTGAGGCACTGCAGCACGTAAGTCCGGCTCAGGTCCTTAAGCATCCTGTGTGGAGCATGGGAAAGAGAGTAACAATCGACAGTGCCACCATGGTAAACAAAGGGCTGGAAGTAATCGAAGCCTACCACCTCTTTGGCATACCGCAGGATAGAATCCTGACCCTCATTTGCAGGAACAGCATCATTCACGGGGGAGTCATATATGACGATGGTGTTGTAAAGTTGCATGTAGGTTGGCCTGATATGAGGATACCGATATCATACGCACTGAACTATCCCGTTCGTCAAGTCGTAAACAAAGAATTCGATATGAACTCAGTCTCGCTGTCTTTAGAGCCTTTGGATGAAAAGAAGTATCCCGCCCTATCACTAGCGAGAGAGATTGTCGGACAGCTCTCGTTTCAGATAGCTTACAATTCTGCCGACGAGGTAGCTATTGAGGCCTTTCTCTCAAGAAAGATTAAGTTCACCGATATATTCAAGGTGATTCAAAGCGCCGTGAAGAGGGTCGACCCGTGTGATCCATCAGGCTATAATGAAGTAATGGAAATTGACAGGGTATCAAGAATTCTCGCTATGGAAGAGGTGTCGAAATGTTCCTCTCAATAATTTCATTTCTCCTCATTCTGAGCTTGCTTGTCCTGATCCACGAGCTGGGACACTATCTCTTTGCGCGGATTTTTGGCGTTCGCGTACTCGAGTTCGGAATTGGGTTTGGCCCGCGAATAGTATCAAAGAAGACGAAAAAGACAGAGTTCAGAATCAACAGTATTCCTATCGGCGGTTATGTGAAAATGGCAGGCGACGATCTTGAAACAGTCCCTGAAGAAATACCAAAGAGTGAATTGTTCAACAGCAAGCCTGCCTGGCAGAGGTTTCTCATCACTTTTTCAGGGCCACTCTTTTCGATAATCGCTGGTTTTCTTGTCTTTGCCCTTGCTGGAGCGATCTGGGGATTTCCAGAAATCAGAGTTGAAAGAGTTAGCCCTGATAGCCCTGCATACTACGCTGGTATTCGAGAAAACGACAGGATTATCTCTGTGAACGGCAAAACCCTGATACAGAACCAGTCACTTACGGAGGCCATAAGAAGGGGAGAACCTATTGAAATTACCGTAGCCAGAAACGGTTCAGAACAGACTTTGAAGGCTGATCCGGCATTGTTTCCTCAGGAAGCTCTGCTTGTTATCAAAGATTTCAGGGGTGACATTGGAGTGGAGCTCTCAATGATAAACGGAGCCCCGGTCAGACAGGAGTTAGGTGCCTACGCAGATGTGCTCAAAAGCGGAATGCCCGCAAGGTTGGATTTCGCATCTGGTGAAACACTTCGGGGGACTGTCGAAGGATTCTCGTTATCAGAAGAGCGGTACGCGCTCGGCTTCTACTTCTCCACCTTCAAACCGATTGTGAACAAAGACTTCGGAGATCTGAGGAAGGGAGACACCCTTGTGCGTGTAGCTCATATGCCTATCGAAGATGGTGTTGATCTCTCACTACTTGCACAGGCCATTAGCATTGATGAAAACATGGTCTATCTGCATTTCTCAGGAAAGACGCTTGAATGGTACAGCCAGGGTCTTCCTGACTTTTTCGACGTCGAGATATTGAGAAACGGAACACGAGTGATTCTGGAGATGCCCAAGCAGGAGTTTGTGAAGGCCATGACTGAACCGAACTTCTTTGAACAGGGATTTGATTACTGGTATCCCGAGAATTCCTTTCAAGCTCTAGGTGTTGGGGTTCGTTGGGCACAGGAAATGCTGGTGGCAATGGTAAGGGTGTTATCGCAGTTGTTCAGTGGAGGCGCAAGTCTTCAAGAATTTACAGGTCCCGTAGGCCTTGTTTCAATAGTTGGACAAGCCACAAGAGCGGGTCTAAGAACTGTCTTCATCCTAGTAGGTATTATAACCCTCAATCTGGGGGTAATAAACTTGTTGCCGTTACCAGCCCTGGACGGGGGCAGAATGGTTCTCGCTCTTATTGAGATGATCGTGAGAAAACGAATACCGCCAAGAATAGAAGCGTATATTCATGCTATTGGATTCTTCTTGTTGATGGGTCTGATCATCTACATAACCATAATAGATATCGGTCGTTTTCTATGATAAGACCGATCAAGATAGGAAATGTTCTACTGGGCACCGCAAACACTATTGTCATTCAGTCGATGACGGACACAAGAACAACTGACATCGAAGCAACCATTGCTCAGATTAACACATTGCAGATTGCCGGATGTGAGCTTGTGAGGGTTGCTGTACCTGACTTTGAGAGTGCTCACGCCATAAGAGAAATAGCATCGAGAACTTCTGTACCACTTATCGCAGATATTCACTTTGACTATCGTCTTGCTCTTGAAGCCATGAAGTGTGGAGCTTCAAAGATCAGGATCAACCCGGGGAATATCGGTCCTGAAGACAAGGTTGCAGAAATTGTCAAAGTAGCTCGCGAAAGATCTATTCCAATAAGAGTGGGAAGCAACACAGGTTCAATAAAATCAGCGTATCTGAATAAATACGACAGAGCCACTGCTCTTGCCGAGAGCGCTCTTGATCAAGTGCGGCTTCTTGAAAGGCTGGGTTTTGAACAGATCGTCATCTCCGCCAAATCATCGTCTGTCGTCGAGAACTACGAGAGCAACGTCTATATTCGTAAAAAGACAGAGTATCCGATTCACCTGGGTATTACCGAGGCTGGTATTGGAGACGCGGCAACTGTAAAGTCCTCCGTTGGTATAGGTGCTCTTTTAATGCAGGGAATAGGTGAGACAATCAGAGTATCGATTACCGGTGACCCTTTGCGCGAAGTACACATAGCAAGAACCCTCCTGTCCGCTATTGGAAAAAGATCCGAGCCCCAGTTGATATCGTGTCCAACATGTGCAAGAACCGAAATAGATGTGGAAGTCCTCGCCAGAGACGTGGAGAGATGGCTCAGTGAAAGTCGCATTAGTGCTCCCATAACTGTTGCAGTAATGGGATGTGTTGTGAACGGTATAGGCGAAGGAAAACATGCTGATCTTGGCATTGCGGGAAC
>DLVL01000104.1:5293-5721 GCA_003444085.1 Kosmotogaceae bacterium | reverse complement strand
GGTAGAGATAAATGGCGGCGACTATGAGATCGCACGAGGCTCAGATATTGTCGTCATTACTGCAGGAAGGCCCCAGAAACCCGGCGAGAGTCGTCTTGAGCTTACTCAGGATAACGCCAGAATCCTTGCACAAGCGGCAAAGGAGACTCTCAGATACTGCGAAAATCCGATTTTCCTGATCGTGTCAAACCCCGTGGATGCAATAACCTGGGCTGCGTGGAAAGCTTCCGGTGCCCTCAGATCGTCGGTGATAGGTTCTGGGACAACTCTGGACACAGCTCGTTTGAGGCAAAGTATTGCAGAACACTGTCATATCGAACCCAAAAGCGTTCATGCGTATGTGCTGGGAGAGCATGGCGACACAGAAATCGTGAGCTGGTCGAGTGCTGATGTGGGAGGAATACCGATAAGTGATTTCTGCGGCGGCT
>DLVL01000104.1:3054-5131 GCA_003444085.1 Kosmotogaceae bacterium | reverse complement strand
AGCAACTTATTACGGTATAGGACTTGCAGTTAGCCGTGTCATTCAGGCTATACTTAGAGATGAACACACAGTGTTAAACATATCAACCATCCACGAAGATTTCGGTGACTTAAAGGACGTTGCTTTTAGCGTTCCAACGATTATTGGACGCAAAGGAGCACAGAGAGCTTTCCCTCTGAAACTCTCAGATGATGAAAGAAGGGCTCTGACGCAATCTGCTCGGACAATCCATGAGACCATCGAGAGTATTAGAGGACAGTTATAGGAGGGCTTGGCATGAGAAGGATTCTGCTTTCTTCAACCATTGTACTTCTCGTTTTTTTCTCGACACTGTTTTCGAATGTTCAATACAACCCCGACGAAATCGTACTGATTCCACCACTTGATTCTATAGTATCAGTTGATTTCACGGTTAATCGTCCACCAGGCTCAGTCTTTTACTCAGGTGAAGTGATCGAATTCTCTTTCAAGACAAACGTGGATGCCTATGTAGCTATTGTTGAAGTTCTATCAGATGGAACGTTACTGCTCCTCTTTCCAAATGCGCACGATACTGACAATTTCGTGGTCGCCAATCGACAATACACACTTCCAACTGATAAGGCAACGCTTTCTTACCGGTTCCTCATACGTCCAGAAACCGGGAGAAACGTGATCTTTGCTTTTGCGAGCATGGATCCACTCTATTTCATCGATCCTGCGATTACGCGTTTCCACCAGAACGCCTTTCCTCTTCTGTTGGACAGGTTAGGTGATTTCAGGAGTATCGTCACATCTTCTCTTGAGAGAACTCAGTGGAACCTCTCGACTTACTATTACTACGCCAATTACAACCCCAGGCTGATCTCCACAACTATAAGATCCGACAGAACACAGACCCGGGTATTTGTTGATGGAATCTTCGCAGGGATTGCTCCGGTCAACATAAATCTTGAGCCAGGGTGGCACAGGTTCTACCTGTTGGATAACAGAGATCTGGCCTTTGGCCCTGAATGGATTAACGTTCAGCAGGACTCGAGACGTTTTGACCTGGTTTTGGAACCCACTTATCCTTATGGATTTCTCGAAGTTGTTTCTTTCCCAGAAGGAAGTGTCTATGTAGATGGCAGTTACGTGGGAACCACACCTTACAGAGACTTTGCCAAAGTCGGCGAACGTACAGTGAGGATCACCAGTTCTGGTTATCACTCCAGGACAGAGACAGTATTTGTAAATGAAGGAATCACAAACAGGTATGAATTCCGCCTTGAACAGAAGACGGAAGAAGAGATCAGAAAGGAAAGAACCATACTTTTCTCTATACTTGGAGCAATTGTTGTAGCATTGCTGTTGCTTGTACTACTACTGTAATAAGAAAGACGCCACTTAAGGCGTCGTCAAAACATATTATACCACACCAGAAGTGTTCAGTCAAGGTAAGTGTATATAATGCATTATTAACAGACCGGACAGGTGATGTTTGGAGTGCTTTTGTGAAGGATGGTGGATCAAGCATAGTTCATAACGTCTTTTTTGTAAAGTGTCGTAGTCTGATCTGTTCAGCCGTCGTTCGCGGAATACCGATTTCGTGACCCTCCGAACACGCGGATACATAAATCTTTTTCTGGTAGTCGTTTTCTGGGGAATGACTTTCCCCATGCAGAAGGCCATTCTTTCAGATCTTTCCCCAGCATTTTATAATGCCTTCCGTTTTGCAATAGCAGTCACTCTACTAATTCCTTTCAGAAGGCTTCGCCAAAACACCGACAAGGCAAGTCTTCTGAAGGGAGTTGTGCTGGGATTGTTCCTTTCAGGAGGTTATCTCTTTCAGACCTGGGGACTGAGATACACAACAGCTTCCAAGAGTGGGTTCATCACTGCTTTGTATGTGGGTATTGTTGCGATACTCTCGCCAGTGATCGAGAAGAAAGTTCCCAGACCATTTCAGGTTTTGTCTCTTGCTGTATCGCTTGTCGGCCTATACCTCATCACCAACCCGGCCGGTGGTCTGAATATCGGTGACCTGTTGACCGCGATCTGTGCTCTTTGCTTTGCTCTGCACGTTGTTCTGATCAGCTGTTTTACTTCAGACAGTAAT
>DLVL01000104.1:0-2938 GCA_003444085.1 Kosmotogaceae bacterium | reverse complement strand
TTCAGACAGTAATGCAGATGAACTATCAATGCTACTCCCTCAACTGGTTGTGGTTGCTGTGATCAATGCCCTCTTTATCCCTTTCATCCCTGGTGATGTTTTCCTAACTCCCTCAATAGGTTTTGTTGCCTTATTTACGGCTCTGTTTGCAACGATTTTCGCTGTAGTAGCTCAACTGAAGTATCAAAGGTTCCTTGGTTCTGTCGGGGCATCACTGGTCTATGTTGGCGAGCCCGCTTTTGCCTTCTTATTTGCTATGATCTTACTGAATGAAAAGTTATTGACTGTGGAAATCATAGGTCTATTTGTGATGTCACTGGGAATAATCCTTGGATCTTTGTCGCTCTTCAAGCAGAGCTTGGGGGCTGAGAGATGATGATGACACGTATCCTTCTGATCGAAGATGACGTTCATATAAGCAGATTGCTCAAGATGGAGCTTGAGCACGAAGGATATTCTGTGGAAGAACTTTCTTCAGGTTCATCTGCGCTGGACCAGTTCGAAGAGGTTAATCCGCACCTCGTAATCCTGGACGTGATGCTTCCCGAACTGGATGGGTTTTCCGTGCTCGAAGGTTTGAAGGAGATTTCACCTCAGACTCCTGTGATTATGCTCACAGCACGCACTGACCTGAAGGATAGAGTTCGTGGCTTGAAAAGCGGTGCAGATGATTACATAACAAAGCCTTTTGAGATCGAAGAACTCCTGGCACGAATTGAAGCCATCCTCCGAAGAATGGGACACACTGAAGTCATCGCTTTTGAAGAGATCGAATTGCTGGTGAACAGCAGAACTGTCAAGGTTGCAGAAGAACTGATCGACCTGAGCAAGACAGAATTCGAGCTTCTGAGAATACTTCTGATAAATGCAGGTATTGTGATGTCCAAGGAACGCCTTCTGAAAGAAGTGTGGGGAGACGAAGACTGGGGCAATCCCAACGTTGTCGAAGTCTACGTAAACTATCTGAGGAGAAAACTAAAAGGAGCGGCACGGCACTTGAAGACTGTAAGAGGTGTTGGTTACGTTGTCAGATAGGAGGACTCTTCCCATGTTTTTGCAGATGACTCTAAGCTTCCTTCTGCTGGTCGTTATTGTTATTGGCTTTTCATTCTTCATGATCTACAATTACACTTCAGAGGTTTTCATCAATCGCTACTTTCAGGAAATCCGAAGAAGCCTTTCATTTGGTGCAGCGATGCGAGGATCAGTAATCGGTCATGGACAGATGGCAAGAAGAATCGCTCCCGAACTCTTCATATCTCTTGATGGTGAGGTTATTCAGAATCCAGATATGGTCGAGCCACCTGATTTCAAAGAAGGGTCAAGTATTAGCCGGCTAAATGGGGCTTCTTATCTGTTCTATGGCTTCAGAGACGATGACAGTCTGCTATTGCTCGGATTAAGGATGTCAGAATTTGATATCTTTCTTTCCAGTCTCAAACGAGTAATGTTGATCACTTTCCTGCTATCTCTGGCTTTTTCTTCAATACTTGCCCTGCTTGTAGCAAGGCGCTTCTCAAAACCACTGAAAGAGACTTCAGAAATGCTTCAGAAGCTTGTGGTAAGCGACTTATCTCAACGAATTGATACAGGCAGGTCATCTCGAGAGATCATCACACTGAACGAATCAATTAATAACGCATTGGCGAAGATCGAGGAAGGATACAGACGCCAACAGCAGTTCTCTTCTGATGTAGCGCATGAGATCCGTTCTCCCCTGACTTCAATCATAGGATTCTCCAGACTGATATTGCGTTGGGGATCGACTGATCCTGAAGTCGCGGAAGAAGCGTCTTCAAACATACTGAAGACAGCTCAGAGTCTTTTGGGAGTATCCGAAGCCCTGCTCTACCTTTCTATGTCAGACCGTACAATCGAAAGAAAGAAGGCTAACATCAGAGATCTCGTCAATGAAGTTGCCGAGCCTTTTGCAAGATTCAGAGATTCACAAATCGAGATAGATGTGCCTTCTGTTGAAGTCACAACAGACGAGACACTCCTCAAGATCGCTCTGACAAATCTCCTCGACAATGCAGTGAAGCACAGCCGAAGTGGACCTGTAATGGTAAGGTGGATCAGTCAAGAGAAAGAACTCGAGATTGTTGATTCAGCACCCCTGATCCCCGAGAGTCAAAGAGAGAGGATTTTCGAAAGATTCTACAGGAGCGATCGTTCTTCAGACCTTGATGGATATGGTTTAGGGCTATCACTGGTAAGAAAGATCTGTGATGAAATCGGGCTCTCTGTAAGGGTATACCCTTCCCAAAACCGGGGGAACAGGTTTGTGGTGGGAGGGTTTATCTGACATGGCATGATTCTGATGATCCCCGGACTTGCGTTAGTCTTCTACTGCCTTGAGATAAGAAGATTTACCGGTTCGCTGTACCTGACAAACCGAAGCACTCACAAGCTTTGTTGCTCAGGGCCATATCGGTTTGTGCGCCATCCTGTCACAATTGGAATAATTCTGATTGTCTTTAAACTCGCTTTGTTGTGGGAATCCTTCTATGCGCTTGTTGTAGCCCTGATCGTATCTTCATTTCTGGTGATCTTCACAGTGTTATATGTCGAGAAGATCCAGACCAGATCCGAAGAGGGCTATCTGGAATACAGAAAGCTTGTCCCTTCTTTTATACCTCAGTTCAGCAGAAGATATCCTTTCGAGCATTCAACCTGTATATCCTGGTGGTTCATGCTTGTATCTGTCCTGAGTGCGGAGCAATCGGTTCTATAAGAGGAAGAAAGCGTGCCATTGAGTGTAGAAAGTGTGATCTGAAATGGCTCAAACCTTCAGTGAATTTCATTATCAGCGCACATCGTAAGATTCTTCCGGATAACATGAGAGTAGATTTTCCTGTTGAAGATACCGTCACCTATAACGGCGAGGAGTGTTAAGCCAGAATCTATCAGACATATGCGACTATAGGTGATTTTAGAC
>DLVL01000136.1:7184-12675 GCA_003444085.1 Kosmotogaceae bacterium | reverse complement strand
GCTAGCCTTGCAAGTGTGACGTGATTACACAACGCTGCACGTACACCCTTAAATCTGTTGGCGACTATCGACATTCCTATCCCTGTTCCACAGACAAGTATGCCCCTGTCGTACTCACCTTTCTGTATGCCAGCACTCAGGCACACAGCATAATCCGGATAATCTACAGACTCACGCGATTCTGCCCCAAGATCGACTACATCATGACCTTCAGACAGCAGATATTCATACAACTGACTTTTTAAATCAAGGCCCGCATGGTCTGAAGCTATTGCAAGTCTCACTGTCAAGCTCCTTTCCTCTCACTGGAAAAGTCGTAGAACTCCCACAAGCTTCCCTTGCACTCTTACCCTGTGTGCATCAAGTACGATTGGCATCATCTCAACATTTGATGGACTCAACCGAACCCGTTGCCCCTGGCTCTCGAATCGTTTCAATGTTGCGTACTCGTCATCGATGAGTGCTACTACGATATCGCCGTTATCGGCCCATTCCTGTTTTCGAATGACAACAAGATCTCCATTGAGGATATGCGCGTCTATCATGCTATTTCCTGTAACACGCAATATGAAATAGTCAAAACCCTTCTGTACCATCCAGAGCGGAACGGGGATATACTCCTCGCGATTTTCTATGGCCTGCACTGCTTCGCCAGCTGCGATGATGCCAACAAGTGGTACTTTCACCATATCTTCATCGGGGGCGCGGTCCCCACCATCTGCTCTCTTGAGAATCCGAATTCCTCTTGATACTCCTGTTCTCTCGATAAAACCCTTCTTCTCCATTGACTCAAGATGCTTGGCTACACCTCTGGGTGAAGAAATGTTGAGATCGATGCACATCTCTCGTATACTGGGAGGATACCCATTCAGTTTTGTGAAGCTCTCGATATATCGGAGTACCTCCTTCTGTCTCTCGGTGAGCTGCAAGTCCACCACCCCCTATGATTCCTGCGATTCCGAGTGATCGGCGATTACTGCCAGACTGGCAACGACATCATCGCTCTTGAGGTTGACTATACGCACGCCCTTTGTAATTCTCTTTGTCTCTCGAACCTGGCTGACAGGGATCCTTATTGACATTCCCGACCGTGTCGCCAGAAGAACCTCGTCATCCTGGCTGACCACCAGAACAGAGACAACTCTGCCTATCGAATGAATACCATAAATGTTCTTGAGTCCCATTCCTCCACGCCTCTGAAGTCGATATTCTTTCAGCGGGGTTCGTTTTCCAAATCCCTTTTCAGTAGCTGAAAGCAACGATCTGGTGTCATCTGAATCCACCACATCGGCCGCGACAACAAAATCATCTTCCTTCAGTCGTATTCCGATAACCCCTGCTGCAGTTCTTCCCATTGGCCGCACCTGATCCACTTGGAATCTTATCACCATCCCCTGGCTCGTGGAAATCACCACGGAATCATCTTCAGAAGAGGAGATACTGGCATCTACAACCCTGTCTTCTTCTGAAAGAGTTATCGCTCTAACTCCTGAGACCCTTGTATTAAGGAAAGCCTCAAATGCTGTCCTCTTAATCTTTCCCTGGCGAGTGGTTACCACAAGAAACTTTCCGGCTACGTTTTCCTTTCTGATAGACAGAACAGCCTGAACGGACTCATCCGGATCGATCCTTATGTAGTTCGCAAGAAGCTTACCTTTTGAATCTCGCGATGTACTCTCCAGGAGGTGGTTGTCAAGCACATAAGCCTTCCCCTTTGAAGTTATGATTACGGTCTTGCTGAGCCTGGAAGTTGCCAGGATGATTGACACAAAATCTTCATTGCTGGTCCGCAACCCTTTAACACCCATCCCGCCTCTACGCTGCTTATGATAGCTGTCAAGAGTTGTAGACTTTATGTAGCCTCGATTTGTAACCAGAACCAGTATGTCGTCGTCATGAATCATGTCCTGAACAGACAGATCGAGTTCACCGTCGTTGCTTAGCTTGGTTCTCCGCTCATCTCCGTACTGTGCCTCTAACTCCTGAAGCTCGCTGATGATAACTCCATTTATGTTCTTATCATCAGACAGGAGAACTCTGAACTCGCTCACTCTTTTGACCAGTTCCCTGTACTCAGCACCAAGCTTCTCAATTTCAAGAGAGGTAAGTCTTCCGAGCCTGAGATCAAGGATCGCATCTGCCTGATCCTTTGTGATTTCCAGGGCTTCCATCAGATTCGTGCATGCCTCATCGGTGGTTCTTGAATTTCGAATAATATCCACTACGGTATCTATAGATCTACACGCCTTTGTGAGTCCTTCTACTATGTGAGCACGTTTAAGAGCCTTCTCAAGTTCAAACTCAGTTCGCAACCTGATGACTTCCTGCCTGTGTTTTATAAAAGCCTCGAGCAATTCCTTAAGATTCATGAGACGGGGCTGTTTACGGTGGTCTATGGCCAGCATGTTTACGCTGAAAGTGTTCTGAAGGTTCGAGTGTTTGTAAAGCAGGTTCAGAATAACATTGGGGTCTGCGCCACGCTTGAGTTCAATAACAACCCTCATTCCCCTTCTATCTGATTCATCGCGGATATTCCTTATCTGGAGATCCTTAATCGTCTGAGTAAGATTGGCAATCTGCTCCACGAGGTCAGCCTTGGCAACATTGTAAGGGATCTGGCTGATCACGATGCATGGCTGACCCTTGATTTCTTCTATCTCGGCAACACCTCTAACGACAACGCGCCCCTTTCCTTCCTCGTAAATCTCTTTAAGCGATTCAGTTCCCATGATCACGCCGCCGGTGGGAAAATCAGGTCCTTTAACCCGTTTCATGAGATCCTGCACTGTGACTTCGGGATCATCAATAAGCATGGTCAAAGCACCAACGAGTTCAGAAAGATTGTGTGGAGGTATACTTGTCATCATTCCTACTGCAATGCCAGAGGAACCATTCATGAGTAGCTGGGGAGCTTTCGACGGAAGGACATCTGGCTCAAGCAATGATCCATCAAAGTTCGAAATCATCCTTACCGTATTACGGTCAATATCCTGGAGTAGTTCTTCTGACAGGGCGGCCAGTCTTGCCTCGGTATAACGCATCGCTGCTGGAGGATCACGATCAATTGAACCGAAATTACCCTGTCCCTGAACCAGTGTGTAACGGACTACGAATGGCTGGGCCATCCGAACAAGAGCATCATATATAGCACCTTCACCATGTGGATGGAACTTTCCCATTACTTCTCCAATGATTCTCGCAGATTTCTTATATGGCTGATTGTGTCTTAATCCCAGTTCGTACATTGCATACAGTATTCTTCGCTGAACGGGCTTGAGACCGTCACGAACATCAGGAATCGCCCTTCCAACAATAACACTCATCGAATAGAGCATGTAAGAGTCTATGAGTTCATCGTCTATCGGTTTTGGGTTAATCACTTCTGGCAATTGTACTCTGTCTCCTTTCAAGAGATCCTGGTTCCAGGCTTTGCATCCTTGTCACTGGTAAGCAGTGACAGATTTTCAGAATCTGATGCAGCCAGCACCATTCCCTCGGACTCTATCCCCATCAATTTGACAGGAACAAGATTTACTACTACCACAACCGTTTTCCCCAGGAGATCTTCCGGTGTATATGTCTTTCCTATTCCTGCCACTACCTGGCGTTTCCCCAGATCTCCAAGATCTACAATAAGTTTCAGCAGTTTCTTTGACTTCTTGACTTTCTCTACTCCCTCAATTCTTCCAATTCTGAGATCAGCTTTCGTGAAATCTTCAATGCTGATTCTTGAATCGTTTTCCTCTTCGAGAGGGGTCGACGTGTCACCAATAACTCTCTTATGCTTGTCCATATCAATTCGTGGAAAAATAGGTTCACCATGTATAACAGCCGTTCCTGGCTGAAGTCTACCAGGAGCGACCTCGTTAAGATCGAATGCTTCGTTAACTCCAAGGCGCCTGAGTATCTCTGATGCGGTAGATGGCATGACTGGTGAAATCAACATCGCAACGTTTCTCAGAGTGTCTGCAAGATTGTAAAGGACCGTCTGCAGCTGGGGCTGGCCGTTCTCAAGCTTTCCAAGAATCCAGGGTTCAGTCAGATCGATGTACTTGTTACCAAATCGCACATACTCCCAGACTGACTCCATCGCATGCGTAAACCGGAGAGCATCCATACTCTCCTTATAGTCAGTGATTGTCTGTCTGGCAATAGCGTTTAGTTGTTCATCTGAAGAAGTAGCCTCTGCACGTGTTGGAATCTTTCCTGAAGCAAACTTCTCTATCATCACAACGGTACGATGAAGAAGATTACCAAGATCATTTGCCAGATCTGAATTGATTCTCCCTATGAGATTTTCTTCGGAGAAATCTCCATCTCTACCGAACTGAATGTCGCGCACCAGGTAATACCTCACAGCATCATTCGAATATACTCTTACGAACTCGCGAGGGTCTATGGCGTTACCAAGAGATTTTGAAATCTTCTGTCCATTAACGGTCAACCATCCATGCGCATAGATTTGCTTTGGGAGTGGAAGCCCCACAGACATCAGCATAGCAGGCCAGACAAGAGAGTGAAACCTGTTGATCTCTTTGCCAATCAAGTGAAGATCAGCTGGCCACCAGCGTTTGAAAGTCGCTTCATCTACAGGATAACCGATTGCGCTTATATAGTTTATCAGCGCATCTATCCAGACATATACCACGTGTTCGGGATCTGAGCTCAAAGGAACTCCCCAGGTGAAAGATGTTCTCGTTATGCTGAGGTCCTTCAAGCCGTCCTTCAGAATGCTTAGCATCTCGTTCCTCCTGAAGTCCGGCTGCATGAATTCGGGTTTATCTTCGAAGAGCTTCAAGAGCGCATCATTATACTTTGATAACCTGAAGAAGTAGTTGTCTTCTGATATCCATCTGACCGGTCTCTTGCATGACGGGCACGTCTTGTCGTCTCCCAGATCATCTGCCGGCCAGAAACTCTCACAGGGAACACAGTACCAACCTTCATACTTCCCTTTGTATACATCACCGTTACGAAGCATCGTCTCTACGAAATACTGTACAGTCTTCATATGGCGCTCATCTGTTGTCCGAATGAATCCGTTGTTTGTTATATCGAGATCCTTCCAGAGCTTCTCAAAACGACCTGCCATATCGTCACAATACTTCTGCACTTCCACATTCTTGACTTTTGCCGCATTCAGAACCGACTGGCCGTGTTCATCCGTGCCGGTCAAAAAAAACACATCGTAACCGAGTGCGCGCCTGTATCTGGCAATAATGTCAGCAACAATCGTAGTATAGGCAGAACCAATATGCGGATCGGCATTCAGGTAGTAAATTGGCGTCGTAACGTAGTACGTAGACTTCACGCAGCACCCCCAAAGCTCACGGAACAGAGCTGTCCATTTATGTATACCATTATACTACAATTTGGATTGTCAGAAGTTCCCCTGGTTTATTACTTCGTAAATGCTGAGTAATCTCTCTACCCGCTCATGTAAAGCTTGAGAGAACGCCGGGCCGTCCTCCAGACGAGTGCGGTTTATCTT
>DLVL01000136.1:0-6934 GCA_003444085.1 Kosmotogaceae bacterium | reverse complement strand
GAATACCTGTTCCACGTAGCTGGCAGCCAAGTAATTCCAAGATCATACCAGTAGAGAGATCTCTCTCTACCAAGTTTTGCAAGTTCATCAAGCGAATGCAGAAAAGAACTCGAATCTATAAGGACAGCCTCGATCTCATTCAACCGTTGGTTTATGATATTTCTGTACGTGAGGGTTTCTGAATAGATTGTCCTGTAAATTCTGCCCAAAATCCTGGGGGTTTGTCTTTCGCTGAACGTAATGACTGAAGACTCGTAGTAATTCGCTGCATCAATAAGCATTTGAACCTGGACAACAAATGGCAACACTATAAGGCTCCTGGCGGCAGAGTCTTCTATCAGGATATCATAATTCGTTTCCACAAAGTCCCTGAAAGGCGTCAGGCGAATCTGTCTATCGGGTAGCGGGATAACATTAGTATTGCCAGCAAATTGATTCACCACTCTGGACGCAAAAATGTCATTTCCCAAGAGAATGGATAGTTGTGTTTGCGGCGGCATTTGATGAGCCTCTCCCATTCGGGTTGGTCTGGTACCAAGGGATCCGAGATACCAAAGAGGTTTACCAAACACGGGATAAATATCAAAAGATCTGTGATATGAACCAACTGCGTCGTAAAAATGCTCGTACATTTGTCTTTCGATTTCGTCAATACGTTCTATGGACTGCTCTAGCTGAGAACGAAGTCTTTCGATTTCCGCCGTTCTTTCTCTTGAAGAAATGCTAATCAGTTCTAATTCTCCAGCCTGGGGATGTAATCTTCTTAGCTCCTTGTGTTTAACCTCGAAGTAGCTCTGAACCGATGAAAGATATGCAAATTCCCCTTCTAGATTGTTCAAATGACTTAGTCTTTCTAATAGGGATTCTCGTGGATTATCGGACAGTTGTCTGTAGTAAGCATTGTAGTGCTGCATACTTATCTGACCTTGCTGGAAAGCCCCTTCTCCGAGAAAAGCGGAGACTTTAAGGTAGCCCGAAAGGCCTATCAACGCAAAAAGAGGTACAACCCATATCTTCTTGTTCAGAGTGATCTTAATGCATCTGTCGTGGAAGTATGGACCCATAGCCACCGAGACAATAAACACTGCTGTCATAAGATTTGGCTGCATGTGAAGAGGAAATTCGAACAAAGAATGAAAAGCTACCGTGAAAATCGAAGCACCCAATGCCCCAAGAAGAAGTAGTTTGTGAAGGTCTCGAATTCGCATCAAACCAGAAAAGTATCTCCAGACAAGTAAGATTATGAGTGCAAGAATTGCTGCAAAACCCAGAACTCCCGTTTCACTCAATGCCTGAAGATAGTCGTTATGAGTTCGCTTGAAGTTACTCCAGTCAGCCATATATGTAGGATGTTCGAAAAGTACGTTAGGAGTGTAAAGCAAATGATATAGCTGAAATGTTCCTATTCCTGTCCCGAATAAGACTCTGGCACGATTCTCCGGTTCGAAAATCTGCTCTACAGAGTTCATCCATGCATAAAGTCGGGTTCTCCAAGCACTACCGGTCTGCACGAGAGATTCCATTTTGCCGATTATGTTGACTTTTCCTTCCGCAGTGAAACGTGTTGGCGTAGTGTACAACAAGGAAACTATAACAATTACTACCATAAGTAATACTAACAGCAGCCTATTAGCCTTCCTGAGCTTTTCTTCAATTTCCGTTCTCTTCATTCTTTTGTAAAGAACAACGGCCGCTAAAGCAAACATCATGTTGCCAATAAGAGCACCGGTGAAAACCGTCCTGGTCTGACAAAGATAAACAATTGCTATCAGCGGTATCAGCGTTAACAGGAAAAACATCTTGGCTATGAACTGTGAAACGAACCGTGCTTTTGAAGGCGAAGTGAATACTGAGGGTGACAGGACAAAATACACAGCAATTGGTATGGCCATTGCTGCAAAGTCAGACACAAAGTTCGGGTTCCCAATGGTTGATCGTATTGCTCCAGAAGATAGAGAGCGACCGATGCTGCCAATAATCAGATCGTATCCAGCATAGAAGTTAAACATGCCGTTAACCGAAACAAGAGTGGCTGCCACAACAAAAGCAGAAAGGGCAACTTCTATCTTCAATCTCGTGCTGAACTCTGTTGTTATAAAGAAAGCGGAGAATACTAAAACAACAGTGTAAATTGCAACGTCAGCAGAGTACTGGAAGTATTGAGGGTTGTCTTTCCAGACAGAAATCAACGACAACATTGAGGCCACGGAGAAGCCAAGGAAAGCAAGGTGCACTTTCGCAAATAAAATCGAAAGCTCTTCTCTTCTCAGGAACTTTGCGGCAAAGAGAATACCGAATCCTAGCACATAAAGCATGTGCTTACCGGTTGAAGGTTCATGTGTGTAGTTTCGCACGATAAACAAAGATACGAAAACAACAAGCACACAGTAGAAAACTACCTCGAAGTCTACACCCTTTTGATATTTGGACATAAACCCATCCTTCCTCAGGAGTAACCCGGTCTCCGTCATTCTGTGTCTTCGTGAATTATCTCACTTTTCGATGTTCCTTTCTCTTCTTTGTCCCTTCAGAGTAATGGTAGTAGTAATAGTGATAATAGTAACCGGACGTCTTTACGGTAACACCGTTCACCACAAACCCGAGGACCTTGGCTCCTGACGTCTTAAGGTTCGAAATAGCCATCCTCAAAGCGTCACGAAGCGTTGTTCCAGGTTGCGTTACCATTAAAACACCATCAAACAGATGCCCAACCAGTGCAACATCCGACGTTATGACAGCAGGAGGCAGGTCAACAATTATCCTGTCATACTCATTTTTCAGCCCTTCAATTAATGCTGCGATCTTCTTTGAAGAGAGTAAAACGGTTGGGTTTGGGGGTATCTTTCCTACGGGAAGAACATCAAGATTCTCTGCATATTTAATTATGAGATCACCAACATTACGATTATCCAGAACAATATCAACGATACCCTCGCTGGATCTATCATCCATTCCGAGAAGCTGCTCAATCCTTGGTTTTCTCATGTCAAGATCCACCAGCAGAACTCTCTGCCCACTCATAGCATATGAGTATGCGATATTAGCGGCCACAGTTGTCTTTCCTTCCCCCGGAAGTGGAGAAGTGACTCCTATTACCTTTCCATCACCTAAAGTAAATGAGATATTGCTGGAAGCGATCTTCACTGCTTCAGAAGGGGGAGATGTGGGATCACTTTGCACGAATAACTCATTCCTTATTCCGTTAGCAAGGGGGATTCTTCCGAGAATGGGCTCACTCGCCACGCGCTCGATATCCTCTTCGCTTTTCAGTGTCTTGTCAAGATACTCTGCAAGGAATACGCCGAGCATCCCAAGAAAGATCCCCAACACACCTCCTATGGCAAGAGATAGTCTTCTGTTCGGTTTCACAGGAGCTGACGGGATAAGTGCACTATCTATGACAGCAGCATTTCCGATAACAGCAGCTTCACTAATCTTCGCCTCTTCAAGTCTTTCCAGAAGAAGAGTATAAAGGTTCTCACTAATATACACTTCGCGTTGTAGCTCCAAAAGCTGTTGTTCAAGGCGAGGTATTTCTGCAAGCGCATCAAGATAGGTCTTTCTCAGCATATCTACTGATTGTATAGTAGATTCAATAATCTGCAATGATGTTTCTGAAGTGATGACCGCTGTCAATATGGTCTGATAGGTTGGATTGAGTGACATACCTTCACCAGTTCGGATGAACTCGTTCTCAATCTCCTCCTGAATCAACTTTTCTGTCGCTGCGATTTCAGCTTTCTTTGCCCTGATGCGCTGGTCCGTCGCTGGGTACTGGTCCTCAAGAGCAGCAAGATCGACCTTTAGAAGTGCCAGCTTGTTACGAAGCTGGGTTATGACCGGATTCAGCGAAAGCGTATGAGAAGTGTTTATCCATTTCTCTTGAAGTGCTCCGGCTTCTGGAGAGTCAAATTCGTCGAGAAGCTTCTGATATGCCACGACTTCCGCCTTCTTCTCCTCCAGTTCAATGACAAGCGCGTTGAACTGCTTGTCGTAGTTGCTTAACATATCAAGAAGCCATCTTGCCTGTGCATCCAGAACATATATGCCGGTCTTTTCCTTGAATTCTCTCAATGCATCTGATGAACGCCTTACTTGCTCTTCAACAGAAGGAATCTGGGATTCAATGAATTCTCGTCTTGTTGTCGCATCGCGTCTTGAGAGTTCCGCAAGCTTCTCATTGTAGACCTCCGCAAGGGTATTAGCTACATCTCTAGCTATTGTCCTGTCTCTGTGTTGAACAGAAACACGTACTATTCGGGTATCCTTTACAGGCGAGACTGATGTGATATTGGAGAGTGTTTTTGCAAGAGAAGCTTCAATGTCATTCTGGGTATAGCCTTCGCTCAACATCTCCTGAATCTCAAAGGAAGTGTAGATCCTCTCGACAAGTTCAAGTCTTTCAATTACTGTTTCAAAATTGCTTCTGCTCTTTATCAGTTCGATTTCGGTAGCGATATCTCGAGAGCTTGTCGTTCCGGTCAGACCAGCAGTGAAAATATCAATGCTTGACCGCGTCGCTGGATCTACCTTGATCGTTACGCTGGCTTCGTAAATTGGTGTGGCAAGAAACAGATAAATACCCGTTGCCACAACAACGCCGACAACCACAAGAAAGAAGAGCAACAATCTCTTCCTGAAGATTCTCAGAATGTCTTCGAGTGTTAGTTCTCTGTAGTCATCACCGTTTGTCTGGTTCAAACAAGTCACCTCCAGCTAAAGTAGCTCCGAATTCCGTGTCTGAGCATAATACGGGTGGGAATGATTGATGAGCGAACGGCCATCATTTGCCGAATGTTTATCACTACCAACAAAATCTACAAATCCACTATTCAGAAGATATCTGACAAGGGATCTTTCGTGTTTGCCCGGATTAATCAACGAATGCCAGTTTACCTGGAATAGGATTCCATCGTTCCTGAGTTTAATGATCTCATGAAATCGCTCTCTCTTTGTGAACAGATCTACTAATGGCGTCTTTGAAGAATAGAGGTACCTGTATCTCTCGACATGAGCCAGAATCACCACATAGCCTTCTTCCTGTAATGATCGTAAAGCATGATGGAGAAAGCGTGGACGTGTATCCACAGGCAACTCAACCAGAACAAAACGTGTTGAACCCATTGGGATGAATTCCAGTTCAACGATTTCGGGAACCAAAAAGACTTCTGAACCCAGTACCAGCTCGGGATATTTATCAGTATATGATTCTTGCAACCGTTCAAAAGCATCTCTAATCTCCCCAATGCTTGACTTCACTCTCGGAGAAAAGAGATGGGGAGTCAGATATACTCTTCCAGTACCATTTTTTGTCATCTCTTCCAGAATCGAATACGCCTCTTCTACTGAATCACAACCGTCATCGACTCCCGGAAGAAGATGGCAGTGAATATCTACAGTCCTATCTGGAAGAGAAGGTGCAACTCTCTCCATTAAGGACCCCAGAAGAGCCTGTGTCCGGCGATGTTGAGCGCACTGTTAACTATACTCAACGAACTTCCCACTATCGAAAGGATCTCTTTAACATTTACGATGGAAGACCTGGGGATATATACAATCGATCCAGCAGGCAAGGCTTCCAACGCCGTGTCTCCGGATTTTCTGGCACTATCAAGGTCTACAATCCTCGGATCTGCATCTATTCCACCTGGAAAAACAACCACATTCTTCATGACGCCATACTGCGTAGGTCCTCCAGCTCTTATGATAGCTTCTAGTGCATTGATTCCTGTTGTATAGGCAAAGACTCCAGGATTCGTTACTTCACCAAACACGAAGAAGCTTCTTGGTATCTGTGGCGGAATGAACACGAGCGAACCACGATCAACCTCTTTATCTGCAACAGCTGTAAATCTCTCTGGAGAAATATCAACGACTTGCTCCTTACCATCGCTGAGAATATATGCGTGACCACTGGAACTTGCATCACTAAGACCACCAGCCAGAGACAATACCAGCCCAACAGAGACTCTTTCATACCGCGAAATATCAAAGATCCCTGGATTCTTCACGTCTCCAAGAACGGTCACAAATCTTTCTTCATCACGACTCACCATAATCAGATCACCGCTCTGGATAGATTGAAGCGTTTGGTGTCCAAGATCTTCTGCAAGAAATGACGAGATCACTTCACTGCCTCTAATTATCGTGACCTTCCCGGCAGTTTCGTTCATACCTCCTGCAGCAGCAATCGCATCAACAATAGAAGGGGTATCGGTACTGTCAACGACAACTTGACCCGGGCTTCTCACGTCACCGAGTACAAGAACACTGACTGCAGGGACAGGTACGACATAGACGAATGACAGGTCTGGAAGCTCTTCGGTCCTGGACTTCAAATCTTCAACGATGTATTGATCGGTTCCTCTTCCAGCATCGACAAGAATGGCTTCGACCCTTACGACATCAGGAATTCCCCCAGCTCGTGCGATAACATCAGGAAGTGTTGTCTTCTCTTTCGGAGAAAATGCATATATACCCGGATTTCTAACGTAGCCCAAGACTGTAATGCGCTTGGTTCCGTCAGAAAAAACTACAGTGCTTCGAGGTTCGAGTTCAGTATGGCGAACGAGCCGAAACACATCGTCAAGCAGAACATTCTTAACCGTTCCATCAGGAGCTATGATTGTAACATCACTTGAAAAGCTCGACGGATCCCCTCCGAGTTTGCCGAGCAACGCAAGCAGTGTCATCTCTTCCTCAGCAGAAAAGTCTACCCTTCCGTTGCTCTGACTCGCACCAACTACATAAACATAAGCATCGCTCTTCGGTACAAAGACAGTATAGTCATTCTCAAGTCTGACGCTGCTTGCTGACATAAGCGAGAACCAGTTATAAGTCCTGTTGTTCGTTGTTATACGCACCTCATCAGATGCCGTGTCTTTTAGACCGCCGGCCTTCGAAATTGCGGCCAGCAGATTTGGTGATTCATGCT
>DLVL01000051.1 GCA_003444085.1 Kosmotogaceae bacterium | reverse complement strand
TTGTCGCAAGAGTCATGGCAGACAGTTTCCTTGATGATCCCCTTAATAGAGTTGTTCTGGAAGGCATAGCAGATGCGAACAAACTAATACAAGCGCACTCACTTATTCTCGCAAGATATGCATACAAAACAAAGAATCTCTATCTTCTGGACGGGACCGATCCAGGGGCCTTCTTGATAGCTTGTGACAGCAGAAACGACAGCATCATCAGACAAGTGTCACTTGGACTGAGGATTGTCTCGAAATCCTTCAAATTGCTTAACAGGAGGGATTTCAAGAGGCTTTCTACTAATCATAAAGCAACTCACGATATTGTTGATGCAATGTGGTACCGGCGTTATGTGAGAGGGAGGTTCTTCAGGATAAGGATTGCCGCAGCAGACAGGAGCATAAGAGACACTGGAGCTTTCAGGAGATTATTAACACCGATCATCGAAGTGTGTAACAAAGACAGGATTCCTATTGTCATCGAAACACACAACCCCGACAACGTCGGCTTATATTCTCACTTTGGCTTTAAGCTGGTGAAAACGATTTCTTCCCCAAGGATCAACATCGAACAGTTTTGCATAATAAGACCACCAGTGTTCAAAGCTTGACGCATCTTCGACCTGGCTTTCTTGCACTCCAAAGCACGAACAATTGATATTTCTTTGAAGACTGTACGCTGCTCCAGATATCATTATTCTCCGCTTTGAAAAACGACTTCCCGACGAAGCATATTCTATCTGCATGAAAAAAGGGGCCATAGAGGCCCCTTTACGCTCTTGTGTTCCCTCAATAGACAGCTTCAGCTGCACTCTCTTTGAGGTATTCGGCTAGTTTGTAGAAGTCTATTTCATACACTCCCCATCCGGCTTCATCCACTCCGACGAACTCTATTCCCATAATCTCATTTCTCTCAATGTACCCTGCAGCATCCGGAGAGGATCTGTACAGTAGAGGTCCGGCCGCATCCGGGGGAACTATCATCCAGTTGTTCGTGGGCATGGGGTTGACTTCTCCTGTGTGCTGTATGTACTTGATTATTGCTTCTCTGTTTATTTCTGTGGTTTCAAGGATTATGTTGTCAGCAACATGGGGGAAGTTCCCTCCACCGCTTCCACGGTAGTTGTTTGTCACAACAATAAACTCCATACTTGCATCGAGCGGCTCTCCATTGTACCTTGCTCCAACAAGGCGTTCTCCAACAGGTTTGGTGATGTCATATGCGTACTCAATTCCTTCAATGACATCGAAGTTGTACTCCCTGAAGTCGTAATTGACAATATGCTGCGGGGATGTCAGGGTGGGATCAATCTGGTTGAAGTTGGCTGCTGAAGCTTCTAGCCAGTCCTTAATCTGTTCCCCGTTAAGCTTGGCAACGTAGATTGTGTTCGGATATATATAGATGTCTGTAATCGACCCAATGGTAATGTCACCAAGAACATGCGTGAAATACCCTGGCCCCTGTCTTCCCGCAATGAATGGGGCAGCAGCACTTAAAATCGGCAGATCCTCGTATTCGGATCCCGCAAAGGTAAGTTCTGCCCACCATATCTGAGCCTCATTTACAATCTGCGTGACAGGGTTATCCATGATCCTTGAGAAGTAAGAAGTGATCTCGGTGTCGGTCCATCCAATCGGACTTCTCACATACTCTATTGTCTCCCTGTGGCGTTCACCAGCAATGGCTTCAATCATAGGATGCGATTCTACTTCTTCCGTAACGGGTATCAGTTCGCTCCAACCATTCGTGACTGTCCATTTGCCAGTGCCCCAGTCATACGAAAGGTCAAGATGAATGGCTCCGAGATGGGATCCCCAGGAGCCGGGCAGTATTGATGGCACGCCGAATATCAGACCCATTTCATTGTCAATTCCATCGATTCCGTCAAAGTCACCGGGGAATTCTGCGTGCTGATGTCCGAGGATCATCGCATCAATTCCATCAATCTGAGCAAGGTAGTACCCTGCATTCTCTCGCGCCAGGTAGCTATCAGGAGGCTCAGTAGATATCCCACCATGATTGACAACAACGACCAGATCTGCCTGATCTTTGAGCATCGGGATGTATTTCTCCGCCTGTGGAAGGATTTCCTGAGTGAATACCCTTCCTTCAAGATGGCGCCTACCCCAGTTCATAATCTGCGGAGGCGTGAAACCAATGACAGCTATTTTAATCGGAATTCCATCGATACTTCTTTCCAGAATTACGTAAGGATCAACGAAGAATTCCTTTGGGTGGTCTGCCAACCTGATATTGGCCGAAATCCATGGAAAGACCGAGTTGTATCTAGCTCTTTCAAAGAATTCAATGCCGAAGTCTGTCGTTTCATGATTGCCTACAGTGACTGCATCATAACCCATGAAATTGTAGGCTCGGATGATTGCCTGGAACTCAAATCCTTCAAGAGGGTTAACGTCAGCTTCGTAATCACCCACAAGACTACCCTGAATCACGTCCCCTGTATCGAACAGCAGAGTGTTTGGAAATTCTCTCCGCACCTGTTCTACAAGAGTGAAGATCTTGGATAATCCAATGCTTTCGTTTGGCCGATCCCCCATGTAGTCATAGGGCATAATGTACTGATGCATGTCTGTTGTCCCCATGATCACAAGCTTATGATCTGTCTTGCCTGATTGCGCAAGCAAAAGACCTGATGCAAACAGAAGCATGACAAGAACCAAAACCAGTGCTTTCCTACTTCTGATCATTTTGACACTCCTCCTTATGAAAAGATGATAAGCCAAGCTGGTAAGAATCGTGCAAGATATGGTCCTTATGAATTATATCACTGCGTCTACACAGAACATGATCCCAGCAACTGCTCTTCGTCCGCACAGAGAGATGTGAAGACATGAATGATTCCCTTCACCTTTCTGTTCCTTTGTCAGTCACCATTTAT
>DLVL01000027.1 GCA_003444085.1 Kosmotogaceae bacterium | reverse complement strand
TCCATTTGACACCTCAACTTCGGTTCCTGCACAGCTCTGCATCATGTGATTCAGCTCTCACTAATAAATGGTGAATCAGCTCTCACATGTAATCATATAGGATTACTTCTTCAGAACTAAACTGATTCTACCGCGATTAATAAGGAATAATCACATTCATGAACAAACTGCTAACTCATGCTCTCGTTTTCGAAGTTTTCTTGATGACAAAACCTGTAACTGCTGTGAGAAACTCTTCCTGCTTCTCCAAAAAAGCGGCATGGCCCGCGTCATGAATGATAAGGAATTCACTGTTCGGTATCTCCTCATGGAGCAGTTCCATTTCTTCAACAGGAGTAACTATATCCCGGTCTGCTGCGAGCAGTAAAGTCGGTACCTTTATCTCGTTGAGTCTTTCAACAACGTTGAAATCAATGTTACTCGAAGCCAGTCTGTAGAAGCCTTCGAACCATTCTTCAGTGAGCAGTTCCTTGAAAGCCTTTTGTCTGTTCTTGAGCCACGCAAGATTAGAATTATAGAAAGAATCCGAATAGATGAACGGAATAGCCAGAGTGAAAAACTTCTCTCCATCATTCAGTCTGGCCGCTTCCTTCCAGGCCTCTCCTAACTCTGCCAGATATGGCGTTATCCTGCCTACTGTGTTTGACAATATCAAAGAATTGAGCCTTTCGCCGTACTGAAGGGCGTACAGTTCAGCTATCTGGCCTCCATATGAGACGCCCATCAGGTTAACTTCTCTGGCGTCGATCCTGGTAAAGAGTTCTTCAAGATCTCTTGCATGGAGTTCGATATCATACTGCCTGTCCATGTGATCAGATCTTCCCTGATCTCTTTGATCCACCAGAAGAAGCGAAAAATGTCTTGAAAGTGGTTCAACAAAGCTCTGCCAGGAGGCAGTTGACATCATGATCCCGTTGAGAAATACAAGGAGGGGATCGTCATGGTCTCCATACAATTCGTAGTATAATCGCGCACCATCACTCATTTCTGCGTACATGTTCAGTACCTCCTCTTATTCTTGTTACACTATTATCAGAATACACGAAATGACATGCCCGGGCATAATTGAATCATTCCCAGGTATCTGATGACAATTTATCAATAATCGGAGGTTATTCAATGTCAAAGATCACAGCAGTTGTAGCGGGTTGCGGAAACAGGGGCAAAGATGCATATGGATTCTATGCACTTTCCAGGCCGGACAACATGAAGATCGTGGCCATTGCTGATCCCGACCCTGACAAGCGTCGAATCATGGGAGAACTCCATTCAATCCCCAAGCACAGACGATTCTCTAGTTGGAGCGAGCTGGTTCAGGAAGGGAAGATCGCTGACGCTGCGATCATCTCCACCATGGATCGTGATCATGTCGAACCTGCCTTATCCTTCATCAAAGCAGGATATGACCTGCTTCTCGAGAAGCCCATCGATCCAACTCCGGAAGGAACAATGAAAGTAGCCAGGCTTTCTGCTGAGTCTGAAAAGAGGGTAATGGTGGCCCATGTCTTGCGTTACAGCTCATTCTTCCAGAAACTGAAGCACCTTATCGATTCGGGACGTATCGGAGAACTTGTAGCTATCGAGCACAAGGAGAACATCGGCTTCTTTCATTTCGCCCATAGCTATGTGCGCGGTAACTGGCGAAAGACTTCAGAAAGCGGCCCTGTTATACTCACCAAGAGCTGCCATGACCTGGATATCCTCTATTGGCTCGTGGGTAGCCCGTGCAGATTACTCTCTTCATTCGGCAGCCTGACATACTTCCGATCGACCAAACAGCCAGCAAACGCTACCGACAGGTGCCTGGAAGGATGTTCGGTTGAGGGCGATTGCCCCTACTCAGCCAGGAAGATATACATGAGCGGAAACACAGGCTGGCCAGTTTCTACAATAACTACCGACCTTTCCGAAGCGGGTATTTCTAGGGCCATAGAACTCGGGCCATACGGAAGATGTGTATTCAAGTGTGATAATGACGTTGCAGATCACCAGGTAGTCTCTATGCTCTTTGAGAGAGACATAACAGTGAACTTTCTTCTCACGGGATTCACTGAAGACATGACCAGGACGATACGGGTCTTCGGAACCAAAGGCGAGATAAGGGGACACTTCGACAAGAGAGAATTGCAAGTAATATCGTTCGGTGAAGATAGAGAAGTGATCACCACAAGCGCACCATTGATGGGATCACACGGTGGTGCAGATTTCCAGATGATGGATGCTTTCGTCGAGATGGTGAGCGGCTCTCAGAACGTCAGTTCTCTTACAACTCCCGAAGACTCTATAGAAAGTCACATGATGGCCTTTGCAGCAGAAGAATCAAGAAACACCTCGAAAATCATAGACATGGACGAATTCAGACAGCGTCATATGCTGTTTCACTGAAACACGACTTAGCGGGGATCATCGGGGCAATGATGCGCGAGGAGTTCATGCGGCTTTGCAATCCTCTCTAGGCGAACTACTGGAAGGCTTCAGACTTGAATAACCTGGAGAAGAGATTATTCAGTCCTGCCGAGAGTACTGCGGGCGAATTCCAGGTCTTCAGGCTTGTTTACGCCCAGAAACTCTGTCTCATCTTCTGTAGTCACAGAAGAGACTTTATAACCATTATCAATTGCAAGGTTAGCAAGATCGGGGATGTAGCGCTCACCTGTTTCGGGATGCGGTTGCAGAGCATCAATGAATTTCTTTGCCACTTCGCTATGGACTACTATCGGTCCGATGTAGAACTCCCATGGAGGAGGAAAGTCCGGCTTCTTTCTTTCTGAAAGCCTTTTGACAATCCCTTCTTCATCACGCTCAACAAGTGCATAAGGATACTGCTTCTTCGTGAGGCCAGAAAGGAAGGTGATACTTGCTTCTGAATCAGTATGCTCTCTTGTCAATTTCCGAAGAGACTCGTCCTTTATCAACACAAGGTCTGCATACATTACCATCAGGTCGTCGGAATAGTCCAGGTCCTCCAGCGCACATTTAAGAGCCATCGCCGTTCCAAGAGGCGCTTCCTGGTAAGACAGGGAGACTCCCGGCACACCTGTCAAGGCATGCATGAACAGCTCCTTGTGAGAAGGATTGATAACACAGAAAACATGCATCCCGGATTCGACCTTTCTCATCTTCTCGATAATATGCAGCAACATCGGTTTACCTGATATTTTGACCAGTGGTTTCGGCACTGGCGCTCCCAGTCTCTTCCCTTCACCCGCTGCAAGTATCACTCCTGTCATCACAATCACCCCTTCTTCTGCTGCATGTTGTCTGTTTCAGAACGACCATAGCCTCCACCACCGGGACTCTCAATTATCAGGGTATCTCCTGATTCAAGAGTGGTGCTAAATTTCCCGGGCATCGTGTGCTCCGTTCCTTGTCTGCAAACGGTGTTCTTTCCTGTCTTTGCGCTCTTTCCGCCAAAGAGCCCGTAGGGAGGAAGAACCCGCCTTTCCGATAATACGGCAACATCCGCATCGCACAAGACTTTCAACACACGAACCATGCCGTCTCCGCCTCTGTGATAGCCCTGGCCACCGGAACCCCTTCGCACGGAATATCTCTCAACCCGCAGAGGAAAACTGAATTCAAGTGCCTCAATCGGTGTATTGAGGGTGTTGGTCATATGTGAATGAACGGCATTTTCTCCTCTCCCGGAAGCAGAAGCTCCAGTTCCGCCCCCTATTGTCTCATAATATGAAAACCTCTCACCATTCAGCGGATCTATACCCCCGATAGTCACATTGTTCATCGTACCCTGACTGGCAGCAGGAATACAATGAGGCAATGCTCTTGATAGTGCCCCAAGAACCACATCGACGATTCTTTGAGAAGTCTCAACATTTCCTCCTGCAACTGCGGCCCCTTCAAGTGGATCGAGAATTGAGCCTTTCCTGGTGATGATGTTGACAGGTTTCATGCACCCATCATTTGTCGGCACAGATTCCGGGATCAGGCATCTGAAGACATACATAACTGCTGATCTGGTGATCGAGGCCGGCGCATTTATATTGCCTTTTACCTGGTCAGCACTGTCAGAGAAATCAAGTGTAGCTTGATCGCCATCGATACAAACAGATACCGCCAGGCGAATCGGGTTTGAGGAAAAGCCATCATCATCCATGAAGTCTTCAAAATCATACCTTCCATCTGGTATTCGTTCTATCGCCTTTCTCATGAAACTCTCTGAGTAGTCGTTGAGATACCCCATGTAATCAACAATCGTTTGCCTTCCGTTGCTTTCAATCAGTTCAGTGAACCGCTTTATCCCCGTCAAGTTCGCACTGATCTGTGCATACAGATCACCTTCACGTTCTGATGGAGTTCGAACGTTCTTCAAGATAACATTCATCAGATCCTGATCGATAGCCCCTGATCTCACAACCTTTACTGGAGGTATTATCAACCCCTCCTGGTATATCGATGTTGCGAGCGGCATTGAACCGGGGCTCATTCCACCAATATCTGCGTGATGTGCCCGATTAGCCACAAGAGCAACGATCTCCCCTTCATCAGTACAAACGGGCGCAACAAGAGTAATATCTGGCA
>DLVL01000132.1 GCA_003444085.1 Kosmotogaceae bacterium | reverse complement strand
GATAACCAGCTCTCTCTTGAGCTCATCGAGAGCTCTTCTGAGGGTTGATCTGCTCACTTTGAACTCACTGCAGAGCTGCTCTTCTGTTGGAAGCCTTTCCGAATGGACCCCGTTCTCTATTTAATCTTTCAGGCTTTTGTAGATCTGGTAGTAAACCGCCGCTGTAGTCTCTCTCACGCAGAGCCTCCTAGTTTTTTCAGGGCCAGCCTTACATTTCCCCGTGCTTCTTTCAGAGCAGAGTTGCAGTCTTCCTTGCTCTTGCCTGAGAGTGCAATTAGAGTAGCCAGCGGGACTTCACGACCTGCTTCTTCAAGGATCCTTTCAGAATCATCGTAGGAAAGACCACTCACATCCGAAACTATCCTTACAGCCCTGTCGACCAGCTTCTCGTTCATTATCCTGAGAGCGACCATCTGATTGCCTATAACTCGACCCAGCCTGACCATAGTCACAGTGCTCAGCATGTTCAAAACGATTTTCTGGGCTGTTCCAGCCTTCAAACGCGTGCTACCGCTTATAACTTCCGGTCCGGTTCGCACTACAATGGTGATATCTGCAAGTTGCTGTAACTGAGGATTTGCCACGTTGCTTATCAAGACTGTCTTGGCTCCAGCCTGTCTCGAATATTGAAGAATCCCCTTTACGTAGGGAGTTCTGCCTGAAGCCGTTATACCTACAACAACATCACTCTCCGATATTGAAGCCTCTCTCGCATCCTTCACACCAAGGTCGTCGCCGTCTTCCGCTCTCTCTGCAGAGTTCACAAGAGCTTCCCTGCCACCTGCCATAAGTGCGACAAACAGATCATCGGATACTCCAAAGGTGGGAACTACTTCTGCTGCATCAAGGACCCCCAGCCGGCCACTGGTACCTGCACCGGCGTAGATTATCCGCCCTCCAGACTCAACGGCACCAGCACATGCGTCAACGGCCAGAGCGATTTCAGAAAGAGCATCACGAACAGCAAGCGGAATGACAGCGTCTTCTTCATTCATTACCTTCAGCATTTCGATTGTGGGCAGTTCATGGAACGTCTCTGTCTTGGGGTTCGACATTTCAGTTTCCAGTTCTCCGAGTCTCATTGAAGTGACCTCCTGGCAGGCGTTCTAAAAATTTATTCAGACAACTACTCTGCAATATGATTTTAGACAGTCTTTCGCGTACGCTTTCTGATGTGTCTATCTGAACGCTTGAGTACTCTGATAAACACCAGTAGCAAACAGTATCGCAAACACTATTATGTTACTCACTTACATTTGTATAGTCAAATAGCAAATTGTATAGCATATGTATATAAGTATTTGTGTATCTAATTTCATTTGCTGTTTTTTGCTGTTGACTATCCCTAACGATTTGATCTACAGGAATGCTCTGCTCTTCTAATAACTCAACTCGAGAAAAAACAACAATGCATTAGACTAATGATCTCTGTTTTTCTGGCTGCTGAATGTAAGGCGCAATAAGTTAGACAATCAGTTCGCACGATCTAATTCGATTCCTCGGAGTTGTATACCACATGAGTGACAGAATTATTGTTATGTACTTGGGGAAAGCGGTAGAAACAGCAAGAGCAGAAGATCTCTTTGAGAATCCATCGCATCCATATACAAAAGCACTAATGGCAATGATTCCAAATTGGGATCCTGAAAACAGAAAGCTAAGGAAGATCAGATTGGAAGGGGAACCACCGAGTCCTATAAATCCACCACCAGGATGTTCTTTCCATCCTCGATGTCTCAAAAGGATGGATATTTGCACCAAAGAAGTACCCGGGGTTGTAAAACTCTCTCCCGGGCACCATACAGCATGTTGGCTATACAAAGACAATATGTAGAGAGGTATCAGAAACCGCCTGTTCTGCCTCCTCCTCCTCCTCCACCAGCTCTTCCTGCTCCGCCACCAGAAGATGAAGAGCTATGAGAAGAAGCAGAAGCACTTACAGAAGAGAATGAACTGGCTGCATAAAGTGCAGCAGGTGTGTACATGTACCGATGCCCACCCTGTTTTTCCCAGGCGTCTTTGGGCATCATCTTGTTGAGATGCTTTCTTACCTGATCAGCGATTCCAAGCGCTGTGGCGTAGACCAGATATTTTTCCCATAAGACTACGGAACTCGGGGGGTGTTCATTCAACAACGAGTAGTCAGACATGAACTGGCGGAAGTTGCTCCATTTCAGATAGTATTCTCTTCCTTCTTTTGTCCATCTGCCAAACACATCACGTCGCTGGAACATGATCGCCATAGCGGCTACCCACACTCCTCCGGCGTAGACCATTGCGAAAGGAAGAAGGGAAGACACTTCTGGCTGTGGATAGAAAAGAAATATCAGCAGCAGAGAACCCGTGAGCAGTAAAAAGGAAACAAGTTTGGCCAAGCCATTTCCCTTGCCTTCGAGCAACTGTCGCTTTGATGCTGTGGTCTGGACAAGAGACTTGTAGCTTCTGAATGCAGCGGAATAAGCTTTCGCTTTGCTTTGTGACTTAGAGACGGCCTTCTTGATCTCTGCAAAGTCGAAGACGTTGCTGGTGGATTGTTTCTTCATAAAGGCAAGAAGAGTAGCTTCTGTCTGAGC
>DLVL01000128.1:3805-4482 GCA_003444085.1 Kosmotogaceae bacterium | reverse complement strand
GTCGCCGATGTTATTGGCAGGATGGCAGAGCACCACGAAGCGGAAGAACTGATCGAAGAAAGGGCAGAACGGCTTAGCAGATTGACCCGGCAATTGCAGGTTCTCAGTGATGCGAATCAGCTCATGGTTAGGGTTAACAGTGAAAAGGAACTGCTCGATGGTGTTTGCAGAATCCTTGTTGAAGAAGGGCATTACAAGTTTGCATGGATCGGCTTTGCAGAAAAGGATCGCTCAAGAACTGTGAAACCTGTTACCAGGCACGGAGAAGATAAGGGTTATCTTGACAAAATCAGACTTAGCTGGGGAGATAACAAATACGGAAGCGGTCCGGTCGGAGTGTCTCTTCGTACTTTGGAACCCAGAGTGATAAGAAGCACTGAATACGACTCGGGCTTCAAGCCGTGGAAGAAGGAAGCACTTGAAAGAGGGTTTCGTTCTGCAGCTTTTCTTCCATTTGGTTCTCCTGAGAAGGAACCTTTTGGTTCGCTGAACATATACTCGTCAGAGATTGACGTATTTGATGAAGAAGCGATGAGAGTGCTTACAGAGCTTGCAGAAGATTTATTCTTCGGCATTACCGCTCTCAGAAATTCGCGGGAACTGGAAAAGGCAAAGAAGAGTCTTGAGCATCTTTTCGGCGTTCTTTCTGCAGTTAGAGGTATCAATCAGCTTCTTAC
>DLVL01000128.1:0-3688 GCA_003444085.1 Kosmotogaceae bacterium | reverse complement strand
TCAAGAAACTATGAAAGAGCTTATATTCTCCTTCTGGACGAAGAAGGAAAGGTGGCAGAATCTGCATCGTCGACCGTTACCGATCATTACCGAAAAGTCCTGGAATATGCAGAAGTGCACGGCCTACCAGAATGCTTGAGAAGAGCAGTCGAAGGCAGAAAAGCGCAGCTTATAGTAGATACGTCTTTATGCGTTCATTGCGAACTATCAAAAGAGGGGGCTCTGAATAATTCGGTAGCTGTTCCTCTGTATTACAGAAAAAAGTGCTACGGAGTAATAATGATAAACGCCAAGAAGACCTCTGTGTTTGATGACGAAGAAATCGAACTTCTGGAAGAGCTTGGAGGAGATATCGCTTTCGGATTATATAAGATCGAGCTGGAGAAAGCTGAAGAGCTTTCACGAAAGCACTTGCATGAGACGGAAGAGCGCTTTGAGTCGTTCATGGACAATCTACCTGTAATTGCTTTCATGGATGAGCCAGATGGCACATGCCTATATATGAACAAAAAACACAGTGAATTCTTTGGTGCTGATGAAACATGGATAGGCAAGAAGATTTCTGAATCCTTCCCAGAAGAGGTTGCAGAACGTTTCTGCCAGCAAAACCGAGAAGTTGTTAATAGAGATTATCTTGAAACTGAAGAAGAAGTACCTGATAAGAACGGAGAATTACGTATACTTCAAACAAGGAAGTTTGCAATAAGGACACCCGAAAGCAAAACGATCATCGGGGGGCTTTCAGTAGATGTTACTGAAGAGAAGCGAGTCAAAGAGATGCTTCGAGAAAGCGAAGAGAAGTTCAGAACGTTCACAACATCTGCCCCTGTGGCAATTATGATCCAGAGTGACGAGAAATGGAAGTACGCAAATCCAGCTGCTGAAAGACTTACAGGGTACTCTCTTGATGAGTTAGCCAATATGAGCATCTGGGACCTCCTTCATCCTGATTGCTACGATGATATAAAGCGGCCACTGGAGGCCCTTAGGCAAGGCATATCGGATGAACTCGAATACGAACTGAAGGTAATCCTTAAAGACGGTTCAGTAAAGTGGGCATACGTTATCTCAAAGCCAATCACGCTCGACAAGAAACCCGCTATACTAGTTTCTGGAGTTGATATTACACCTCTGAAAGATGCCGAGCAACTAGCAACTAACTTGAGCAAGCAGCTTGCAAGATCTCTAGATACTCTTATTGAGTCTTTCAGCAAAATCATTGAGATGAAAGACCCATATACTTCTGGCCACCAAAAGAGAGTCAGCCAGCTGTCAGTTGCCATAGCTTCTGAAATGGATATGGATGATGGGAGCATCGATGCGATAAGAAAGGCTGCACTTCTCCACGACATGGGAAAGATATACACGCCCTCAGAGATACTGAACAAGCCGGGCAGGTTATCTGAGCTTGAGATGCTCATAGTGAGAGAACACCCTTCCAAGGGATACGATCTTCTCAAGGATATTGATTTCTCCTATCCGATTTCTGAATATGTCTATCAACACCATGAAAGGCTGAATGGAAGTGGTTATCCAAAAGGACTGCTCGGAGATCAGATGCTGACGGAGGCAAAAATTCTTGCTGTTGCGGACGTTGTTGAAGCGATGTCTTCACACAGACCGTACAGGCCTTCGTTGGGGATCGAGAAAGCGCTTGAGGAAATCCGAGACAATGCAGGTATACTCTACGATAAGGATGTAGTAGATATTTGTATCCATTTGTTCGATCAGGGCTTTGAGTTTGATGATTAGGCAGATGAAGCTTGCAGGAAAATCGGCGATCCTCTTACCTGTCTTTTGAGTCAAAACTGTGAGGGGTTTCAAGGAGGTTTGTCTGTTGAAAAAAGTGAAGTTTGGAGTACTGGGAATATCGAACCACTTTGTCAAGAGGGTACTGTTCCCGCTGAAGAGATCGGAGACTGTCGAAATATATGCAGTGGCAAGCCGTTCTGAAGAGAAATCCAGAAGCTTTGCAGCTGAACACGGTATTCAGAAGTCATACGGATCGTACGACGAATTGATTGAAGATCAGGAAGTCGACGCAATCTACATACCGCTGCCGAATCACCTTCATGCAGAGTACTCTGTGAAAGCAGCAAGGCAGGGCAAACATATACTGTGTGAAAAACCATTGGCAATGAATTACGAGGAAACCAAGATGATCGTGGACACGGCAAGGAATGCAGACGTGTTATTGATGGAAGCGTTCATGTACAGGTTTCATCCACAATGGATAACAGCAAGAGAGCTGGCTGTTTCTGGAGAGCTGGGCAAAATCATCTCAACCATTTGTCACTTTGCTTACGATAACAAGGACCCGAAGAACATCAGGAATATCAAGGGCTATGGAGGCGGTGCATTGCTGGACATAGGAGTATACGCCGTATCGTCTTCCAGGTTTCTCATGAACGCTGAGCCAAAGAGAGTCTTTTGTCATATTGATCGCGATCCAGATTCAGGCGTTGACATTCATACAACAGGAATTCTGGATTATGAAAGTGCTCGCTCCGTCTTTGTTGTTTCCACAAGAACTTTCGCTGATCAGAGAATTCATGTCTTCGGTTCTTCAGGGCAACTGTCTGTAGAAGTCCCATTCAACATGTACCCAGACATTCCGGGCTGCCTTTGCGTAACTACGAGTATCGGAACGCGGGAGATTTACACCGAGATTGCTGATCAATACAAGCTGCAATTCGAAGCATTTGCGGATGCAATAACACACAACAGAGAGCTGCCCGTGTCACCTGAAGACTCACTGGCAAACATGATGATAATCGATTCCCTATTTGAGTCGGCCAAAAAGAGACAGTGGGTAGAGCTCTGAAGATACTCCGGCTTCTATAACATCTTTAGCGTTTTCGCAAGTAACCCGTGAAACAATAATGCTCTATCTCTCAAATGAAGAGCTTCTTGTCAACTTCGATTCTGCAACATGAGGCCTGCATGTGCTTCTTTCCAGCCACTTGAAACTCTCTTATGCGAGTGACCTTGCCTCGCATAACAACTGAGAAAGGAAGTGGTTGCGGTGTTACTCCTGGTGATGGTTTTATTTACACCGGTTCGATCGCTGCTGGAGAGATACGCATCAGCAATATTAGCTGGCTTCTCTCCTAAAATCGACTGTGCCATGTTCAAAGATCTATCGGTGTACACGAGTATCATTTGCCCAAACGATCTCATGCCGATCATACGATAGATTCTCTGGCTGTGGTCTATGCTTTTGAGTAATTCATAATCTTTTTTGCTCACGATGAAGATTTTCTTTGTTATGTCATGCATGCACTTCACTGATTTCTTGCGCTAACACCTGTATAATGCGCTATCAATGCAATTTATAGTTCCTTAAACCAGAATCCAAGCTCTTCTTTAGATTTTCTAAGTGCAAAGAATTATTTTAAGTTAGGAGTTGATTTTTTATATTTATATATGCTATATTATTACTGGAGACGATAAAACTTCCACAAAAAGGAGGGATGGACATGAAGAAAGTAGACTACAGAGGAATCGACAAGGAACTGGAACTCGCGAAACTCGAAATGTCTGGCAGAATCAACAGGGTGAACATCATTCAGTAAGTCCCGTTATCAGAAAGGGGGTAAGCTCAATTAAGAGAGAAAGAAAGATATTCTACAAGGAAATAGATAGAGACATAGAAACGACCAAGATCGAAGCAAGACTTAAGAACTAT
>DLVL01000092.1:18727-20486 GCA_003444085.1 Kosmotogaceae bacterium | reverse complement strand
TTTACGACCTTCAGCTAGTTTTGCAAGAGATCTGGAGGAGCTTATTCGAATAAAGCCAACCGGTGCAAACAACTGGCCGTACTTGCTTGCTATAGACTACATGCATTCGCTTCTTATAAGTAAACCTCGTTTGCTCAAGGAAGAATCGCTTGAAGAACTCGTCGACGGCTTATACCGACTCTCCTATTTCTATGCCCTCCATTCAAAGGATCATCTTTCATACCTTGTTTCGTGCGCAGGTGTTGCCCTGGTCAATAACAAAAGTGTTGCTTCTTCTATGACTGTAAGGATGAGAATGCTTCATATGATGACCTCTTTTGAAATGGGGTACGCTGCTGAAACACTAAGATGGTTTAGGCAGCTCAGGAAACTCGATCCTGAGCTGAAATCGCAACTGGATCAAGGGACTCGCTTCCAACTCTACAACAATCTGGGACTTGTTTCAAAGCTATTTACAGGTGAAGATCCTATGGTCTTCTATTCAAAGGCTCTGGAAAATACTGACGATCCAACAGAAACCGCTATGGCGAATATCAATATTGCAAATCATCACTATGATATGCGTGACTTTTCCGCTGCCCTTAATATTTCGAGGGAGGTAGAAAAGCTCTCATACTCTCTAGATATTGTCAACCCTGCCTATGTGAGAGGGAATGCACTTATTTGTCAGCTGAAGGTTCATCTTCAAACTGGATCACTTATCGATGCAGGCCAAGTTGTGGCCAGGCTGGAAGCTTTGAGTTCTGAATATCCTGAATGGCTGGATGAACCGCTTGCCTACGTATTCCTTGGACACTACTATATAGAGGTAAACAACTACAGAACAGCTAAGAAGTATCTGGGATTACTGGATCGCATGACCGCTTCTGCAAAGACAAAGTACATAGAAGGCGAAAGCCTTGTTCTAAGTGCTGCACTTCTTAACAGGTCCAGCAAGAAATTCCAGGCTCTTGAAAGACTTGTGAAGGCTTTCGAGTTCCTTGGTGCCTACAAGTTGGTATCTCCACATCTGCGTGATCTGGTAAGCAATTTACTCCAGAGCATCATCGCTATTTTCAGGGAGTTGATAAATGATCTTGAGCAGAAGGATGGATATACTGCATTACACACACTGAGAGTGTCTAAGATCTCGTACGCCGTTGGAAAGTCCCTGGGTCTCTCCAACGTTGATCTCTTCTACCTTGCTGTTGGAGCAATGCTTCATGATTATGGTAAAGTCGATATCCCTACCTCGATTCTTAACAAACCAGCCAAACTTACAAAAGAGGAGTTTGACATCATAAAAAGGCATCCAGAAATGGGTGCACACTATCTCGAAAACCTGGCATTTCCCGCGCAAGTAAGGGATATTGTCTTGAGTCATCATGAAAGAAGTGATGGATTGGGTTATCCAAAAGGCTTAAAAGATGGCGAAATACCGCAGGTCGTGCAAATCGTGGCAATATGTGATGTTTATGACGCACTCACCACTGATCGCCCTTACAGAACTGCGCAGTCCAGACATGAAGTAATGACCTACCTGGAAGAACAGGGCGAGACTATCGTTGAAAAAGACGTATTTGAGGCCTTCAACAAAGCTCTGCAGAACAGTGAATATGAAACAACACTAGAGGAGTTCGAAAAGGTTTGGTACGAGATTCTCTATGGGCTATTCTTTCTCGAAAAAAACGGGGCTTTCGCCCCTTCAACATAGCACTCACTGATTACCAGAAATGGAACAAATCACCTCAAGGGCAGATTTCTTCGCCCTCTGAAGGAA
>DLVL01000092.1:18060-18474 GCA_003444085.1 Kosmotogaceae bacterium | reverse complement strand
AATACTATAAGTTTCTTCACAATAATTACCCCCTTAATCGAGTATTGTTAATCAAACCTTCTTGCTGATCCTTACTCTGCCTACTGACGTTCCCAGTTATTCCTCTTCATCATCAGGCACTTTCCACATATAACACACCTCCTGATCGACTGATGAAAACAACCCCTATCCCAGCGAATCGGACACAATTTAACATTACGACTGATAGGTATGCTCATTTTAACACTTCCCATATGGATTTCCCAAAACCTCATAATCCCCCCTCGGAAAGCGTCTGAACGAGTATTTCTTGGATAATCACAAATATTTGACCATTATGAATGATTATGACATATTTTAGATATGTTGGATTGTTTCATATGAATCCGTATAAACTATTTCATCATTCGATTGAAGTTATATACTGATTAAAGG
>DLVL01000092.1:0-17886 GCA_003444085.1 Kosmotogaceae bacterium | reverse complement strand
TGATGTTCAATGTAAGATTGAGTTGTTCTGAAAGGGTGATCCTACGAATAGAGAACCGAAGCAGTTTATATCTGGTGTGTCTCCCTATGATGTGACACTAGCCTGTCTCGAAAACGGAATCATCTCTGAGGATCTGGAAGAGCGAATCCTCAAGCACCTTGATGTCCTAAAACCTGGTGTTGGTAAGCAAATCAACCATGATGCAAAGGCAGCGATGTACTCGGTTATCTCATCGCTTGCTAACACAGGACACTTTGAAAGCGCCGTGGAAGTTTCGTCTTTAGTATTCTCGCTTTATGATGACATGACAATACCCTTGTATGCAATGACCGCAGCAATTAGAATGAATTCACTTATCGAAATAGGTAACCTCTCAGCAGCAAAGGAGATATTCGGGGTGCTTCGTTCATCTTCAGTGAAGATGTCAGAAAGAGTTTTCGCAATATATCTGAATGACATTGGTATTGCTGCAAGGTTCTTTGAACCTGACTTTGCTCTCAACTGCTTTCAAGAAGCGCTTGAGGTCTCCAAAGAATCTTACACAAGTGCAATGATAAGAACGAATCTTCTCTATTATCTCTATGCTGTGGGCAGAGAGCTTGACGATAATTTGTTCGTTAGTGACTACGACCCAGATACTGTTGCAAATGCGATAGATGACCTCCGGCTTCAATTTCTGCTGGAGAGTTCTTCTCCCAGCAAGCAAAAAGCCGTTGCAGATCGATTGAGAATTGCCAATGAACAGAATCCTGTGAGGCAGAACACTGTCCAAACACATGCCTATCTGGGTCACTACTACCTTGAGACCAGTGATGCTGATCATGCAAGACAGGAACTTCACGAGACCATACAGATCCTGAACAAGCAATTCTCCGTTTTCAGATTTGGGGAGTCTGCATTTCTGGCGTCGCACATTTACTACCACACTGGAGAATTCGCACGATCACTTCTTACTCTCCTTCTGGCGAGAGAATGTCTTGAAAGCAACAGGCTATTCTGCCGTTTCCACAGACACCTCTACAGAAGAATCACTGCCGGACTTGAAGAGCAGCTACTGGGTAGCACAAGAAAACAAGGCAGTGACGCTGCTTTGTCATTAGAAACGCTTGTCTCTGAATTGACAAAGGCTTCAGCTGTTGAAAACGGAGAGGATCAGGTATTCTTGGGAGAGTGTTTATGGGCCGAGCTACTCGCAAGAAGGAGCTCAACCATTCATCTTATTCCTCCCCTATCGCGAAGGATCATGTGCGGCGTATCAAAAGGTTTCTCAGATTATCTCAAGTGCAACTCTGTTTTAGAAGAAACTGTGCTGGCCAATTTGCCTGAAAACTCCGATTTCATAACAGTGGAGGTGCTAGAGAAGCTCACTTCGTTGGTAGAAGCTCTTCTCGCTCCCGGGAAGCCCAGATAGTCTCTCCTCTAGCTTTCCCCATAAGCCGCACAGCCGAACAACTCTGGTCCGCTGTGACAAACCAGGACAGGCGACAATACTAGATGGATGAATTCGGGAACGATAGTGAGTATCTTCTTGAGTTCTGCCTTCATCTCGTCCTCCAGCTCAAGTGCAATATCTTTCATCGAGCTGTGCGCCCATCCCACAGCGATAATCACATTCTTCTTTCTTGTGCCGAGATGCCGAACAATATCAGAGACCATTTTCTTGGTGACCTGTGCTTTGCTCCTCAACTTGTGCATCGGTACCAATTCTCCGTCACTCGTGTTCCCCAGCACTGGCTTTATCTTGAGCAATGTACCAAGTATGCCCTCAAATCTTGATATTCTTCCACTCTTGTGAAGATATGATAGATCCATCACGGAGAACCTGACTACTGCATTCTTACTGAAACCAGCAAGCCTCTTTGCCACTTGAGAAGGATTCAACCCTTCTTTCAGAAGCTGGAGAGCCCTCATCACAGCAAAGCCGCCGCCAGCAGATACCTGCTTTGTATCAAACAAATGGACCCTGAGATCTTTAACCTGTTCTGCGGCCAGTCTGATGGCATTCGCAAGACCCGAGAGCTTGCTTGAAAGATGAAACATCATCACTTCTTTATTGCCATCATCAAGAATCTTTCTGAAGAAGTTGACTATGTACTCAAGTGGTGGCACGGAAGTTCTGAGAGTGCTCCGGGGCGTGATGAGATCATAGAATTTCTCAGTAGTGATATTCTCCCCTTCGATGAACCTCTGATCGTCAACATAAAGATCGATCCCAAGTTTGTATATTTCGCTCTCAGGAAGGATTTCATCAGGTAGATCGATCGCTCTATCCATAGCTATAGCTGTCATGCTGATTCCCCCAATAAGGTCTGTACATTAATTCTATCAGAATAGCAACCCATTACTGATGAGCTCGAAAATCACACCAATCATGCCCGTTCCGATTATCACCCAGAATACTGGTGGCTTGTAGCGCAATACAACCAGGAAAGTCACAAGAAAGAATACTGCGGTGAATATCCCTGTAATCGCATCCATGCCGATCCTTAAGGCAGCAGCTATGATGAGTGAGATTATTCCAACCCTCAGGGCTTCAAAGATCTTTGAAGTTTCATACTTTTTTGACACAAGTGATAACAGCTTTAAGAGCAAAGAAACCCATAGTATTCCTGGAAGAAGAACGCCCGTAGTAGCGAGGATTGCGCCCCCAACTCCATGTAACTGATATCCGATAAACGTGGCAGAGTTGATGGCAATCGGACCAGGAGTCATCTGAGATACCGACACAAGATCGATGAATGTCTCCAGGTCAAGCCACTGATTAACATAGACGATTTCGTCCTGAATAAGACTCAAAGCGCCATATCCTCCGCCAAATGCGAAGAAACCAATCTTCAGAAACACAAGGAACAACGAGATCATTCTGATCGCCTCTTTCGCATGTCAACTGCAAACACACATGCAGAAGCAATCAACAAAACCCATAGAGAGGTTATGTTAAACCATACGATGGCAACACTTCCCAGTGCAACGATGAGAATATGCGGAATGTTCCTGGCGTTCTTCTTCAGCAGTTGAAAAGCCAGATTAGAGAGCACAACCGTCACGCCTACCCTGGCACCTTTGAGAAAACCAGCGACAAGAGGAAGATGCACCAGATCGGTGAAAAACATGGCAATAACCAGTATGATGAAAAACGGTGGGAGTATAGAGCCTAACACTGCGCAGATTGCTCCTCGAAGGCCCGCAATGCTCTTTCCAACTATAGTTGCAGCGTTGACGGCTATTACGCCGGGGACTGCCTGTGCCTGAATTATCATATCCATAAACTCCTCGTCGCTTATGACTTTATACCTCTTCACAAGAAAATCCCTGATAACAGGAATCATTGCATAGCCACCACCAATTGTTGCTGCGCTGACTTTGGCAAAGACTATGAACAATCTTGAAGCTGTCATCACCTGTCCACCTCAAGGCCAATTGTACACCTTAGAGCTGCCGAGAAGCAGCTCCAGAGATTCCATCCGTGATAATATTGCTTAAGGAGGTGAGCTAATGGAGAGTAAACTCAGATGGGGTGCAAAAGTACTTTCCTACGATGGTCATGATCTGGGAAAACTCACGAGGGTTGTGCTTCACCCCAAGAGCGGTGACGTCACACATATTGTTGTTGAGAAGGGCGTCTTCAACAGAGTGGCCAAGCTCGTCCCCATCAGCACAGTTTTCTTTGCGGCATCTGACGAAATCAGGCTCAAGATAGAAGCTGAAGAGCTGGATACATTGCAGAACTACGAAGAGGCATACTTTGTTACTGGTGACAGTACAGAAGGTGGACTGACACCTCTATACTGGCTAAGGCCTGTCGGTGACTATTCAGAACTCTATCCATTACCACCTGTAAGCACAACATCAAACATCTCAGAAGACTCTAAAGCACTTGAGCCAGGTTGTTCTTTGATGACCGCTGAAGGCAAGGAGATAGGACGTATCATGAGCGTGATCATGGACGATACCGGGCACATGACCCATCTTGCTGTTGAAGTGAAAGGTAGTTCCGGCAAGAGTAAGAAACTCGTTCCCGTTGACTGGATTTGTGAGATTGGTGAGTGTTCTGTCAAGATCTCAGCTTCAAAGGTTATGGTTGAGAGACTTCCGGATCAATCCGGCTGATACCTGATGAGAAGAACTATAGCCATCTTCTATCTGCTGGCGGCAGCCTTCATATACTCACTCAATCTGTCTTCCACAACTGAGGTGAGCTGGGTTCTGCTGATTCTTCCTGTGAGTTTCTTTGTGGTCTACTATGTTATCCTGGGGTTCCCAAACGGAGAATATGCAAAGAAGCTCCAGAGATTGCTCGATGAGCCTTCGAACCTTGTTCTTTTTTCTGAAACGGTGGAGTCTCTGACTCAAGAGGAAAGTGATGTTTCCAGATTTGAAACACTGAGAAAGATTGCTGCTCAGATGGAAGGCCGCATTCAACCAGTTCTGAAAATGCAGAAGAGATTGTTCATGTTCTCGGCATTTGTTGCTCCGGTCTTTCCCATGGCTATGGCTTTTTCGGAGTTCTTACTCGGCAGGCGACCAAACGTTGTGGTGTTGCTTATCGCTTATGGAGCAGCCTTGGTCGTGGCAGTGTTCACAAGGATCGGCATAAGAAACCTTTTCAACACTCTTAACCGTCTTAACAGGGAGCTAGTGAAAATGTATGAAGAAATGTCGGGGAAATCCCGCGATTCACAGAATCAGGAATAGACAAGGAGGAAGCCAATGGCCTTTATCGACGTAATCAATCTCTCCAAGACCTACAAGAACGGAGAAGTAAAAGTTGATGCCATTAGAGACGTGAGTTTTGAAATAGAAGAAGGAGAGATTCTCTCAATACTGGGGCCATCCGGTTGCGGGAAGAGTACCCTGCTCAACTGTCTCTCTGGTATTGATGTGCCTACTTCAGGGCAGGTGATAATCGACGGAGTAGACATCCACGCTCTGAACGACAACGACAAGACGAGGTTCAGGGCATACAACATGGGATTTGTCTTCCAGTTCTACAATTTGATCCCAGTTCTTAATGCCAGAGAGAATGTCGAACTGGCTCTGCTAACAACAGGTGTCTCTCAGAAGAACGCTCGACATATCGCCATTGACGCTCTCTCCGGAGTAGGCTTGAAAGAGCGTGTAGAGTATTTCCCGTCGCAGTTAAGCGGAGGAGAGAGACAGCGCGTGTCGATTGCAAGAGCACTTGTACACAAACCAAAAATCATCTGGGCAGACGAGCCCACCGGTGCACTTGACACCAAGACAAGCGAAGAGCTTATGGACCTTATTCTTGATCTCAACAAGACCAACAATCAAACATTTGTCATCGTAACCCATGATGATAGGATCTCCAATTACTCTGACAGAATCCTGCATATGGACAGTGGGATGATTGTTTCACTTGAATCCGTGAATAGGTAGGGGTGCATGAAGTGTTGATATTACTGGCAGTAGTAGCTCTTTTTGCAGTAGCTTTCATCATCATCTCCATGCTGTCCGACCGTATTACTTCAAAAATGAGTTTCAGAAACATCTTCAGGCGAAGAGCGAATACCCTTCTTGTCATTGCTGGTTCTATGATCGGTACTGCCCTTATCGTGGGCTCTCTGGCGATGAACGATTCCTTTGAAAGATTCATCTATTCACAGATAAGACAGAACCTTGGAGAGATTGATCAGGTTGTGGTGACCTCTGCTGAGAGCGAGCGAGGGTACCGCGCACTCTTTTCCCTTGATGAGCTTCAACCTCTGATAGAACTGCTGGAAACGGAGAATCTGACGGACGGGATTATGCCGATCCTTGCAAGAGAAGTAACTGCAGGCAAAGAGGGAAACGCAAGATCTCTGGACCGTTCGCTTTCAACAAGTGCAGCGATTATAGGTGTAGAGTTTGAAAAGCTCCGGGAATTTGGCTCAGAGGGTATTTCATTCACCGAATTCAACTCATCAAATGCTCAGGACCTGCCAGGGGCGATAATAACAAGGGAACTCTCAGAAACTCTTCAGATAGGTGTCGGCGATACCCTTGAGATACTCATTGATGAAGCAGAACGTGTGCTCTTCTGGATCCAGTTACCTCGCGTGGTAGTTACCGGAATTGCAGACCACGAAGACTTGCTTGGCTACTCCGGCCTGAGACAGGGCATGGAAAACTCAAGGATATTCATGACCCCCGAAGATGCCCGACGTGTCATGAAAGTCGGTATGCCTGACAGTTACAACGAACTCCTGATATCTAACAGAGGAGATTACTTGTCGGGAGCAAACTTAACAGACAGGGTGGTAAGTCTCTTTGGTGAAACAGGTCTCGAAGAAGAATTCAGGATGGTACCAATTAAGCAACAACAGGTAAGAATGGCCACCCAGGGTAATGTGGGATTGCTCTTTTTTGCTCTGAGCGCCTTTGCGATATTCGCGGGAATTCTCCTGCTCTCAAACATCTATTTCATGCTTGCTGAAGAACGGAGAACGGAGCTTGGGACTCTCAGGGCTCTCGGCTATACCAGGAAACGTGTTGCGCGTGCGATTCTATACGAGGGATTCTTCTACTCTATAATCGCTTCAGCTGTTGGTATTGGAGTTGGGATCCTCATAACCAGACAGATACTGGGAGGTTTCGTGGATCTGACAGCCGGCATCTCCATGCTTCTGCCGGTAGACAATGCAGCAATGATGTTCTCAGCATTTGAGAGAACCTTTGTGTTTTTCATCAAGCCCGAATCGGTGTTCCTGGGGTTCTTTCTTGGCCTGCTGATCCCTCTTGCAATAGTATCTTTTTCTGGCAAGAGGATCTCCATGATGAACATTGTCTGTGCTGTAAGGGGAATCCCTGAAGAACTCGGGAAGAAACCCAGGAGGCAGCTCAGGCTCTTTATGTATCTCCTCCTTGGTCTTGCTGCAATCCTTTGCTATTCAGGTGCTGTCAGGCAAAGTGGCGCAGTTCTACTGAGCGGATTGACCATGGGATTACTGCTTTTTCCACTCTCTTTCCCATTCAAGCGAAGGCGCCTCATTGAATCATTTTGCAGTATTGCCGTGATTTTTCTGATCATGTTCAGTAATCAGATTCCCTTTATTGCCGAGCAGAGTGCGGAATCCATCCCCCTTATGATAGTCAAAGGCTTTGCCATACTCTTCTCAGGGTTGCTGCTTGTTGTATACAATCTCAAGACATTTGATAGCGTCTTCAGTCTGATCATGAGAAATGGGAACAATCGATCTCCGGCTGCAAAAGTCGCCATAGCGTTTTCTTCAAGAAACAGGTTGAGAACCGGGTTAACAGTGGCAATGTACGCAGTAGTAGTCTACATAATCACGCTGATCTCGATAATCCCGTACTCTCAGGAAAAAATGCTGGATAAGAGCCGAAACGATGTTTTTATCGGCTTTGACGCCACTGTCTTTCCTGTCGGTATGCAATCCAGGCTCCCCTCTGAAACCGAACTGCTCGCGATCGGCGGAATCGATGATGTGGCAGTACTGGAAAGTGCATTCTTGAACATCCGCTTACCTTCGGGGAGGATTTCGACCATTCCTGCATACATACTGGATGAAGGGTTTTCAGAGAACACAGTCCACAGAAACATCACACTGTGGGAGGGTATTCCCGATTTGGCTCAGGCCCGACAGAATCCCTGGGAATATCTGATCACCAGAAACAACGCGATTATTGTATCTGGAGCATTGCTGTCAGATTTGCTCCCGGGAGACTACGTTGAGCTGATTCTTCCTGCCAGAACGGATTTTTCTGCAATACAGGCGGTCTTCTCAGGACGCGAGGAAGTCAGCGACGATGATATTTCTTTGGGTTACTTCCGTGTGATCGGTCAGATACCTGAAACAACCTTCTCCTTCTTCAACGGGGTCTTCATTCCCAAGGGCGTCATTGACAGTGATCTCCTGGCTGGGTCGTATGTGGACAGTACTATGCTTTTGAAAACTTCAAATGAGCTAAGCCTAAGTGATACCCGAACAGAAGTGGCGAATATTTCAAGAAGAACCAACTCTCTTGCATTCTTCGTTGATGATGTGATAGACCTTATAAATGCTACTGTAAAAGGCATTATTGATATTTTGAGATCGTTCCTCTATTTTGGCATGGTCGTTGGAATAGTTGGTATAGCAATCGTTATGTTTAAGGCCCTCTACGAGCGGAAGAGACTGGTAGGCATGATGAAAGCAATCGGGTTCACAAGGCGGATGGTTTTCACTTCATTCCTTCTGGAGACCAGTTTCATAGTAATTCTTGGGTTGGTGCTTGGTTTCATAACAGGCACTCTGACAACGTACGAGATGTTTTCTTCTCCAGCTTTTCAGGGCTTTGAATTGTCGATGCCATGGAACCAGTTTCTGTTTATGGGACTGACGTTTTACATAATCTCAGTTTTGTCAACATTAGTCCCGAGCTATATCGCGTCAAGACTCTCACCCGCAGAAGCGCTGAGGTATTTTGAGTGAGAAGTGAAGTGTTCGAGATGAATCGAATACTGATTGTCGATGATGATCGCTCTGTAAGGATTCTTTTAAGGTCCATTCTGAAAAAGAAAGGATACGAGACCAGTGAGTGTGAAGACGGTGTATCTGCCGTCGAGTTCTGTGTGAAAAGCAATCCAGATATTGTTCTTCTGGACTTACTCATGCCAGATATGCACGGGTTAGACGTACTGAAACAGCTGAAAGAGAACACTCAAACCGCCAGCATACCTGTAATAGTGCTTACTGGTTCTACCGACCAGGAAGACAAGCTATCTGCTCTGCGAAGTGGTGCAGTTGATTACATATCTAAACCATTTGTGTCTGAAGAAGTAACTCTAAGGGTCGGCACCCAGCTCAGAATACATGAACTGATAAGCTCGCTGCAAAGTGCGGTCAGAGAACTCGAGAACGACCTGGAGGCAGCAGGAAGGATCCAGAGAGCCCTGGTCCCGTCCGAAGTGCCCCAGGGAATAGGAGTCGATATCAACTGGATATACATGCCATCCTCGAGCGTTGGTGGAGACATCTTCGACATCATACCTCTGGAACACTCGCGATACCTGGTCTATGTCCTTGACGTATCAGGACACGGTATCAACGCAGCTCTTGTTTCTGTCATGGTTCACAGATTCATAGAGGATTTTCGATCGAGCATTTCTCCAGAAGATGGAGTCTTCCCCCTGGCAGATTTCATGAAAATGCTTGACGCGAGTTTCTTATTTGAAAGGTTCGAGACATACATGACAGCTTCTTTTGTTATTTTAGACACAATGAACGGTGAAGTTGAGGTTTCCAATGCAGGAAACCCTCACCCTTTGCTACTCCAGCAAGGAGTGATTCAGGTTCTTGATTCCGAAAACAACGGTGCTATCGGCTTCGGGATCGTTGAGGGTATTACCCGGAAGTACAGGATTCATGAAGGATCAAAGCTGCTTCTTTTTACTGATGGCATAATCGATGTACGTGATAGCAATGGTAGTCGAATTGGGGAAGGAACCGTGATAGACTTACTGAAATCTGAAAAGGACTCTGCTCTTGGCGAGCTTTTCTCACGTTTTCGTGGGCTTTTGAAGAAGCATCTGCCAGACACTTCAAGGTCTTTTGAAGACGACATAACACTTGTTGGAATACAGTTCTGAAACATCCGGAAGAAGGTGATTTATGTTCAACCTGAGAGAAGACAAACAAGGAGCTGCTATCGTCTATTTCGCTGAGGGCTCAAGAATGACAGGAAAAGAGTCTGAGCGTTTCCGGTACTGGTGTGATGAGAAAGAGATCAGCAAATTCAGCTGTGTCGTGGTTGACTGCGAGAACCTGGAGTTCATTGACAGTATGGGGATAGCCTCCCTGATCAGGCTTTACAGAATAATCATGGAGTCCGGAGGAAAGCTATTAATCACAAGACTGTCTCAAGAGATAAGGGAAATCCTTACAACACTACGACTGGATAGTTTGCTTGAAATCAGGAGTGATGATCCATCTTCACTGATTATGGGTAACGGCTGACTTCTCCAGACCGGCTTTTTTTGGCTGTCTGAAGGAGCTTCGGAGGTCTTCGATGGACAAGAAACTGTCAAGAAATTTTACGATACCTGCGTCATTTGAAGATGTTGACCGGTTATCCAAAGATGCCTCAGATGAAATCGCCAGTATTTGCGGCCACGACGTCGCATTCAAGCTGGCTGTATGCATAACCGAAGCATGCTCAAACGTGATAAAACATGGCTACAAACATGACCGTTCCAAGGAGATAACCATCCGAATTCGTGTATCAGATGGTGCGGTGAGTCTCATAATCGAAGACCTGGCCAGGTACTTCAATCCTCTTGATGCTGAAAGTCCTGACCTATCAAGTGTCACAGATCTTCAGAAGGGTGGAATGGGGATTCTCATGATAAGGAAAATGGCCAGAGACATATCCTACGAAAGGAAAGGTAATAAAAACATCCTCACAATACTGCTCTAGTCAGTGCTTCCACAAGTCATCGATAGTCCGCGATAGTTCCGAAAGGAGTCTTTGCAGTTCTTCAACCATTTCCGCTTGAGCTGCTTTTTCGATTTCGGAACCAAGTTGTGATATTTCTTCGAAACTGTACATCGTTCCAGATCCCTTGAGACCGTGCCCTTCCACAGCAATCTTCTCGAAGTTACCTTCTTTGAGATTCCTCTTCAGGTTCTTCGCCACGTCTCTGAGAAAACTGCCGTACTCATTGAACATTTCCGTGGCTTCCTCTTCTTCAAGTCCCATCGACTCGGCAAAATCCTTTATCCTGCTCTTCACGCTATTGTACTGTTCAACGACTTCATCAGTGGCTACATGCTCTTCACTTCGCTCAGGAATACCCGACTGTTCCTTCTGGTATCCGAGATAGAGCTCAATCACACGCAGAAGCTCATCTCGTTTAACAGGTTTTCCCAAGTATCCATTACAACCCGCTTCCAAAGTCTTCAGTTCGTCGCCATGCAGCGTGTACGCAGTAAGAGCAATAATGGGCGTATCGTCACCTCTTTGCCTTAGCAGTTCCGTTGCGCGATAACCATCCATTACCGGCATCTGCATGTCCATAAGTATCAACTCGTACTGCCCCTTTTCAGTGGCCCTGAGTACCTCTTCGCCATTCGAGACGATTTCTGTGACGAAACCTTCTTTTTCCAGTATTCTCTTTATCAGCGTCTGATTTGACTCGTTATCTTCAGCAACGAGTATCCTGTACTTCTCTTTGTCCCTGATCAGCGAAGTTCCTCTTACAGGAACTCTCTCGAGCAGTGCACAGAGATCTTTTTCATCAAATTCGGTCGGAAGAAATCCTATGACACTTTTCTGATTGGATATAATAGATGAGTCAATACCTTCTTTAACGATTGCTTTGGTATTCCCGCTGTCCAGAGCGTAAGCAGTCTTCTTGTTAAAGAACGCGTTGTCAATGACTGCAACGGTGTAATAGCCAGCCCGAATTATCTCAAAAGCTTCTTCGGGCGATCCTGCAACACCGTAAAGAATCTTCCTCCTGACGAGCGCCTCCCTTATCACCCTTTTGAATACACTGTCCTTGGTAGCAATAAGCACGGAGAATAGTTTGCGCCTGCGGGAAAGTCTGTACTTTCTGACCTCTTCCTCGTTTGGCGTTTTCAAAGGGAGTTTTACAATTACCCTTGTACCTTCGCCTCTGATACTTTGAAAGTCGAGTTCCCCTTTCATCATTTCAGTGAGCCTTTTCGTTATGGCCAGACCAAGCCCTGTTCCGGATTGAGAACGAGTCGTTTTCGAATCAAGTTGAACGAAAGGTTCAAAGGCTCGTTCAATATCTGCTTCCTCCATTCCTGTCCCAGTGTCCTGAACTATATAGTGGACACTGTCTCCTTTCTTCTGAACAAGAATACTTACATAACCTCTCAGAGTGAACTTCAGGCTATTTGATACCAGGTTCGTGAGAATTTGTCTTATCCTGAAATCATCTCCCAAAAGGTAGAGGGGCACATCTTCAGCAAGACCATAAGTTAGATGCACTCCTTTTTTTCGAGCCATTGGGCCGTGAATCTGAACGATTTCATCGACAACGTCTTTCACCCTGTACGTTCTTTCTAGAATCTCCATGTGTCCTGACTCGATCTTGGAAAAATCAAGAGCATCATTTATCAGGCCAAGAAGATGTTCCCCGCTTTTGTATATCAACTCCATCTGCTTCTTCTTTTTTTCATCTTTTTCTTCTTCCATTAGTAGCTCTGTGAAGCCCAGGATAGCGTTCATCGGCGTTCTCATTTCATGCGACATGTTTGCCAGAAACTCCGTTTTCATCATGTTTGCCTGCCGGGCTTCGAGAGAAAGCTTCTTCATGGCTTCATTTGACTTGCTCAGCTTTGCGAGAGTCTGTTCGATGAATCCCATGGTATTGTTGAGTTCGTTGGAGATCTCTCCGAGTTCGTCGGTTGATTTCAGACGAACTCTCTTGAATGAGCCGTTCTTGATTGACTCAAATCCGCTGAGTATCGAATTTAACGCCCTGGAGATATACGAGTTAAGAGAGGTCGACAGTAAGAATGAAAAGAGGAATACTCCTCCTATGATAACGATTACGAATGGAATAAACCTGTTCTGCAAGAGCACGAGAAGACCCTGTGACTGAAGAACGTATAGATCAGCGTTTCCCAGGGTTACTCTGTCCACCAGGTAAATTCTGCTCGACATGAAGGGGGATAAAAATCCTCGGGCATCGCTCACTGAAAAAGGAAGTGCTTCTTCTTCTGCCTGTTCAATAATTGATCGAACGTAGATGTTTGTTTCTAGGAATTCCTGAGGGATAACAAAGAAATCCTCGTACTTGAGGAATACCAGAGCATCACGTCCAAGCAAACCGCTCAGGATTTCTATCTCTTCCTTATCAACAATCCTGCCAGCAATTACTATTGAATCCTCGTGATGAATGATCCTTTGATACACAAGATTTCTGTCTATAATGAAGAACCCGTCGCCTCTCTCAAGCATGAAGTTGGCCGTAGCAGAATCAAGCATGAACTCATCCTTGACTGCTGTGATGACACCATCATGAATGCTTACAAACACATGGGGGTAAACAGGGCGTTCGCCGCTCTCAAAGTAAGCTTCCGTGGCAACCCCTAATTCACGTCGGATCTCTGCAAACCATCGTACGGCCTCCGTTTTCTTAGTACCGAGATGCAACGCGTATTCTTGTGAAGAAGCCCTCAGCAATGTCAACCAGACAGCTATCACCAGGGCAACCACAACACACAGTACGAAAGCCAGGTACTGGATGGTGATCTTCCTGCTCAGCTTTGCCAACCAGATCACCTCTCAGTTCGTATCAACAATTCTAGCATCCCGACGATACCTCACATATGGTATTTCGATATATGCTAGACTTGTCGAGAAGACGTAAGCTATCTGAGGTGAGGGCAATGTTGGAGTTTCTGGCTGTGCTTGGTGCGATTTTCCTGCTCCTGGTAGCACTGAGAGCATTCCCGATGATCGGCCGGGTCTTCGCCGGGATTGGATTGCTCTTTGTGATATTCTTCGTCTTTCTTGGGCTGGCCATAGTATTTCTGCCCCTTCTTGGGCTGATTGCACTCATTGTCTTTTTGACAAAACTCGTTAGGGACAACTGATACATCTACACAATGTCAACGGAGTGTATGCCCGGGAGTTTCAAGAAATCAGCAAGAATCGACTGAACGTTCTTCAGCTGACTGACCGGAAAATCAACATAGATAGTTGCTTCATCGAGATCCGTCTCGATCTCGATCGATTGCACGGCAATTTTCTTGTCCTTCAATTGTTGAGAAATGTTCGAAAGGATTTCGAGATCGTTTCTGGCTTCGATAATCAGCTGCTTCTCCCTGGATTTGGCCTGCAAGAAGTCTATTCTCTTCAGGAAAAGGACTATTAGCAGGACAAAGGCTGTCAATGATCCTGCAAGGAAGTACTCAGACGAACCGAAGCCCATACCGACTGCAGCAGTAACCCAGAGTGTTGCCGCTGTTGTCAGTCCCTTAACTGAAAAACCCTTCTTCAGAATTGTCCCTGCACCCAAGAAGCCTATTCCTGAAACAATTTGTGCTGCAACTCGTCCGGGATCTCCGCCGTCAGGACCAGAAAAAGCATGAATGGAAAGCTGTGTAATAAAGGCAGCACCAATGCAAATGAGCGAGTGGGTTCTCAACCCCGCTGGCTTCTGAATACGTTCTCTGGTAACACCAATAAGCGATCCTGCAGCTAGTGCTGCAGCTAACTGTATGATTCTCTCGATGTACGGTAGCAATTCGCTCACCCCTCCACATGTTACATTATATATGTCATTTCCAAACATTCTCTCTGCCGAGAGATAATCACGAGGACTTTCTTGAGCTCTTTCTATAAGAGAGTTGCAGCAATTGCAGTACCGATTACCCTTCAGAACATTATCGTGATGAGCTTGAATCTGGTCGATAACCTTGTGATCGGTCAGCTTGGTGCTGTACCGATAGCTGCCGTCGGGCTGATTACTCAACTCATGTTCATACTGATGATCACGACCTTTGGCGCTGCTGGTGGTGCTTCTATCTTTGTCTCGCAATACTGGGGGAAAAGAGATCTCGTTAATATCGAGAAGACTCTGGGGCACATTGTAAAGATCACACTGGCCATAGGGACGCTGTTTTTTGTATTGCTCTTCTTCTTCCCTGGTAGGGTTCTTTCAGTGTTCACTACAGATCACCGGGTTATTGAGGTCGGAACAGTTTATGCCAGGGTAATCGCACCGACGGCTTTCATGTCGTCCTTCTCTTTCGTCATCGCCATGGCACTGAGAACGGTTGAAAAAGCTAAGATTCCGATGCTGATGAGTGCCGGTGCTTTGACTGTAAATACTGTCGGGACAGTTGCCCTGGTATTCGGACTCGGACCGTTTCCCGAGCTGGGTGTCCTGGGTGCAGCTATTGCGACGCTTCTCTCCAGGGCTTTCGAAATGGCACTCTACATTTTCGTTATTGCTCGAAAGAAAACTCCCGTGCGCCTTTCTCTGGGCAGTATTGTCGGGTTCGATCTGACTTTCTTCAAGCGAATAATGAAATACGCACTACCCGTTATTGCTAATGAGACGTTCTGGAGCATTGGCATAACGATGTACGCTGTCGTGCTTGCACGAATGGGAACTGATGCCCTGGCGACCAGGAATATCGTCAGTACCATGGAATCACTGGGATTCGTCTTCTTTGGAGGACTGGCATCTTCTACCGTGGTAATGGTAGGCACAGAGCTGGGAAACAATGCTTTCACACAAGCAGAAGAAAGCGCCCGCAGGATCCTGAGACTGTCTTTCTTCATATCAATTCTTGCTGGAATGTTGATAATCGTTATGTCGAGGGTTCTTGTAAATCTTTACAATGTAGATGTGGTAATCAGAAACACAGCGGTGAATGTGATGCTGGTGCTGGGGATAGCCCTGCCACTGAAGCTTTTCAATGCGATAACCATAGTGGGAATACTGAGAAGCGGTGGCGATACCAGGGCGGCAATGCTACTTGAACTCCTGTGTTTGTGGTGTATTGGCGTTCCACTTGTGGCAACGACCGGTCTTGTACTCAACTGGCCGGTCCTGCTGGTCTATATCGCAATGCTCCCTGAGGAAGTAATTAAAGGTCTCCTGGGACGTCAGCGCATGAGATCAAAAAAGTGGCTGAAGAATATCGTCGACTGATCAGGAGACAACCCTGAATATCAACTGAGCATAAATCCTGGCAAGCAACATGAGATCTTCAATTGCTATGTACTCGTCAGGCTGATGTTCGACTTCTGGCCTCCCTGGCAGAAGTGGTCCAAATGCCACGGCATTCTTGATCGCTCTGGCGTAAGTCCCTCCTCCGATAGCGATAGGATCACCCTGCTGACCCGTCATCTCCTGATAGACTTCCTGCAATAGCTTCACGAGTTCACTATCTGGAGACACAAACAGGGGTTCCTTGTGGTTCCTTCTTGTCACCTCAAATCCCCTGAACGACTCCTCTAGCTGGGTGAAGATCATGGACTCATTGAACATCACTGGGTAGCGGATATTGATCTCAACACTGGCACTGCCTGGTTCCAGCGAGATCTTCCCCAGATTCACCGTTAGCTTCCCGGACAACCGGTCGGTTCCTGATACCCCAAGGGATACTCCTTCATTCTCGTATCCGAGTTTCTCTCTTATCGCTTCGAGGTAGACTCTGCATTTCCCTTTCACCGAAGGGATCTCGCACAAGAAATCGACCATGGCGGATATGGCGTTGACTCCCTTTTCAGGTTTGGAGCCATGAGCAGATTTCCCCTTAAATAGCACTTTCGTTCCAGAGTTACCGTTATCTACACTAAGCGTCGTCTCATTCGCAGCAGAGAAACTGCTCACCATTTCCTTAACCTCTTCCTGTGAAAAAGCAAGCTCTACTTCTGCGTCTGCAGGAACCATATTCGCTGCATCTCCGCCTTTCACCCAGATGATCGAACTCTCATCAAGATCTGACCCTGTTATCGGGGTAGAAATCACGTAATTCACAATGCCTTTCTCAGCGAAGATCATTGGAAAGCAAGCATCTGGTGTTACACCAGATTCGGGCATTTCTTCAACCTGAAGGTAACGGGATATTCCCTTCCACCCCGATTCTTCGTTGGTCCCGACAATCAGCCTTACTCTCTTTTTGGGCACGATACCGGCATCTCTGACAGCTTTCATAGCGTAAAGGGCAGCAATAACCGGTCCTTTGTTGTCAATTGCGCCTCTTCCATAGATTCTCCCGTCTTTCATATGTCCTTCGAAAGGAGGGACAGACCAGCCGCTCCCTTCGGGAACAACGTCAACATGCCCAAGGATTGCAAATATATCACCACTCTCGCCGAATTGAATATGTCCGGCATATCCTTCCACGTTCTTAGTTTCAAAACCGAGTTTGCAGCCCAATTCGACGACGTACTCAAGTGCCTCTTTCACTCCTTTGCCGAAAGGACCTCCTTCAACAGGTTCAGACTCAACAGACCTGCTCTTCAAAGCCCCTCTTACTGCATCGATGATTTCATCTTTCATTCCCGCAATCATTTGATCGACACTCTTGTTCATCCCATCAACCCCAAGTCTCTGACGATTTCTTTCGTAGTTTGAGATTCTCCACGGGCACAAATCAGCGTACCGTTGTCCGAAGATATAACAATGACATTTTCGAGCATTGATAGGCCCAATACACGGTCCGTTACGTTAATCAGCAAGGAATTTCTGACCTGATTCAGTATAAACTTTCCTTTCACCACATTCCCGTGCTTGTCTTTATCTTCAAGGTCATAGACCGAATCCCAGCTTCCTATATCATTCCAGTAGAAACTTGCCGGAATCACCACAACGTTATCTGCCTTTTCCATGACCCCGTAATCGATCGATACGCTTGGCATCTTCTCATACACAGTCTTGAGGGATTCGGGATCTTCTTCGATCTGTAGTATGCACTTGTAGACAGATGTCAGGTTCACTGCAAGAGCCTGTTCAAAGACCTTCTTCCTCCACACGAACATCCCGGAATTCCAGTAGTATCCACCAGTCTTGAAGTATGCCTGAGCCTGCTCAAAGTCCGGTTTTTCGTGAAATCTCCTGACCTTGTAGCTGTTGGATTTCTGACTCCACTTCTCTCCTCTTTCCAGGTATCCGTAACCTGTGTGCGGATAGGAGGGAGTGATTCCAATGGTGATCAGAACATCTTCCTTTCGTGCTTCATTTATCGCTGTTCTAAGTGTCTTGTGAAATTCTTCAATGTTCTTTATCACATGATCAGACGGTAGAACCACCATAACGTCGTCGTCATCGAATTTCAGACTTCCGACTGCAATCGCAGGAGCTGTATTTCTGCCCACGGGCTCCACAATTATGTTCTCTTTCGGAAAATCTGGAAGGTAGTATATGAAGAGCTGATACTGCTCTTCTGT
>DLVL01000008.1 GCA_003444085.1 Kosmotogaceae bacterium | reverse complement strand
GTTTATGGCGATAAACGAAGGCGAATGGAACGGGCTTGCAACCAGTATCTCCCGACATTCATCAAATACGAAGCTCCTGACGGTGGGTATTTCTTCTGGTTAGAGTTTCCTGAAGGATTTGACACAAGGCGCATCGTATCAATTGCCGAAAGAAAAGGTGTCATCGTTATGCCTGGCACTTTCTCGTTCTTTGGAGATGGTGCGAAGAGATACCTGAGGTTGAGTTTCGTCTCTCCAAGCAAGGATCAAATAGAACAAGGTATAAAGCTGCTTCCCGATGCAGTAGCCCAATACATGAAAGAAGATTACAAGCGGCCAGGTCTTTCAGAAGACAAAAATCCGCACCTCACAGAATATGCTGAGAGAGAAAGCGGGAAAACCGGTGTCGGTGTCAGATGATTATGAGAGCACAGAGAATGAAACTAACGAAGCTTTTGCTCTGTAACTCTTTCTTCAATGAGGTCTTCTGACCTGTGCATAAAATGCTCGATTCTGGATTGGATTCTTCTGAAATCATTCTGCAGTATTTTGATCTTTCGGATTCCTGTCGGTGTTATGTAGTAGATCTTTCTGCCCGGACCATTTCCTGAATGCTCCCACGAGCAAGAGATCAGGTTCTGCTCTTCGAGCTCTTGAAGGAACCTGTAAAGATTACCCTTCGGTCCTGTTCCCGTGACCTTGCACCCAAACTCCGACATACGTTCAAAAAGCTCGTACCCGTGTGAGGGCTTGTCCATTAGCAACAGAAGGATCATTGCATGATGCCACATTCGAGGGAATTTCACAAAGAGATGTCTTTCATTCACAGCATTCAACCCCGTATAGTTCTGATGATATATATTAACAATGAATATAGTGTTGAGTCAAATCCGGTTTGTCTTCAGTTCAGAGAAAAGCCAGGAATTCTTTCAGGAAAAGGGATACACGAGAAGTCTTAATTAGAATTCATCTCAGGTCCGATTTTGATATAGTTGGGTTAACCTCTAATCGGGATGTGAGATTGTGTCTATCTCAAGAAGAGCATGGCTGGTTGTCTTTAGTGGTCTCGGAGTAAACCTGTCCCTGGGTGTTCTGTATTCCTGGGGTGTTATTTCAGCAGCATTGATTGATGACCTGAACTGGACAGCAACACAGACTCAGATCCCCTACATGATAGCTTCGGCGGTTTTTGCACTTACGATGGTTCCTGCAGGAAGGCTTCAAGATAGACTGGGCCCAAGGCAGGTTTTGCTGGTGGCTTCAGTTCTTGCCGGGGCTGGTTTTATATTCTCGGCGTTCAATCTGACAGTGGGTGGATTGGTCGTGTTCTTTGGTCTTGTTTTCGGCCTGGCAATGGGATTTGGATATGCGTCTCCGACTCCAGCAGCTGTAAAATGGTTTCATCCTGATCATCGAGGTTACATTTCTGGGATTGTTGTTAGTGGCTTTGGTCTTGCTCCAGCCTATATTGCTCCTCTCACCAGTTTTCTGGTGGAAGCGACCGGGCTATCAACGGCGTTTATAATCCTGGGGGCTTTGTTCTTTACGACTGTCTTCACCTTATCCTTCTTCATCGTAAATCCCCCTCAGGGGTTTGAGAAAATAAGACTGAGGAAGAAGCCGAAAAGACTCCATCCGGTCGCCAAAGAAGAGAGAGATTACAACGAGATGCTGAAAACCCATCAGTTCTACCTGTTATGGATACTCTTCTTTTTTGGAACGTTTGCAGGTCTTCAGATCATCGGTCAGATGTCCAAGATTGGTTTGGAGCAGGCCAATATCTCGAATTCATTCATACTTGTTGTGGTCTATGCGTTGTTCAATTTCCTGGGAAGGATAACATGGGGTACCATATCCGATTACATAGGCCGAACTGCAACGCTGTTTACAATGTTTGTTATCCAGGCTGCAGTCTTTTTCTCCTTCAGCGCGTTGACCAGTCCCCTGGCTCTGCTTATTGGAAAGAGCCTTGTAGGGTTTACATTCGGTGGAATGCTCTCGCTATTTCCGGCAATAACTGCTGACTATTACGGGATGAAGAACCTGGGTGTTAACTATGGACTGATGATAACAGCATGGGGTGTTGGAGGAATTCTGGGGCCACTATTTGGTGGAATGACAAGAGATATCACAGGTGGCTACAGCAGCGCTTATCTCATTTCTGCCATTCTGAGTACTCTTGGTGCAGTGATAAGCTTGATAATCAGGCATCCAGATCTTCCAAGAACTCAAGAAACCACAAACTGATAGCAGGACTTTCTGAAAATAGAAATCATGTTATGAACCCACTTCCTATCACTATGTCCCTGTCAAAGAACACAGCAAGCTGACCTGGAGTAACAAACTGGACCCGCTCTTCGAAATGAAGCTTTGCTGTTGCATCCTGAACGTAAATCCGAGCAGGAACAGGCTTCATGGTGCTTCTAATCATGCACTCACACCTGAAATCTTTGCCAGTGTCATTTACCAGCCAGTTTAGGTTCGTGGCTGTAAGTGTTGTACTATATGTTTCCGAAACGGGTCCAACTACGATTGAATTGTTTCTGTAATCGAGCCTCAGTACATAGAGTCTTTCTTTAGCTGTTATGCCAAGTCCGCGACGCTGACCAACTGTGTAGAAAGGAAGTCCCTTGTGTTCACCAAGAGCATTTCCATACAGATCGATGATCTTGCCAGGAATACTTCTGATGCCAGCTTCGTCTAGAAAGCGTCGATAATCGTTGTCTGGGATGAAGCACAGTTCCTGGCTATCCTTCTTGTCGTGAACCGGCAGTCCAAGTTCCTCTGCTCTTTCTCTGATTTGATCTTTTGTGAACTCTCCATTGGGCAGGATCAACCTGTTCAGTTTCTCTCGTTCGAGCCTGGCCAATGCATAAGACTGATCCTTTTCCGGGTGAACTCCGCGAGAAAGAGCCTTTCCTACAGATGGATGATCAAT
>DLVL01000034.1 GCA_003444085.1 Kosmotogaceae bacterium | reverse complement strand
ATCATTTCATACAGATGTGTGAATTCATCAGTGCTATTAGTCTTGAGATCATTTATTCAAAGCAAATAGCTCGTTTTTCACATCTTCTTCGGAACGATTTTCGAGAATCGCAATGCGCGAGTGAATCGGTGGATGAGTACTGAAAAGATTCGAAATGAACGAGGTTCGGTTATTGATCTTCCTCTTCAAAGGGTCCGAAACAAATAGATGTGCCGTAGCTACTGAAGCATTTGTCATCTTCTCTGAACCGCTCCAGATCTTCCTCAAAGCACTCGATAGCCCGTAAGGATTCCTTGTCAGCTCAACTGCTCTGGAATCCGCGAAGTACTCCCTCGTTCGTGAAACCGCCAGAAGTGTCAACCTTCCGACAAAAGAGAAAAGCGTTCCAAGTGCAGCAACGGCAGCCAAAAAAACTATTATTGCCAGGGCAGACTTATCACCACCCTTACTACCCTTACTACTTCTTCTTCGACCTGCAACGCTGCGATAAGCGCCAAATCGGAGGTAAGAGAACAAACCTCTCAAAGCAAAGATCTTCAAAATGACCACAGCACCCAGAAGTGAAGAAATCACTGTCATAAGCAATACATCCCTGTTTATGATATGGCTGAGTTCATGGGCAATAACCCCGGATGTCTCCTCTCGATTCAATGTCTTCAGAAGACCTGTAGTAACACAGACAACAGAGTTCTCCCGATTGGATCCTGTGGCAAAGGCGTTCAAGACCTTGTCGTTGTCAATTACGTACACTTCAGGTGGCACAGCCATCCCTGAAGCGATTGCAAGTTCGTCAACTATGTTTTTCAACTGCTTCTCATCGAAATCTTCTGCGTTCAAAGGCCGTGCCTGCAAAGACCGCAGTACAACCTGCTTTCCTCTCTTCAGAGAAATCAAAACCTGTATCAGTGCCACAACCAGAAGAACGATGGTGAAAATCGGAAAAAGCGCAAATACAATATCAATGATTAACCCGAACAAGGCCATGATCAGAAGGAAGATGAACATGAGAAAGAAAGTCTTTCTAACATTCTTCTCTTCCTCTGCATGAAAATCAACTGTGAAACCCATGGCAACTTAAAACGACAGATCGACTTTCGGGGCTTCGCGCTGTGATGCTTCGACGATTTCAAAGAGCGGCACGGAATCAAATTTCCCGCCAAACATCCCCGTGACGACATTGTTGGGAAAGACCTCGATCTTGGTGTTGAAACGCGTTGCGGTATCATTGTAGAATTGTCTCGCGTAGGAGATCTTATTCTCCGTAGTTGTCAGCTCTTCCATGAGCTGTTGCACGTTCTGGTTCGCCTTCAGGTCAGGGTAGTTTTCAACTACTGCGAGCAACCTCCCCAAACCCCCTCCAAGTTCCTGTTCAGCTTGAATTCTTTCGTCCATACCCTTCGCGGATACTGCGGCGGCACGTGCTTTGATAACTTTGTCGAGTGTCTCTTGTTCGAACTTCATGTAACCCTTGACAGCGGATACGAGGTTGGGAACCAGATCATGTCTTCGCTTCAACTGCACATCTATCTGTGCCCATGCATTGTCAACCCTTTTCCTGATTCTCACAAGCGCATTGTAGACTGAAATAAGCCATAACAGTAAGATAACAACAACCGCTATTATTACCCAAAGAATCCACATACCAAATCACCTCCAAATCTTAATTCATTATACTATGAAAGCCATGGCAGAACACGTGTCCTGCCCACTCTCAACGAGTCTGAGCTTCTGGAAGTGTTTGTTGCAGACTTCTGGTGTTACATGCGCTACGAATCTCTTCGATCTATATTTTTGACACAAGTGAACTTATGTCATCGATAACGAGGTAATCATGATCTTCGGGCACCATCGCACTGGTGGTTTCACCCGAAAGGACCAGAATACTCTCGACACCCGCTTTTCTCGCACATTCCATATCAGTGTATATCCTGTCACCAATCATCACTGTTTCTTCTTCACGAACTCCATAGTCCTTCATAAGCATTTTAAGGATTTCAGGGTTTGGCTTTCCAACGATATGGTCGGCTCTTCGTCCTGTCGAAGCCTTTATCAGCTCCATGAAACTCCCGACGTCAGGTATAGGACCATCTTCGGTTGGGCAGTTGATGTCCGGGTGCGACGCTATGTAAGTGACACCGTCTCTCACGAGACCGCAGAAACGTGTTAGCTTATCAAAGTCTATGGTTTTATCATAAGTGATAACCGCAACATTCGGATCATCTTCACTCAGGCACACGCCTGCATCTTCAAACATTACCCTCACAGATGGTACTGCCAGCAGAAAAACCCTTGACCCCGGGTAATTACTCTTCAAGAAGGAAATTGTTGCTTCACCGGAAGTGTAGACTTCAAAGTGTTTTCTCTTAACTCCCAATCGTACGAGCTTGTCAGTGTAATACTGTGGCGTCTCCGAGGAGTTGTTGGTAAGAAACACCAGATGTTTACCCCTGGCATGCAGCATTCGTGAAACCTCAAGCGCTCCAAGCAGGAGTCTGTGACCAAGATAAAAAGTCCCATCCATGTCCATTACAAAGAGCTTCTTCTCATTGAGATTCATTCTGTCCTCCGCGCATGCAGTATAATCTACACAGTGAGAAGTGCATACCAAACAGATTATACCCCTGACTGACAGACACTGAAAGGCTGAACAGTTTGTGAGAAATGTCCTTCTGATTCTTGTGCTTTTTCTGATTGGGCTCATCTCGTATTCTTTTCTCCTTGAGCCGTATTCTTTACATGTGACATCCATTGATCTTAGAAGCGGTAAGGACATCCGTATCGTGTTTTTCTCTGACCTTCACATGAGAAGCATGTTCTGGTATCACAGAATCCTGATAGGCAGGATTGAAGATCTCGACCCCGACTTCATTCTATTTGGAGGCGATGTGGGAAAACCCGGTCTTGCGTACGAAGATCTGGAGCTCTTCTTCACAGAGCTGGCAAGTATCGCTCCAGTCTATGCTGTAATGGGAAACTGGGATTACAACATAAGGTCGAGGCTGAACGACATATACCATGACTCAGGCGTTACGCTTTTAGACGGGGAAACAGCAATCCTGAACAAAGACGGAAACTCGGTAAAGCTTGTAGGAATGCCTTTGAACCGGAAGTTCTGGATAGATGACAGTGATAATGATGTGATTGTTATGCAGCATTATGCTCATGCAAGCGGTCGTTATTCAGGTCCGTTACCGATCATTTACCTTGCTGGCCATACTCACGGCACACAGTTCTATATCCCATATATTTCGGAGTGGCTATTTGGTGAGAGACTTGGATTCGTCAAAGGACTTTACAATAAAGACGATGGCTCGATGATCTATGTGACCAATGGTATTGGTGCCTGGTTAAACTTCAGGTTCATGGCTCCGCCAGAGATTGTTCTGATAGAGCTGTGATTGCTTTCCAGGGCTATTGTAGAAGATTCTCTGTTTCATAATCCCTGTTGATTGATCGAAAAGGATGCTGTATAATTATGTCATATATACCCCCCGAGGGTATAAGGAGGGAGAATGATGACTGATAAAGTGGTTGTGTATACTAGTCCGTCTTGTTCCTGGTGTAGAAAACTAAAATCGTATCTCAAAGCTGCAAACGTTAGCTTCAAGGAAGTGGACGTTAGCAAGGACCCGTCAAAAGCTGAAGAACTCTACAGAAAGAGCGGACAGATGGGAGTACCGGTTACACTTGTAGGAAGCAACGTTATTGTTGGATTTGACAAACAGAAGATAGACAGCCTGCTGGGTATACACTAGAGCATACCGGTACAAGACTATGCAAAGGGCCACTGGTTGGCCCTCTTTGTTTTTCTTCTCAAAGATGCTATTCTGATGATGATTAGCGAAATGGGGGGATTACACGTGACCAGAAAATCTATACACGCTCTTGCTCCCGGCAGGATAAACATAATAGGCGAGCATACTGACTACAATGATGGTTATGTACTTCCGGTAACAGTCGACAGATATGTTCAGGCAACCGTAAGTGAAAGACAGGGTAGTTCCATAAGAGTCTTCTCCGAAGAAGAGGGGACTTGTGAGTTTGATTCTCAAACGATTTCTCGCTCGAACAACTGGTGTGATTACGTAAAGGGCATTTGCTGGGTTCTGAAAGAAGAGAAGGCTGTTCTTCTTCCTGGTATGGAAGTCAGGATCATCTCAACAGTGCCTCAAGGATCAGGGTTATCGAGCTCCGCTGCGCTGGAAGTTGCTGTGCTGATTGCAATGGATGAGCTCTTGAAGCTTGGACTGAGTGAGGAAGAGAAGTACATTCTTGCCAGGCGAGCTGAGAATGATTTCGTTGGAGTCAAGTGCGGTGTAATGGATCAATTTGCTGCAGTCATGGGGAAAGAGAGACATGCAATCTTTCTGGACACTCAGAGTATGCATCACGATTACGTGCCACTTGATCTCGGAGATTATGCTTTTATGGTGATTGATTCCGGTGTTCGTCACTCACTATCTTCAGGAGAATATAACAAGAGAAGGGAAGAAGCAAGCTTCGCCCTGAGAGAATTGGGAAAGACAAGTTACAGAGATCTGACAATCTCTGAACTGCTTTCAGCAAGGAAGAACTTGAAACCAGAGTACTACCGGCGTGCAATGCACATAATCACTGAAAATGAGAGAGTACTCGATTCAGTGAGATCTTTGAAATCCTCGAATTTCGAGAACCTTGGTCGCTTTTTGCTGCAATCTCATGAATCTCTGGCATACGATTATGAGGTATCCTGTGATGAAGTTGATTACATTGTCAGTCTACTCAGAGAAAAGCCTTCCGTTACGGGGTGCAGAATGATGGGTGGGGGATTTGGAGGTTCCGTGCTTGCTGTGTGTGAAACCGATGAAGTAGACGCTGTGAGTGAAGACATCAAGAACAATTACTACGAACGTTTCGGAATAACCGCACGGGTTTTTCTGGTCAGACCGGACGGAAAAGCAAGAATACTCGATTTACCTCTTCTGGTTGAAGGGAGAGAAAAACTATGAAGCAAATTCGATTGGGAATTGCAGGATGTGGTATAGCAACCAGAAAACTCCATCTACCTGCCCTGCGAGAATTGCAAGATCTGTTCTGCGTTACTGCCCTTTACAACCGTACGCAGACCAAAGCGGAAGCCCTGGCAGAGACTATCACATCATCCCCAAAGATCTATAACGATTTCGAGAAAATGCTGTATTCGGGAGAAATAGACGCTGTTGATATCTCTCTTGCACCGGAACTGAACTTTGAGTTTATATCAAAATCAATAGCTGCTGGAATTGATGTAATCTGTGAGAAGCCCATCAGCATAAACACTGCTGAAGGTAAGAAGATCGTAGAGCTCGCAGAAGGATCTGACAAAGTGGTCTATATCGCAGAGAATCTAAGGCATGCAGCTCGATTCAAAAGGGCTTCAGAAGTCCTTCAAAGCGGTGCTGTGGGCCAACCGTGTTTCGCCACCTGGCAGTCATGGGTCAATATGTCGCGCAGTAATGAGTATGTAAGCACACCCTGGAGAAAAGATCCGTCTCATGTCGGTGGTTATCTGTCCGATGGTGGAGTACATCATATAGCAGCAATAAGAACTCTTGTTGGCGACATAGACTCTGTTTCTGCATTTGCTCAGATGAGATCGGACTATCTAGGGGCAGAAGATACCATGGCCTGTATCATGACGACGAAGAGTTCATCACTTGTCTCTTATAGTGTCTCGTATGCTCTCCATCCCTGTGAAACGGTGGTGAAGGTCATCGGCCCGGATGGCTGCATCTTGATTGGTGACTCTGCAGTGACTGTGATGAAAGGTGAACACGAAGAATCCTACAGTGTTCCACCAGAGAATACCTACAAGAAGGAGTTTGCTGACTTCTACGAAACGCTCCTTGGGGCAAAGAATCTGCTCGGTAGTCCCCGCTCTGCGTTGAAGGATCTTGCTGTGATCGAAGCTTCATTGCTTTCTTCGAAAACAGGCAGGACCGTGCCCATTGATTCCCTTCTCTAGAGTGAAGAGGTGAGTTCGGTGAAGAGAAGTCGAGGATTCAATACAGAAGCGGTACACGCAGGAGAGAGTTCCAATCGTTTTGCTGACGCGGTGACCGTTCCAGTCTTCCAGACATCGAATTTCCTGATGAACGATGAGAAATACTCCTCTCCAGATAACGTCAACAACGTCTACACCAGGTTGGGTAATCCCACGATAGGCGCACTAGTAGAGAAGCTGAATGCTCTTTGCAACGCCTCGTTTGGTGTGTTCTTCTCTTCTGGCATGGGAGCGATTTCAGCAGTACTTGGGTCTTTTCTCAAGAAGGAAGACTCTATCCTGTTCTGCAGACCGATCTATGGAGGGACCAGTGCGCTGCTCGACGAGTTCCGCCACGCAGGAATTAGAATGGACTCGTTCACACCTTCGAGTATTGACAGGATTACTTCCCTGATCGATCACACAACCCGTATCATCTACACAGAAACATTGACCAATCCTTCCTCACAGCTTGTTGATATTGAGAAGATAGCAACAATTGCGGAATCACATAACATTTTGCTTGTTGTGGATAACACATTCCTTTCTCCGTATAACTTCACGGCACTTGACCATGGTGCACATATTGAGGTCCACAGTCTGAGTAAGTACATAAACGGTCACTCCGATGTCGTTGCAGGATATGCTTGCACAAACGATCAGGCTGTATACGAAAGAGTTAGATCGATGATGACAATGATCGGCTCAAATGGAAATCCTGCAGACGCCTTTCTGGTCATGAGAGGAGCAAAGACCCTTGGTTTACGTATGCAGGCTCACAACACAAACGGAGAAGTGATTGCACGATTTCTCTCATCCAGCCCGGTAATAAAGTGCGTTCAGCACCCTTCATTAGTGAAAGATCTGCCTGCATGCTACAGGAACTGTCCTGGTTACGGCGGGATGATCTACCTGGAATTCTTTAGAGAAGAAGATGCCATGAAGTTCATCAGGTCAGCGAAGTTACTTACTGAAGCTACCAGTCTCGGAGGAGTCGAATCTTTGGTGACCATGCCGTCTCTGACTTCCCATTCGTCATCTGCCAGAGATGATCTCACAGAAGCGGGGATTTCTTCTTCGGGCGTGAGACTTTCGCTGGGTGTAGAAGATTCTGAAGATCTTCTAAAGAGTATATCTGAAGTGCTTTCTGTTCTTTGACCGCCTGTGGAGGTGGTGCAGAATGGTCGCACTAGAAGTCCAATCCCTGGCAGGAAAGATCGGTGGATTCAACCTGGGACCAGTCAATCTGGAGATCCCCGAACGCAGTATCACAGGTATCCTGGGGCCTTCAGGGTGTGGCAAAACATTACTGCTAAGAATGATAGCGGGACTCCATGAACCCGTCAAAGGAAGGATATTGATCGAAGGTACGGATATGACTGATTCTCCTCCATCTGAAAGAAGGATCGCCTTTATCTTCCAGGATGAGGCTCTCTTCCCACATTTCAATACTTACAATAATGTTGCGTTTCCCTTGAAGATCAGGAAAGACCGACTGGTTGACGAAAAAGCAAGAAAGAAGGCGCACGAATTGGATGGGCTGTATGAGTATCTTGATCTCAGACCTTCTCAACTTCCTGCCGGAATAAGAAAACTAACTGCAATTGGAAGAGAGACTCTTCGTGAGTATAGCTTGATCCTTATGGACGAACCATTTGAGAGACTGGATAGGAAGATTCGTGGTGAGTTACGTGTGATGGTGAAGAAGCTCCTTCTGCATATTGGCAGGTCCGTACTCATAATCCTGAATGATCCCGAAGACGCCATGTCAATAACAGACAGGTTATATATTATGACCAGTGGAGCCTTCATAAGAAGCGGCACCCCCAGAGAAATCTACGATAATCCTGGTTCTGCTGAAACCCTTGAACTCATGTCACCTCATGGGACAAATACTCTTGGGGACATGGTCTTCCGACCCGAAGATGTTGAATTATCAGAAGTCGGAATTAAGGCTGTTTTGGTCCACTCGAGTCCTCTCGACGGAAAGAAAGTCCTTTGCAGTGCATTGATCGACAACAATCCTGTTATGCTGATTCTTCCAGCTGAAGCGGCTGAAAATAGAGAGATCACGTTGAAGGTCAGGAAATCGTACAGTTTTGGATCACGCAGTTCATAGAAAACAGCTAATCATTTCGTTATACCATTAACCTTAACTCGTAACTTACGAAGAGACTCACCCGAAGCAACTTGCTCAAATATTCAATCTGAGAAAATCTATCTGTAATGGAAAGGTCCTATAATATTTTTGAGTGCAACCCCTATCCCCCCTTGGATAGAAGCACTCGGGGACCTAACAGGTCCCCTTTTTTCTTCTGAGGAGTCTCGTTTCCTCTTTGGTCAATATGCGAATATCTCCGGGACCTGGAACAAGATCTATTGTGATCCCCCCAATCGCAGTCCTTGTTAGACTCAGCACTTGCTTTCCCAGAGATGAGAACATCTCCCTTACCTGCCGTTTGTGTCCCTCTTTAATGATGATCTCAACAAGAGAAGTATCATGAGTCTGTTCCAGGATTCTCACTTCTGCCGGGCCTGTCCTGAATCCATCTCTGAGAAGGATTCCCCTTCTGAGAAGATTGATCTCCTGTGCATGCAGTGCGCCTGCAATTCTCGCCAGATATGTCTTGCATACGGAAGAAGAAGGGTGTGCTATTTCATGTGCAAGCTGTCCGTCATTTGTCATTATCAGCAAGCCTTCGGTATCTCTGTCCAATCTGCCGACATGAAAAAGAGGCGTCTGGAAGTGTTCTCTAATTAGATCGCCAACTGTTGGTCTGTTTCTATCATCTGACATGGCTGTTATATAACCTGGTGGTTTGTTAATCGCCACAACAAGACGTTCATTACCGATTGGCAAGATCCGTTCACCTTCGATACACACTGTATCTCCGGCAGGTTCAATCTCCTGCCACGGGCTTCTCACTGTCTGGTTGTTGACTTTCACGAGCCCTTTCTTGATCATCTCTCCTGCCTTCCTCCTCGACAGGCTCGTGTTCAACTGCAGAAACCGCTGAAGTTTCATCTTCTTCACTTGCTTTCTCTGGAATCTCCAGCCCTTCGATGATTTCACCCAGATCGCTGAGCTGGAAAGTATCATAGAAACGTTGAGTCACCCTGTACATGAAAGGTCGTCCCGGCTGTTTCGATCGTCTCTTCCTCAACAGCCCCATTCTGGTGAGTTCCAGCAATTGAGCCTGGCAGGCCCTTCCTCTGATAAACTCTATGTCACTTCTGGTCGCGGGGCCCCTGACAGCCACAATTGCCAGAACCTCCATCTGTGAGTCTGTTATGTCGGCAACAGGTCGTTGGGAGACTTGCTTCACGTAATCTTCCAGTTCTCCGCGCGTGTAGAAGCGGAAACGACCATTCACATTCTTCAGGATTACCCCTCTATCCGATGAGTCCTTATACTCTTGCTCGAGTTCATCAACGAGTATCATGACCTGCCCGAGTTTCATTTCCAGAATTCTTGCAATCTTTGAAGGCTCAATACCATTTCTGGAAGCAAAAATGAGGGCTTCCACCGCGGCTTTCCTGGTCAGACTATGTGCGCTCATCATCTCACCTTCTTCATCACTGGTGACGGTTCAGTACTGACAAGCTCGTATCTGCCCAGCATAATCAACTCAAGGATGGCCAGAAAGGTGACTATTATATCCATCCTGTCACGGTCGCAGCATAAGAACTCCTGAATATCGAGCGTATCGTATTCTCTGGAGATCTCTTCCATTTTCTCTTCAACAGATAGCAACTCTGAAGTGATTGTGTATACACGGTTTCTGTCAACGGTCTCCCTGAGGACAGATTTGAATACATCAATGAGTTTATCAGGTATGTCCTCTGCTGATTTCTGCTTCGTGTTTGTTGACTCTGCTCTCGCATGTTGTTGTGAACGCGACTCATTCAGTCTGGTCTTGAATCTTCTGGTAAGCTCTCTGAGCACTTCATGTTCTTCTATCTCTTTATAAAGCTTGTTTTCTTCTTCGGATAACTCGCTAGCTGTCTTTTCATCAAGAACTGGCAATAGTGCTTTTGATTTCATCTGCATGAGCGTGGCTGCCATAAGAATGAAGTCGGAAGTGATTTCCATGTCGAGAGATTTCATCTTGCTCAGATAATCGAGAAACTCATCAGCAATAGTTGTGATCGGTATAGACCTGATATCGACTTCATGCTTTCTGACAAGATAAAGCAACAGGTCCAACGGACCCTCAAAGTTCGGAAGAGTAAATACCATCCCCGAATCGCCCAAACTACCACCTCATGGACATTGCGTTTCTGACCAACTTCATGGTACTCTCCGCGAATGCTTTCGCCTTGCTATTTCCTTCCGAGACAATCTTCATGAGGCTCTCCTCGTAGTTGTCGAGCTCTCTCATCTTTTCCCAGACTGGTTTCAATTTCTTCACAAGGTTCTCGAATAACAGCTTCTTGCATTCCAGACATCCTATCAGCGCTTGTGTACATCCTTCTACTACCCACTCAAGCTCTTCCTTGTTCTGTGTGAAAGCCTTGTGATAGTCCCAAACCGGACATTTCTCCGGATCCCCAGGATCATTTCTTCGCTTACGTGCTGGATCCGTCATCATGGGAGCGAGTTTCTTCCACAGATATTCAGCGTTGTTATCGATTAGAACAAAGTTGTTATAGCTCTTGGACATCTTTCTTCCATCGGTGCCCGGGAGTTTGGGGAATTTCGAGAGTATTGGTTCGGGCTCCGGAAAGACTTCTCCGTACATGGAATTGAAGCGTCTGGCTATCTCTCTTGTCAGTTCAATGTGATATAGCTGGTCCTCGCCGATCGGCACACCGTTCGCACGATACATGAGAACATCTGCTGACTGCAATAAAGGATACATCATAAATCCAGCGCTTGATAGATCCCTGCCCGACATTTCGCTTCTCTGCTCTTTGTAAGTCGGCATTCGCTGAAGTCTTGAAACGGAGACCAGATTGGAAAGCAGAAGAAACAACTCCGAGTGCTCTTTTATCGCTGACTGAACAAAAAGCACAGAGATCTCTGGATCCAGACCACAGCTTACATATGTCTTTACAATGTCCATTGTCCAGAATTCGAACTGCGATACGTCTTCCTTATGAGAAGTAAGAGCATGCCAGTCTGCAACAAAGTAGTAGCACTCGTGACCTGAATCTTGCAGCTCTTTCCATTTTTCGAGTGTAATATAGTTCCCCAGGTGAAGCTTTCCAGTCGAACGCATTCCGCTAAGTATTCTCATCTTCTGAACCTCATCCCCCAAGCTTTTCTCATGACTCTATGTATTATAGCATTGTAAGCTTTTATGGGACTGTGAAACCAGCAGAGAATCCTCTTCAGAAAATCGATATATGATAGAATTGTTGTTAGTAAGATATACGGATATCAGGAGGCGCAGATGAGCTTTAACAAGATATTGATCTTGATAGTGGTAGTTATGGTGGCCATAACGGCGATAAACATGTACATGACATTCTCCAGAAGACTGAAGGTGGAAACTCTCGCTTATGACAGCACCTACGAGTATCAGATGGACGGTACTGTCACAATGACAAGTGAAATGGAACTCCTTTTTCTGAAACCCGAACAGATAAATGACTTCCTTGAACAGTTTCAGCGCTCTGATGAAGAAATGAGAAACGACCTCCAGGAGTCGGTTAGCTCTTTTGCTGAGAATCTCGAACGCATGATGATGGTCGAGGATTTTCGTTCCTCTGTGACCCGGCTTCCTTCTAACAGAATTATGGTCGAAGAGTTTGCTGTCATTTCAGGCTTTGCCAGTGTGGAAGACGGGATGGTGAGCACATCACTTGGAGAAGTAGAGATTGAGCTTCCGGAAGGTTCAAGCATGCGGATTATTTTGCCAGAAGGTGCGCGAGTCCTTTCGGTAACTCCTCAGCCGTCTGAGCAGCCCGCTGAAAACGTCTTCGTCTGGTTTGATTCTGGCAGAATACCGTTTCCTGATGTAAGATTTTCTCTTGATGAGTGAACTGGATTATCGGAAACTTGCTGTTGGTTTTCTGCAGCAGCTACGCGCTTCCAGCAGTGTCGCTGTTCTTACCGGCGCTGGAGTTTCAACGGCCAGTGGGATTCCGGATTTCCGCGGACCGAACGGTCTTTACTCCAGGGTGTCTCCCAGAGTCTTTGAACTGGAGTTCTTCATGACCTATCCTGAAGAGTACTACAAAGTCGCACTACAAAGAATTCACACAATGGCCAATAAAGAACCCAATGATAACCATTTCATGCTCGCCAGGCTTAAGGACCTTGGATTAATCAAATCGGTTATCACTCAGAATATCGACGGATTGCACGGGAAATCCGGCACAGAGAATCTGATCGAGCTTCACGGGAATCTTTCAACATTCAGGTGCCTTAAGTGTGCGCGATTGTATCAAATAGCGGTTGTTGAGGACATGGTACGGCAGGCAGGTGTACCCAGGTGTAGTTGTGGGGGATTGATCAAACCCTGTATTGTCTTTTTCGGCGAGCAGCTTCCTTACGAAGCACTGCTGAAAGCCCAGGAGTATGCCCGGAGTTCTGATCTGTTCATCACGATGGGAACATCACTGTCTGTGTTCCCGGCTGCAGATCTTCCTATTCAGACAGTGAAGAACGGGGGAAAACTCCTCATCATAAACGATGAAGAGACACAACTCGATCGCATCGCGTCCGCAGTTTGTCACTGCAACCTTGAGCGCTTCTCTGCTGAAGTTATCGGGTTGCTGGACGAAGGACTGCAAAACGCAGATTCTTGAGATTATCACAGAGAAACTGCACCGCGTAGTCTGAGCGTTTCTCTTCCACCAGTTTTATCAGTCCCTTCCTGTTATAACTTGCAATTTCCATGAATACTGTTTTCCCAGGAGGAAGCTGCTCCATCATGTCTCTAAAGAAAGCTAGCCCATCAGTCCCGCCATCCAGTGCCTCCATAGGTTCATAGTCTCTCACGCTTTTCGGCAGCAGAGGTATCAGGCAGGTCATTATATACGGTGGATTTGTGACTATCACATCCAACTGATTCATGAATCCCATGAAAGGATTCAGAACGGACCCTTTGAGGAATCTGACATTAGTAAGATTGTTCAGACAAGCGTTTTCCTTTGCGAGACAAAGGGCAGCTTCTGAAACATCTGAGGCATAGACCAGGCTCCCGGGCCTGGCCTGGGCAATTGCAAGTGCAATCGCTCCTGATCCTGTTCCAATATCTGCATATGTGAGACCTTCACAATCGAACTCCTGAAGGACCCTTTCGACGAGCTCTTCTGTTTCGTTTCTCGGTATTAGAGCTCTGTTGTCCAGCTTCAGTGAGACACCGAGAAAACTCCTCTTTCCAAGCACATAATCAATTGGCTCACCTTTCAGTAGCCTGTCTTCGAGTTCACGGTATTGTGCGACTTGTGTCCTTGTCAGCATAGTCCCACGGTGTACAGACGTTCCTGCTACTTTCTCCAGAAGCAACCTGACATGGGAGAGTGAACTATCGTACCCTGATTCTTCCAGCCTTCTTCTCGAGCTCAGAAGCAGTTCTGAAACCTTCAAATCACAATCCCATTGTCTTCTTCAGTTCATCGCTTACCATCTCTGGAGTCCATGGGGGGTCGAAACTGAGCTCCATATCCACAACGTTCGTCTTCTCCAGGTCCTTTACTTTCTTCCTTGCTTCCTCAACAATGAAGCCGGCCAGGGGACACATTGGGGTTGTCAAAGTCATGGTCACTTTGACGTTATTCTCCGAATCTATGTCGATGCCGTAGATGAGACCAAGGCTCACTATGTCGTAGCCAATCTCAGGATCATAGACCTCTTTCAGAGCATTCATTACTTCTTCTTCTGTCAGGTTTTCCATCGAAATCACTCTCCAACAGGGTATATTTCTATGAGCGAATTCTCTTTGAACTCCTCAAAAACTCTCTCTTTCCATTCTTCCCACGCAGTTTGTCTCTTCAGTGGCAGGATTTCAGCAGTAATTTCCTTGGTGGCTTCTTCAAGTGTAAGCATTCTCGCAGGCGTATAAGCTACCATGTAGATGATCGCATAACCATCCCCAAACGGAACCACTGACTGGACCAGTTCCCCGGAAGTCTCTCTGAAGACCAGGCGCACCAGATCAGGATTAAGCTCGCGGATATCTTCAAGAGAAAAATCCCGTTCGATATAGCCTCCCTCCGATTCTGAAAAAACCTTTATAGGCTCCGGATGACGAGAGGCTGTACGCCACTTTTCGTAAGCTTCCGAGAAGGTCCTGAATGTCATGATCTTGAGTCTGACTTTCTCTGCTTCCGCCACAAACCTGTCGCTGTTTTCTTCGTAGTACTGCAGAATTTCTTCGTCGGAGACCGAAACATCCTGAATCACTCTGGCCTGGAGTTTACTCCTGACGTCGCTGTATATCAGGTCCCAGACAACGACGTCAGCATAAGTCTCAAGTCCCCCAATGTAGCCACGTAACATGTAGTAAGCGTTTGCTTCGCCATAAGATATTTCAAGCTCTTCGAGCGTGTCGTGGATTGATTTGTCTATCTGCTCCCTTATAAACTGCCAGTCGGCACCGATACCTATTTCTCTTGCATATTGTATGAGAAGTAACCTATCAACCATATCTTCAAGGACCCTTCTCTCATATTCCTCAAATAGCTTCTCTCCGTGTTCGCTCTCAAGGAGTATTTCGGCAAAGAGAGGATCGATATCCTGCATAGTTCTGGAAATGTCTGTGTACTTGGGCAGAACTCTCGCCAGGAACTGCTCAACAGTGATTACCTCATCATTCACCACTGCAACGATGCTCTCCTCCTGTTGTGTTGCATGAACTACTCCAGCAAGAACGATAAGCGCAAAACACAATGTAAAAGCAAAGAATCTCTTCATTCGATTACCTCCTCAGGTTTCAACAAAAGCTTCTAACTTACGAACTTCCTTCATTATGACGGTATGCGCTCTCTAACTTGTTCATGTACTCTTCTACCTTCAATCTTAGCCTTCGTTCCGGATCGATCTTGTTCATAACAGCACACCTTGCGATTTCCATCAACAATTCTCCCATAGACTCCTCTATCCTTTCAATATCCTCTGATTCTATGCTCCTTGACATTTCACCCGCTGATTTCAGAATCCCCTGAGAAACCTCATCTTCATCCAGTTCATCGAGATTCATTTCAACAGCGTTCTCAACCGTTCTCCTGGCGAGACTTAGTGCAGGAAGCGCTTGATTTATACGTCCTACCGGTGAGCTGTGCGTCGCTCCTTTCTCTTCTGCCTTTATTCTCTCCCACTGCCTGTAGGAATACCCTGAAGCTTGAGCAAATACGTGTGGATGCCTGCGCACAAGTTTGTCTGTCAATCTATTAACAATGTCTGAGGAATCAAAAGCACCACGTTCAGAAGCGATTTGCGCATGAAACACCACCTGAAGCAGCAGGTCACCCAGTTCCTCAACTAGCATCTCGTCATCAGCTCTCTCAATAGCATCAAGGACTTCGTATGCTTCTTCTATAAGATAAGGCTTCAATGAGCTGTGGGTCTGTTCCCTGTCCCATTCACATCCAGAATCACTTCTAAGCCTCTCCATGGTATCAATCAGTCTGGAGAAACCTTTGTCTTCAGACATCATCAATATCTCCCTTCATCTTTTTCACAATTGATTCATGACGCATTTCACTCAAAAGGCCTTTTAATAACCAGTTTTTCATGGTCTCTGACGTGATCAGTTCTCTTACCGGCGAGTAAGTCAACCTGTGCCAAAGTGTTGGACCAGAGGTCTGGAGTTCGACCCTGTGAAGTGAAGTCCCGTAACCTTTGTGTGCAAAGAAAGAGAACCCGGGTAAGATAAGAGACAGTGAACTCATGTATGAGTCCCTCACAACTTTCGCTACTATAGATGCTGCAGCGATAGTGTTATCGAGTCTATCGCCACTAACAATACATCTGCACCTGCTGTCAAATTCCAGGTGTTTTCCGTCAATGAGTATTCTCTCGGGTACAATATCAAGATTGTCGACAGCTCTAACTATTGCAATCCTTGTCGCGTTAAGAACGTTCAGGACATCTACCTCTTCGGGCGAAGCAATTCCAACTCCAACACTGCAGGTCGACACGATTCTCGAGAAGAGCTTATTTCGCTGTACGGAGCTGAGAACTTTACTGTCCGCATACTCAGTGTCGAATTCATCAGGTACCACTGCAGCAGCAACTACCGGCCCTGCCCAAGGACCCCTTCCTGCTTCGTCAACTCCTGCAACAGTCAACTTCGCGGACATATACTCATCATCAATGGCATAACGTCGCTTTTCGGCATTCTGACTGGACAACATGATAGTATTATACATCACGGCCCGTGAAGCTCCAGGGGATTCATCGCGTGGGTTTCTCCATCTGGGGCGATGATATAATTGTCTGTGAAATAATACGTCAGCAGGAGGTTCAAGATGGGAAGAGAGTTAAGCGAGCTCCAGATTGCAGAGAACGTTGAACATATCCTCAGGGCTATTTCTACCCGTGTTCGTCGAGAAGGGCGCAAAGTACTGAGAGATTTCCCGATCACTCCTGCACAGTTTGATGTACTGCAGATCCTGTATTTCCGTGGTGAGAAGCGGATGAGTGATATCAGCGATGTCCTTGGAATAACGAAAAGCACTACAACAGGACTTGTAAGAAGGCTAATGGACGGTGATTTCATTCGAAAACACAGGTCAGTAAAGGACAAGAGATCATATATGATCAAGCTTTCTCCCTCGGGCGAAGTCCTCGTTGAGAGCGTAATCAAAAGAAGGGTAGAGTTTCTCCATTGTGTGCTTAAGAGAGTTGACTCGCCAAAACCACAGAATTATGAGAAGCTTCTTCGTGAGTTGCTCGAAGCAATGCAACAGGACACAGACGGTCCAAATAAGATAGGAGGGCGAAAATGAGAAAAGCACTTACTGTAGTTTTTCTGTTGCTAACGGCTATCGGTCTTTTTGCTTCAACCACGCTGAGGATAAAGGCTGATACCATTAAGGGATCAAGCGATCTTATCAGTCTGGCGGGGAATGTCTACATTGAGAAGGAAGGCGAAATGACGGTTGAAACTGAAGAAGCGGAGTTATCAGCGGTAGGCAATAATTGGGAAAGATTCATTGCTACCGGAGAAACCTTTGCAACTTTCTCGAACGGCACTTCCAGATCACTTTACCTCGATTACAACATGAACTCTTCTTCAGGAGTTATGCGTAATGAGGTGTATGCTGAATTCGTCGAGACCGATCGAGAAGGAAAGATCATAATAAGCGATGCCGATGTTCTTGAGTTCGACCTGGGTTCTGAATCATATGTAGGAAGCTCTCTTCCCGAAGATGATCCTGAGTTCAAACCTCTTTTCATACTCTATCGAGATGAGATGGAAATAACTGCTCTGCAATTCGAGTACTACAGTGGTGATTCCTTGATGATTCTCACAGGGCATGTTCTCATTGTCGACCACAAGAACAACAGGACTATACGAGCTTCAGAACTGATATACAACACTGATGATGACAGTTTCGAAGGTAAGTCTGTTGAAATGGAGATAATCCTGGAGGATGACTAGTATTGATTGACATTCGCTCATTGAGAGAAGACCCCGATTACCTCAGGCAGGCATTGAGAACAAGAAATGTCGCTGAAGATGTGTTGGATGAGATACTTCATCTCGACGAATCGCTGAGAGCAGAACTTACCAGACTCAATCAACTCAAGGCAGAGAGAAACAAAGTTTCTGCAGAGGTCGCCAGAATGAAGGCTGCCGGTCAGAATACCGAAGTCACAGAACTGCTGGAACGGGCAAGAGAGATTTCTGGTCTTGTGAAAGAGGGCGATGCGAAGATCCGGCAAGTTGAAGAGCATCTTAAGTCGAGACTTCTGCATATTCCCAATATTCCCCACAGCTCTGTTCCTCGTGGTGAAAGTGAGTCAGACAATGTCGTTCGGCACACCTGGGGAAATCCACCGACCTTTGACTTTGACCCCTTGCCTCATTGGGAACTGGGTCCCAGAAGCGAAATGATGGATTTCGAGAGGGCCGCAAAACTGAGCGGTGCAAGATTCAGCATCCTGCGAGGTCTTCTGTCCACGCTTTCAAGGGCCCTGGTGAATTTCATGCTCGAACTACACGTGCGAGAACACGCATATACAGAAGTCTCGTTACCTCATCTGGTTAAGCGAGAAACAATGCTCGCTTCAGGACAATTGCCGAAGTTCGAGGAAGAGCTCTATAATACCAGACCTGATGATCTCTTTTTGATCCCGACCGCAGAAGTCCCTCTTATAGCACAACATTCCGATGAAATCCTGGAATCTTCCAGGTTGCCATTGAAGTATGTGTCTTACACCCCGTGTTATCGTCGTGAAGCAGGCAGTTACGGGAAAGACGTAAGAGGCATGATAAGGGTGCACCAGTTTGACAAGGTTGAGCTGGTATGGTTTACAAAACCAGAAGAATCAGAAGCGGCTCTAGAAAGACTGACATCAGATGCAGAAGAAGTTCTGCGAAGATTAGAGCTTCCTTACAGGATAGTAGAGTTGTGCACAGCCGATCTCGGGTTCGCTTCATCCAGAACATATGATCTGGAGGTCTGGTTGCCCTCATATGGCGACTACAAGGAGATTTCTTCTTGCAGTAATACAACCGACTTCCAGGCAAGGAGAGCGAACATCCGTTACCGAGACAGTAACAACAAGCCTGCGTTTGTTCATGCTCTTAATGGTTCTGGAGTTGCTGTTGGAAGGGCCCTGGTGGCAATCGTCGAAAACTTCCAGAGAGAAGATGGAACAATCAGAATCCCCGATGCGCTCATTCCCTTTGTAGGCAAAGAGGTTGTTGGCTAGTTGCCTAACGCTTTTCTCGTAAAGATAGATAACAACAGGGTTATTCTCGATGAACATGAATCTGTGCACTTGAAAGTGATGCGAGCCAGGCCCGGAGAACGTTTATTGGGACTGGATGGTCGGGGTACCTTGGTGGACTTTGTTCTTGAAGAACTGGGTGATAACAGGAGCATTGGTAGAATAGCGAGAATCAGACGATGCAGTAGAGACCCATATCATGTTAGTCTCAGGGTTGCCTCAACGAAATGGAAACGGTTGAGGTTGGTACTTGAGAAGTCTACTGAGCTTGGCGTTGACAGCATTGTCGTATTTCAATCAGAGTATTCCACTGCAAAGAGAACAGAGAATTCACAAGGGAAATGCGAAAGAGTAGTTAGAGAGGCCGTTAAGCAGTCAGTCAACCCTTTTCTGCCTGAAGTTCGCTGGATGGATTCTCTCCAACTCGAGCCGTCTGAGAACGATGTTTTTCTCTTTCTCGATATTTCAGGCACGCCACTGAAGTCTTTCAGTGAGAAGATCTCAAGAAGCAGCAGGATAAGTATATTCGTTGGATCCGAAGGAGGTTTCTCCAGGAACGAGAGAGAACTACTGAGTGTATCGGCTATACCGGTCTCGATCGGTTCACGTATTCTAAGGGTTGAGACAGCTGTGATAGTTGCACTGAGTCTGGTGAACTCTTTTCTGAACAGATTCTAGGAGGTGTCCTATGGGTAAGGATGACAGAATCTCTTACATCAAGGAATTCAAGAGAATTGAGTCAGAATATAGAGAGAAACTCAGTATAGCGAAGACACCTGTGGAGGTGGGAGACACTTTCATTGATTATGTTCATGGTTTCTTGAAGAGCATTCATCCTGACATCAAACAGCGAGATATTGAGTACATTGAGTTCGATCCTGAGATCGAACCACCATTCCGTTTTGAAAAACCCCTTGACGAGAAAATCAAAGAGGTCCTTGATTCCAGCGATCTGGAAAGCATACTGCTGAAAATGGCAGAACCTGCGAAACACCGTTACAGGAAATTCGTTAAAGACGAAGACCGCACCGAGCTGTTTAGAAGACATGAATAGCTCATCTGGTAGTAGTTGGAAGGTTTGCAGCCTTTATTTCTTCCAGCCTTTCAGCAATGTCGGCTTCTGTAAGTTTCATTAAGAGCTCATCCAGGTAGCCGTCGAGAATTTCAGGCAGCCTGTAGGTAGTGAAGTTGATCCTGTGATCTGTTACCCGATTCTGAGGGAAGTTGTAAGTTCTGATCTTTTCGCTTCTTTCTCCTGTGCCGATTTGTGATCGCCGCTTTTCGCGTGTTTTCTGTTGCTCCTGGTCTTCATAGATCTTATACAGTTTGGCTCTGAGAATCTGAAGAGCTTTTGCTTTGTTTTGGTGCTGAGAGCGGTCTTTCTGAACCGCGACAGTAAGTCCTGTCGGTATGTGCGTGACCCTTACTGCGGACTCAGTCTTATTTACGTGCTGTCCTCCTGCCCCCGACGATCTGAAAGTATCTATCTTCAGTTCCGAAGGGTCTAGCTTAACTTCAACTTCGGAGACCGCAGTGAGAATGGCAACAGATACCGTTGAAGTATGAATCCGTCCTCCCGACTCAGTCGTAGGTACTCTCTGGACCCTGTGAACGCCACTTTCATATCTCATCTTGCTGAATACGTCTTTTCCTTTGATCGCAAATACTGCTTCTCTGATACCACCGAGGTCTGTCTCATTCATTTCTATTACTTCGAACTTCCAGGAGTTCCTTTCTGAGAACCTCATATATAGTCTGAACAGGTCCATGGCAAACAGGGCGGCTTCTTCTCCACCGGTGCCGGGTCTAATTTCTGCGATAATGTTATTGCGTGCAGAAGGTTCGGGCAAGAGCATAAGAAGGAGACCCATTTCACGGTCCCTAATCTCTTCCTCAAGATCATCAATCGTCTTCTCGATAATGCTGCGTTCATCTTCCCCAGCTTCTTGAAGCATTTCTTTCCAGCCTCTTAACTCCCGTTTCATTGCTTCTATAGAGTCGTAAGAACTGACGACCTGCGTAATATGGGAGTGCTTTTTCCCCAGCTCAGCAAGCTTTTCGGGGTCATCATTAACACTTGGGTCGGAGAGCTCCTTCTCAACGATTTCCCTGTTCTTGCGGAATACCTCGATTACTCCTGCAAGATCCATCAGTAAAGCCTCCGCGAAATTGAATTGGGGTCCCTCGAATAATCCTTGACCTGCTCTTCAGAGATGATGCCTTGCTTGAACGCTCTTATGAGTGCATCGTCAAACGTAACCATTCCCTGTTTTCCCCCAGCCTGCATCATTGACTCTATTTGATGGAATTTCTGTTCCCGTATGAGGTTGCGTATACCCTGTGACAAAATCATGATCTCAAGAATTGGCATCCTCCCCGGTCCGCTTTTCTTCCGAAGAAGCCTCTGATAAACGACAGCAAGAAGTGTGTTCGAGAGTTGCATGGCAATCTGGTTTTGCTGGTGAGGAGGAAAAGATCCAACGATCCTTTCCGGTGTTGTTGCGGCAGAGTTAGTGTGAATAGTCGAAAACACAAGATGGCCGGTCTCTGCTGCAGTCATTGCCAGTTCCATCGTTTCCGGGTCTCTCATTTCTCCTACCAGTATGACATCAGGATCCTGTCTCATCGCATATTTCAAACCATTCGCAAAAGATGCCGTGTCCCTGCCGAGCTGCCTCTGATGAATGAGTGTATTCTTAGGTTCAAAAACGTACTCGATCGGGTCTTCTATCGTTATCATATGAACCTTTCTTGTTATGTTTATGTACTCCAGCACTGCTGCGAGAGTGGTGGATTTACCGCTACCCGTGGGGCCTGCAACCAGAACAAGGCCTTTGTCAGGAGTGCAGAAGTCTTTGAACATCTCCGGCAGGCCAAGCTGTTCAATTCCTTTTACAGTCTTGGGAATTAATCTCAGGGCAAAGGCAGGCATTCTTGAAGAGTAGAAGAAGTTACCCCTGATTCTGGAAACTCCTGAACCGAAAGAGAAATCCACTTCTCTACTTCTTGCTTCCTTGAAGGATACGCTTCCAAGTTCTTCCAGTTCTGCCTCAATCTTCTTGAAGTCATCTTTGTCAACAATACGATTGTTCTGAATAATCAGTTCACCATCTATTCTATATACGACGGAACTTCCTGAGGTAATATGAATGTCACTTGCATTCTTTGCTTCACCTTCTGCAACAAGCTCTTCGATAATCAACCGAACACCTCCTAAACGTCTGGATTTTAACACATACGCTTAACGTCAATCTGATCGAAACAAAGTAATATTAGTTACGGACAGGAGGGATAAAGTGTATTACGAGTTATTCTTACGTTCTTTTGCTGACGGAAACGGTGATGGAATTGGTGACTTACAAGGAGCTACAGAAAAACTGGATTATATCAGTGCTCTGGGCATGGAAGGAATCTGGCTTCTCCCAATTATGTCCTCGCCTTCATACCATGGTTACACAGTTACAGACTTCTACAACGTGAATCCCATCTACGGAGATATTAAAGACCTGCGCCTGTTCTTAGCAGAAGCGCATAAACGAGACTTGAAGGTAATCCTTGATCTTCCTCTGAATCACACCTCCACGAATCACGAGTGGTTCTTGAGAGCACTGAATGGAGAAAGACCATATTCCGACTGGTATCTCTGGCTTGAAGACGAATCGTGGCTCAAAGCCAGACGGCCATGGGACAAACAGAAAGTATGGACTCCAATAGGAAGCACGTTTTACTACAGTCTCTTCGGGCCTGGAAGTCCTGATCTGAACTATGATTCAGAATCGTTATGGCATGAGTGTCGCAATATACTGACTTTCTGGCTTTCCCTCGGATTTGATGGTTTCAGATTTGATGCTGCAAAACACATCTTTGACTTCTCCAAAAAAATCGGGAACTGTGAATATCAGCATGATAGAAACATCGCTTTCTGGTCCGATATGACTTCACATTCCAGAAAAATCAATCCAGAAGCAATCTTTGTAAGTGAAGTGTGGGACGACTGGGAAACGGTGGAGAAATACTCTTCGACTTTCGGTATAGGATTTAATTTTCCGCTTTCATACGTTATTAAGGAAGCAATTGAAGGAAGGTCAGTTCAGAAATTCATCGACGGCTTCAGGGGGACAATGCCCCATTATTTCACCGATAATCGTAGCTTCGAATCCGGGGTATTCCTCACAAACCACGACATGACACGATTGGTAACCAACATGAACGGTAATCAGAACCAGGCAATCTTTGCGTTAAGCATGCTGATGAGTGTCCCCGGGATTCCCTTCGTTTTCTACGGAGAAGAACTGGGGATGGAAGGCGTATACAATGAGTTATTCAACGAGGAACAGCTTGAGCCATTCCCGTGGTACGAATCAGGATTCGGTCCAGGACAAACTGAATGGAAAGCCGTTGACAAGAACAGACCTGGTATGGGACGATCATATGAGAAACAGAGTAAGTCGAACGAGTCTTTTCTGTCAAGGTTTCGAAAGACTCTATTATTCAGAAAGGAACGACCCTGGCTTAGATGGGCAAAGGTGGACAATATATACGAAAAGTCAGGGTGTTTATGTTTGGAACTAACACAAGGTACAAGAAGGATTTCGTTCATATACAATCTTAGTGACTCAGCCAAAAATCTGTGCATAGAAAAAACGATACACACCCTGGCTGGATCTGCAACGACCACAGACAATGGAATTAATCTTAAAGCCTGGAGCTGTGCTGTAATAGAGTAAAAAAAGATACGGGCCGGAGCCCGTATCAACTTAGGAAAAAAGGGGGGGTAAGGTACAGCTATGACTTCTCTTGTAGAAGAGTTGTTCATCGCCGACAAGCCCGCCTCTTACTCAACAACCAGAACCTCTATTTTTACTTTGGAGGAGCGGCATTGATAGATCGTAAACGAGTAGCATTCCGAGCTTCAGCGATTAGCCTGGTCGCAAATGCTTTCCTGTCTGCTGCCAAGATAGTGATAGGCATTCTCTCGGGCAGCATGGCGGTGCTTGCAGACGGTATCGACTCTTCTTTCGATGCAATAACATCTGTGGTGACGTATGCTTCATCCGCTATTGCGAGCAGACCACCCGACCGCGACCACCCTTATGGACATGAAAGAGCAGAGACTGTCGCAGCAAAAGTCATAGCGATGTTGATCTTCTTTGCAGGTGCTCAGCTGGCTCTTTCTTCATTGGACAAGCTCTTTGGGGATTCTTACACGATCGAGAGAGTATCACTTGCTTTGTCAGTCTCAGGGCTCTCTGCTGTCGCGAAGTACGCTCTTTACAGATACAAGAAATACATAGGGAAGAAGATTAACAGTTCTGTGTTCATAGCCTATGCCCTGAATATGCGATCAGACGTCTGGATTTCGAGCTCTGTTTTCGTTGGATTGCTCATGGTACATATCACAGGATTAGTCGCTTTTGATGCTATTCTGGGAATCCTGGTCTCTGTGATGATCATAAAGACAGCTTTGAGCGTCTTCTTTGAGACAAGCTATGAGCTGATGGATGGGATTCCTGCAAAAAACCCGATATACCAGGACGTTTTCACCAGATTGAAGAATGTTCCAGGTGTTATCAATCCCCACAAAATGAGAATTCGCAAAATGGGAAACAAGTATCTGGTGGATCTCGACATAGAGATCGACCCAACCCTTTCGGTAAGACAGGCCCATGCTGTTTCAAGGCGTGCGGAACAAGCCATTAAGAACGCAAATGAAGGAATCTATGATGTGCACGTGCATATCGAACCTACAGGAAATATTGAAGATGAGAACTATGGTATAGACGACAGCGACATACAGGGGAAAAGCAATGACTGAGTGGGGTTTTGTCACAACTGCTGTGAATTGCTTCCGGCGTGTGCAGCAATCCTCGATGCGACACAGCGAGTTCATGAACATGCTGAAAGA
>DLVL01000126.1 GCA_003444085.1 Kosmotogaceae bacterium | reverse complement strand
TCCGATTCCCTTGCCATGATAGTAGCGCCTGACTGCCAACCAGCCAATGTTGAGCCTGCCTTCAGCAAAAAACAGTGTAATGAAACCAACCACCCTATCTTCCTCAACTGCAACGAAGGTGTTTTGATGTCTGAGGTCTGAAGGAATGGCTTTTTCACGAGCATATTCGTCAAACCACTCTGGTAATTCGTTGACGAGTTCTCTAATACTTTGACTGTCAGCTTCACTCATGACTCTTATTTTGTATTTCACAGTTCCAACCCTTCCATATGCAGGATTCTACGCACCCTGCTTCAATCGAACCACTCCACAAGGCTGAACCCCGTCGGGTGCCATTCTGTAACTATGCAGCTAGTGTAACCAAAGCCTTTTTCAGCTACCTCTTCTGTGTCAAGACCTTTGATCACCAGCGGGAGCATCATCCTGTAGACTCCCCCGTGTGAAACACACAGTATGTTAGCTTCAGTTTCTCCGTAGCGATCCACTAGCCCTCTCACGAACTCCATGAAGCGTTATTGCAGATCGAAGAAGCTTTCCCCTCCATCAGTCTTCTCTTCCCAGCGTTTCTGCATGGTCCACGCCTCATACAACCTCTGCCAGGACCTCCACGCCTCTTCATCTGAACGACCTTCAATAACACCGCAATCGTATTCACGCAGGGCATCAACCACATCGTAGTCAATCCCCAGGTAATTCGCCAGAATAATACTCGTTTCAATGGCACGCAATAAACGACTTGAGAAAATGTGCCATATCGATCTGTTTTCCAGTTTTCTGGCCAGATCGAGAGCCTGTTCACGACCTCTTTCAGTCAACCCGTGGCGAAGTCCACGGTTCGAAATCTCATGAAGTGCATTTGCATGACTTTCTCCGTGTCTAACAAAATAGAGTTTCACCTGTACAGCCTCCAATCGAGAACTTCATTGGTGCAGATTCGTGCCCATAAGGATGGTGGCCTTCAGAAATGTTCTATCTCTGATATTCTCACTGCTGAAGAATCGGTATCTTCAGGGTCCCGTAGATAGTAGTTTGACCCAAGCAAAGGCGACAAATCTTCTGTTCTCTTCGTTTTCCAGCATTTCAAGAACCTTGCAACCCACTTCATGGAGCATCTTTCTCCGTGTTCCCGGAGGAAGATCATAGCATTATCATATACAGTGTACTCGAAAGGTTATGCCATAAACACCCTGTCTCTTTCGCCACTTGCACCCCCGGATACTGGTAACTATAGAATACCTGAAAGCTCTGCAGAATAGGCTTAAAGGAGAGAAACACATCCCCTAATCTCTTGATCATGCACCCTCGCAACTTTTCTGAGTACGTCAACAATCTTTCTGGTTGATGATAGAATTATTCTGACAAATGAACCTGTTGTTCAGGAATTGTTGAGAGACTGGAGGCTGTCATCAAGGGAATATCTGATGCCCATCCGGTAAGACTGGACACAGCGGGGAATGCAAGAAATACTCTCTCAGGAGTACCCGTGCCGGTAATTCTTGAAGTATCCCTTCGACCTTTAATGATCGAGCTTGTGAAATCTCTTCGTGTGTTCGATCGTCAAATGACATCTCCAGTCAGAAAAGAAAGTCTTCGGGATGAACTGTCAGAAGAACGCGAATTACTCGAAATATCACCATCTTGGCTTTGGAGGTGTTGTTATGGGTGTAACGAGGAAGCTGGTACTCATTTTCCTAACTCTTGTGTTTGTGCTTGCTGGCTTGTCAATTGCCTCGACAGGTCAGACAGAAATCATCAGCATCGCAGAAGCGAGAAAGCTTGACGATGGCGTGAATGTCACTGTGAGAGGTGTGGTTACTTCGACTCCCGGCAACTGGGGTGGTGGAGGATTCTACATTCAGGACGATACTGGAGGGATCTATATTTGGGAACCCGCTCCTTCGGACATCCACAGCCCAGGAGATACCGTCATTGTTGCCGGAGAACTCGCCACATATAACGGCGAAAGGCAGGTTCAAAACGTTTCCATAACACCGGCGGACGTAGCTCTGGATCAACCGGAACCTGTGATAATGAGAGTTGCCGATCTCTCGCTAGACAATGAAGGCTTGCTTATTCAGCTTCAACAGGTGGAGATTCTTGAGATCAAAGAAGTCAACGTATACGGTACTTTCGAAATGATTGTCGCAGACGAAACAGGAAAGGCGCTTGTCAGGGTGGACAATCGTATCGGTATCACATACGAGCAGTTCGATGGCGAAGCAGGAGATTTCTACACGTTGACAGGCATAATCGGGCAATTCCGAGGTGCGCTGCAGGTTAAGCCCCGTGATCCTGACGAGCTTGTGAAAACTGAACCACCAATTGACCCTGGCGTGGCCTGGATCTCTGACGTAAGAGAGCTTCCATACGGAACCGATGTCACTGTGATAGGAGTTGTTACAGCACCTGACACAATGAGCACCCGGACATTCTATGTTCAGGACAAGTCTGCTGGCATAATGGTCCATTACCCGAGCAATTTGACGTTTGACGCCAATTATGGTGACCAGGTGCGGATTGAAGGAATCACAGGTGAGTTCAACGGTGAAAAGCAGATAGTAATGAGTCAGCTCGAGGTCGTTGAAGAAGATGTTCAGGTTCCGGAACCCAAGGTAACCAGTATTGCAGGTCTTGATGAGAATGAAGGACTCCTTGTCAAACTGGAACGTGTCACCATAAGAAGCATTACAACCTACTCTTCCGGAAGTTCGAACGTTGACATCACTGACGAGACCGGCTCTACGATTCTGAGGATCGAGGCAAGAACGGGTATTGATGTCTCTGGTCTGGAAGTCGGAGAGGAGATAGAAGTAATCGGGATCTCCTGTAAGTACCAGGGTACACCGCAAATCAAAGCCAGATTCCAAAACGACATCATCGTGCTTCCACCTGAAGATGTCCAGGAACCTGTCGTCTACCGCCTCACCCCATCAAATCTTGCCTCAACCTATGACACTCGTCCAGCGATTTCAGCCATGGTCACGGACGATCACGAGATCGACTGGGAGAGTGTAGAGTTCTTTGTCAATGATCAGGATGTATCCTACGAACTGATGATAGACAGGGAAACAGGATTCATGCAGTATGTGCCCTCAACTGATCTCACCATTGGTGACCAGACCGTGCGGATTTCTGTCAGCAACGTACACGGTCTCACTGCAACAAGGTCATGGAGATTCAGTGTAATCCAGGAACTCGATGATTACCAGTTCATACTGGGAGTCCCTCACAGCCATACTTCCTTTTCTGACGGAGCGGGTACACCCGAAGAGGCCTATGAGTTTGCCATGAGCCAGAACATCGATTTCCTCATTGTCACTGACCACTCTAACTGGTTCGAAGGCGATGTATACGATCCGGAACGTAACCAGTTCATCGAAACTGAAGGCTCGGAGTGGCACATCACCCGAATGCAGGCTGAAGCCTTTAATGCTGAACACGGTGATAGTTTCAGTGCTTTAAGGGGATTTGAAATGACATTCCAGGACGTTGGACATATCAACGTCTACAACACCACTAACTACGTCGAGAGAAACACGATGTCATCATTGTTCGACTTCTATAATTGGCTACTGGACGTTTACGAAGAAGAAGGAGAGAAGGTGCTTGCTGCCTTCTGTCATCCTAACTGGCCCTCAGACTCATTCAACAATCTGGCATACGTACCTGAACTTGATAAGATCATTCAGATGATCGAAGTTGCGAATGGAGCACCACCATACAGCTACACACGCGCAGAGGGTCACTTTATAAAGGCTCTGGACCAGGGCTGGCATGTAGCACCAATAAACGCCCAGGATAATCATGCCCGTAATTGGGGCGAACCTGATAACCTGACTGGACTGGTCGTTGTTGATAACACCCCAGAAGAAATACTCAGTGCAATGAGAGCCCGACGTGTGTATGCAACTGAGACACGAGGGCTGGAAATGACCTTCAAGGCTAACGGATACTGGATGGGTAGCGTTGTTTCCGATGAAGTGCTTGATTTCACTGTCGAGTTATTCGACCCTGACGTTCCGATAGAAACCGTGGAGGTAGTCACAACGGGTGGAAATGTTCTGAAGAAGCTTGATGTTGGTGGACTGAATCACATAGAATGGAGCTTCAGTCACAAACCTGCCCCAGGACGCCAGTGGTTCTATGTAAGAGTAACACATGTCAATGGAGCTATGGCATGGTCAAGCCCAATATTCACACCACCTGGTGACGTTGATGTCAAGCTTATCGACCTTGTTGCAAACCCTCACGTCAATATCCCTGGCGCTCCAACCGAGATAACAGCCACTGTAGCCAACATGGGTGTGTTTGCCGCCAGTGACATAGCGATCGAGTTCTTTGTTGGTGGTCTCGATGAGGAACACAGAGTGGTCACAAAGATAATTGATACACTACACGCTGGCCGTCAGGCAAGAGTTAGCACAGAAGTCGTCTTCGGTGAACCTGGCGATACAAGGGTATTTGCCACACTGCACACGGTAGAGGATGACCTGGAGATCACAGCTACTCTTGACAGGGGCATCAAAGTTGTCCCATCCATAGGAAAGAATATGCTGCTTGACGTTCACCACAACAACGATTATGCGCCGGGCACTCTGCTTGACTTTATAGAGCAGATGAGATTCCACGGCTACAACGTGATTCTCAACAGGCAGCCTTTCAGTCCTGAAGTCTTGGAAGACATTGATGTGGTGATTCTTACCCAGCCATCCAACACTAACAACCTCTCATCTGCTGAAGAAGACGCTCTTGCGGCGTGGGTAAGAGATGGTGGTTCGTTACTCCTTGCAGGAAAATCTAACTACGGTAACGACCCAACCATGGTCAACCCCATATTGGAGAAGCTAGAGGCCGCTATTCGAATAAACAACGATAACGTCTATGAAACCGATGAAGCCAACTACACGGGCGGAATGATATGGTCAGTCCTGGCGCGAACCTTCCCGCCGGTTAGCGATCGAATAAACGAGAACATGGAATATATAAGGATTTTCAGTTCTGCATCACTTGTTTCAGCAGACATCGGACCTCTCAGTAACGATCCAGAAATCGGACTGGAGATTCTTGTGAAGGCCAATCCAACAGCATACAACTTCAACGTTCAGCCCGGATACTACACCTACAACGAAGAGGGTGGGGACCAGGGTCACAATATACCTTTAGTTGCCAGGCAATTTGTTGGTGATGGTCGTCTCGTTGTCATGGGTCGGGCCCTATTCTCTGACTTTGAGCTTGCCAACAACTTTGCCAATGACAGGTTGATCCAGGAGCTGGTTGACTGGCTTGCTGATTATCCTCGTGCAATTACAATCGAAGAAGCAAGAACACGGTACACTGAAGGCGATCTTGTTACAGTGAAAGGCGTCGTGACTTCTCCAACAGACCATTTCTTCGACGTGTTCTACATTCAGGATGACACAGGAGGAATCGCTGTCTATGGTGCACAGGCAGGAACCCTTCCAATCGGCACCGAGGTCATGGTAACTGGCACGCTTCTGTACTTCGAAGGAGAAATGGAGTTGGCATACGATGACTGGGGTGTGCAGATCATGAAGTCCGGCCCTACCGGAGAAGCGGTAGAACCACTGGACCTTCCAACAGCTGATGCCATGCAGGAGAAGCACCAGGGAAAACTGATCACGACAACAGGGCAGGTCAAGGAAATCGATCACGCCCTTGGGACAATAATCATCGATGATGGCAGCGGACCTGCTCTCATGTACATCGACGGATACCTGGGCATTGACATCAGCGATATCAAAGTAGGACAGACATATCAATTTACCGGTATGGGCTCTCATGGCTCGATGGGTCCTCGCCTGAGAATACGTTTCCAGGAAGACATTGTCCAGGTGGACGCGCCTTAGATTGACTATCACAGCACTATAGCCTCACTGAATAGAAAGGCCTCGCGATTTGCGGGGCCTTTCTTTCACTCATTCTACAGAAGATTAAGAGTTGTACAGATGTCCCAACGACAATGAATACCCTTTAATCCTCTAAAGAAATCAGATCTTCATGTTCACCTGTGAAGCTGCCACTATCCTGAAGACCTTTTCGAAATGGCAAAGGATTGCTATGAAAACATTGACTGGAACAGGTCTGATCTTGTCGATGGGTATGAACAGACCTTCGGAATACGTCTTGATCAACATTTTTCGGCTCTTAAAGATCTCCAGATTACCGCAATTGTCTAGCCTCGATTGTGTGTCGCTTTGTAGAGATGATGGATTATCCCGATCTCTGCAATATTCTTCATAAGTTCGCTGTTTGCCCAGGCAAGAGCGATTTTCAAAGGTCGAGGCTCAGGCCATGGATAGTCAAATGGTTTCTCGAGGTCATTGGAACTCAGCCCATCCAGAAATCCTGTCCACTTTTCTGACAGCTCATTAAGCCTTGCCACGACAGATTCTGCACTTCCAGGCCATGCGACCTCGTTTCTTGGAACTGGCTCCTCTTCATTGACTCTTGCAAGCAAACTGGACCACCACCAGTTCAGATGCCATGTTAACCAACCAATAGTCACAACTGGTGGTGGATCCGGCTCTTTGTCAGACCAATCTGGAAACCACTTTCCATCGACTTTCTTTCTGACAGACCAGCACTCGGCAACGGGTTCCCAAAGACACATATGGTCGGTCAGCTCAGGAAGATGGTAGTTCGCGAGCTGCCATGTTAATCCAAATTGCCACTTCAGGGTCTTCAGCTCGTTCTTATGTGCGTTTTCTCTGCCGTGATTGATCACCGTACTACTCCTTTCTCTTGTCTTTCAGTTTTTGCATGATCTCTTTGAGAATCCCCATTTCGAAATCTCAATACGATGCTATTCCGTATACCTTCTGATAACTCCCCTGGAAAGATGCGATGCCAGTGGGCCGAAGATCATGCTTACTGCAAGAATAACGAGTCCAGCGATAGGGAACCTTAGAGCAAGAATCAATGCAAATAGCTCTACCGCAATGCCCGAAGACCATTTACCAATCATCCAGAAGAAATAGCTCGAGGAGATCCGGCCTCTCCAGACCTTCACTGAATGAGTCCTCAGTGTCATAAACAGGTAGAGCAGGGATACGATCAGAAAAAGTGATATGAAGAATACTACCGCAACTCCTCCATGTGGAGCCTTGCCAACAAGGTTCGTAGGAAATGGTACGAGGATAACCGCACCCAGCAATACCAGATTCATGACAATCAAACCTGAATCAAGTGATCCAAGCATCTAAAAAACCTGTGGTGATGCCACCAGAGAATTGAAACAAGAGCGAAACTCAAAACGAAAGCTATGAACTGAGGGAGCTGCTGTGACAACGCCGCACCAAGCTGTGTGCCTGCCACATCAGGAGCATCAAGGATCAGAACAAGCAAAGTCATAGCAATTGCGAAAACCGCATCACTAAGGTTAGCAACTCTTCCAAATTCCGGGGTATCTCACGCATATCGCCGTGAACCCGACTTTTCTGGGCTATCATGTGAAGCTTCTTTCACAGAGATTCCCCCCTAGAGTGGTTTTGACAAAGTCTATCAGAATACTCTGAAGCCGTATTCTCTGATGAGCTTGATGAGTTCCTTATTCTTCTTCGGCATCTGATCTGCCCTGTAGTGAAGCCCAAAACGGTATTGAAAGGTCGAGATGTAACCTCTTTTTCTTATCTCTTGTACAACTTCTTCAGCAAACTCTCTGCCTTCAACCTCTTCACAGACTTCTCCAATGATATCAATTCTCTCGTCGTCTTCTGAGACTTCTAATCTCTGTTCCTCATACTTCTCAGCAACCGCCTGGATCAGCTCGTCATCTGATGGTATATGATACTTCTCATCATGAACCATTATGTCCTTTCCATATTTCTTCCTTACCGGCGGTTTGACTTCCGGGTAACCCAGCGAGAGTAGCACAACTGGCAATACTCCATCAGGCAATTCAAACAGATCTCTGCAACTTGCAAGCGAGTCTGGATCAGTGAAGATAGTCCCAATATAGACAGAACCAATCCCCAAAGAATCGCATGCCGTAGAGACGGTCTGGGCAGCAATCATTGTGTCTTCAAAAGCAATAAAGAAGTGGGCAAAAGAATCTGTGGCACTGAACGGGGCCTTCTCTATCTCTGCAATTCTTCTCAATCTATAGAAGTCGATACAGAAGAGCAGGTTAACAGGAGCAGTCTTTATGAAAGCCTGATTACCGAGTTTCACGAGTTCTTCCATTACACCCTTGTCTCTTATCTTGATTATCGAAAATGGTTGAAGATTTCCACCACTTGCTGCATGCAGGCCGGATTCAAGGATTTCGTTAAGTGTCTCATCAGTCACCGGCCTATCTGAGAAACGTCTTACACTGGCTCTTTCGTTCAGAATCCTGATAGTCTCGTTCGGATACTTGCTGTCTTTCATGAGTTACCTCCTTAAGAAATCGGTCAACTAATTCATTATATCTTCTCAAGTAACCTCTGTTATGCTCAATTCAGAAAGCAAATGTTCTGATCAGGTGAATGATGCTAGCATGTTGGATGATCCAGTTCTATTGCAAGAGGCTGCTGTATGTGACTTGATTCCAGAGTAGAGAACTGTTCCAAATATCTGGATTTTCGACGTTCTAAGAGAGGGCGGCGGAAGATATGAGTAAGAATGGTAATGAGATCACGAACACAAACAAGGAGAGAAGCGAATTGCCTCGACTTGAGGAGTTGAAGGAAATTACAGAGATGGTTTTCCGGACAAGCCGTGAATGGAAGCGTCTGGAACTTCATGCCAACGTGGACAACAAAGGTGAGATCGTTACAGACCTGAAGGTCATATTCAGCATCGATGAAGACAAAACGCTTACGGTTAAAGATGTGTCAGAATATCTCAAGGTTCCAGAGAAGAGTGTTCTTGACCTGATGAAAACCGGAAAACTGAGATCATTCAAAGTTGGGCGAGCTGTGCGGATAATGAAATCTGATCTGGACAAGTTCATCGAAGATCAAAAACGAGAACAGGAAAGCATAACTAATACTATAGAAATCCCGGCCCCAAGGGCCGGGTATTTGTTTTGGGGACCTCCCAGTCTACATGATGTAAGGCATTGAAAGTGTTTCCACTCTTGACCTTATCTGATCTATCTTAACCTCAATTTCTTTTCTACTAATAATGTATCTGCCATTCTTTCGTATTCTTTTCTTCATTTCTGCTCCCCCTTTCGTTTGTTATCTTCCAGGTTCTTCTATCTTGATAATATCACTCGGTTATGAGATTGTCAATAGTAATTGAGAGTAATTCTCAATTATTTGTTCAGAAGTCGGGGTTTCAGTATGAAGATCCTGTACAGGGCTATTCATTGTGCTCCGCAGAAACTTAAATCATATCCACTTGAAGTCACGTTGCATTGTAGCAGACCTGCTGCAGGTGGTGCCTGTCAATCACTGTCATTGTCGTCATCTCGTATTTGTTCAAGCAATCGTCCAGATTTCACGGATCTTGGCTGCGTTGACACGGGATCATTATCAGAGGACGCTCCTTCGTCTTTCATCTTGATCAACAGCCAGCGAGCCTTTGGACCTTTGCCTGTGCGTATCAACGCATAGCCTCC
>DLVL01000003.1:839-3306 GCA_003444085.1 Kosmotogaceae bacterium | reverse complement strand
ACTCTACCCTCTACCTGCAATTCAACCCTCTACCCTTGCTTTTGCAGTACCCGCTCCATCTCAACCGATCCTTTCCACCCCATACCCGCCTTCTATTTTCTGACTTCAACTGCCCTTCAAACCTTCTATTTATAAGCCTTTCCTCGCGGAACGATCTGGATAATCAATATGATATACCTTGCAGCGTTCATAGAGAAGATTATTCTATATTCGCCGACTCTCATTCGTAATAGCCCTCTGTACTTACCTGAAAGAACCTTAACGTCAGGCTTCTTGCTAGACTTTCCCTCAAAAAACTCGCAAAGATTTATGAGTGCTTCGTTGATTCTATCTTGCTGTTTCTTGTTGAGCTTTTTGAGCTGCTTGTCAGCTATGTTTGTGAGCTCAACGGTGTAAGTCATACTTCCTTGTAATCCTCATGTCTTCTTCCGTCATTTCATCCAGAACTCGGGTGAGTTCTTCGTTCTCCTGAGGGTCACACTGTTCCGCTGTAGCCATCAGCTTAAAGTAAGTAGAGTTGTATCCTTCGGACTCAATCATCTTCCAGAGCGCTTCCTCAAGTATTTCACTTGCACTCTTTCGCTGGATCCTCCCTAGCTCGTTAATCAGTTTCCAGGAAGAGGGAGTTAGCATTATGTTGTGTCGTTCTTTTGTTTCAGAAGTCCTGCTCATGACATCACCACTTTACGCATAATGTGTATAATAAGTATATCATGGAGTGTCGGATACTGAGAGTCAAGGTTCTTGAAACCCAAAACCCGCACTTTTCGTGCTCTCGCCATTAAGGAGTTGCACAGCGGAACTCTCGTGTCTGCACTTTTTGTTTCAACCTTCAACCTTAAACTGCCCCATAAACCTGCTCCTGCTATAATTCCCATCCTTTGGAGGGGGTGGCCCGCTTGCGGTGGGGTGGCTGGACTATAGTAGCAGATGGCGTATAGCTCATGGCGGTGTTGCAGGTTGCGAGTTCAGCCCTGTCATACGTATGCTGTCTGGAAAAGGGCACAATATATTATCCCCCCAGAAGAGCGGAAATCAATTCCCACAGTATGGTAGGGGTTGAACACTGTTCAACCCTGTCATTCCGATGCTGTCTGGAAAAGGGCACAGAAGTACTGCTGCGCCCTACATTACTAAAAGCTGCTTTCATAGAGGGTCATCGCAAGTCGAACGTCGGAGTTTTCGCAAGTTGTCGTCTCTTAATCTTTACTATACCCTCTACCTGTCCTTCAACCCTATACCCTTGTTCTTGCTATACTCGCACTTGGTCTACACGCTTCAACCGCACCTTTAGACTGTCCTTCACGCACATCAGCACTTTCGTATCTTGGTCTTCAATGTCTTTCTCCCGCTCTGTACGCTCCGACTTTCTGAGCGAGTTCGTCTACTTCTTTCGGGTGAGCAAAGAGGGCACAGGGCATTCCCTCGGTTTCCAGAAGATGTTCATTCTCTCGTATTTCACTGAAAAAGCACTCTTGAAAGCATCTTCTAGAGTTGCATTCGTAAGATTATGTGTTGCGACGTTCGAAACAGGGCAAGGAGTAACGTCCCCCGAAGGGGTTACATGAGCGAATCCGCGTCCAGCAGAGACACAACCACCAAGGCGTTCTTCATCTCCGGGTGAGTGCAGAAGAAAGACGGGTTTTGTCTTCTTGTACTCGAGGACCTTTGCGCGAAATGCAGCGCGTTCTTCTGGTGTGAGGATTGACTCATTGAGGAAAATCTCTTCTCCGCTGAGTGGCTGCTGTGTGGGGATAAGCTCTATAAGAAAGACCAGTCGTACACCCATATGAATGATGTCGTTCAGGAAGTACGAAGCCATCCATTCATGAACGTTAGCACGATTGATGTTTACGGATACTCCGGTGAGGATTCCCTGATCGTTCATCCTGTTCATGGCTTTCATGGCTCTCTCGAATACTTGACGTCCCCTTCTGTCATCAGTGGCTCTTTCACTTCCTTCAACACTGAACACAATCACTGCATTGGCCATTCGCTTGAGCCTCGTGTAAGCGGTCTCTTTGATTGTGGTGCCGTTAGTGAAGACCACAAAGAGCCTGTTATCGAACTCTTCGATGAGATTGATAAACCGGGGATACATGAATGGTTCGCCACCAGCAACGGTATAGCAGAACACGCCAAGCCTGTTGCCTTGCAGGATAATCGATCGCCACTGATCATGTGTCAGGTCAGGTTCTCTTATAGCGTGTGTAGCGTGTGATTGCCTGATATTACCAGCAGCAACTGCAAGGCAGCCGGGGCATCGCAGATTACAACTGGAAGTTATGCTGAGTATCATGACTGGAGGGACAACAGTTCCGTTTCCTGCAAAAACTCTCCTTGCTGTTTCACACTCTCTGAAGGACCGAACCATTTTTCCAAAAGTACCAATGTACCTGGGATGACGAATTATCCATGGTATCACGGCTCTTCGAAGCCCTGGATTTATCTTGCCGAGCAGCTAGTC
>DLVL01000003.1:0-649 GCA_003444085.1 Kosmotogaceae bacterium | reverse complement strand
GCTGGTGCTTCTTTGTCTTTCATCATTTTTTTCATGAAACCTCGCAAGAAGAATCCCATCTTCTCGAAATTGATCTCTCCACCGAAACTGCTCTTGACCAGGCATGCATCCAGGAACTCCCTGGGATAACTCCTGGAAAGGTAATCACCGAGACGGCCTTCTTCATCTGCCATACAGAGGAATACGGCCAGTTTCTTCTCAAGTAACTGAATGAGATTTCTGGAAACGAAATTTCGCGATTCCTTCAGGGCTGTTCCAACCCTGACTGCGGAACCGATTATTATAGAATCGTACCTGGAGAAGCCCTCGGTGTCAAAATCCTTGACTCTGACAATACTGGTTTCGTGTTCCAGTAATCCTGCGAGCTTCTTTGCAGCCTTCTCTGTCGTGCCTGTCTTTGAAGAATAGATGATCAGTGTCTTCATCGGACACCCCCCAATATAGATCGAATCCTTCTTTCTTCATGTGTTTCTGTAAGCAATAGCGTACTATCAACAATCAATATACTCAATCTAGACTGAAGGCACTTTCATCAGTCTCTTGAGAGAGGCCATTGTTTTTTCCTCGAGGTTTACATCCAGCGGAAAAGCGACAACATCTCCATTCTCAAGATCGATATCTATGAGTTCAGCTTTGGCCAGTGCATGCA
>DLVL01000031.1:80924-95790 GCA_003444085.1 Kosmotogaceae bacterium | reverse complement strand
ATCTTCGGGTCTCTCACGCAACGGGGGGATCTCTATCCCGATCACCTTGATCCTGTAGTATAGATCATCCCTGAATTTCCTTTCTTCCACCAATTTGGACAGATTTCTGTTTGTCGCACAGATTATCCTTGTGTCGATCTTTGTGCTGGTGTTGGCCCCAACTCTCTGGATGACACCTGACTCGATAACTCTCAGGAACTTAACCTGCATGTGCAGAGGTAGTTCAGAGATCTCGTCAAGGAAGAGCGTTCCTCGATCAGCCTCTTCTATCCAGCCACGCTTAAGCCTGTCAGCTCCCGTAAATGCTCCTTTTTCGTGTCCGAAGAGCTCACTCTCGAATAACGCGTCAGGGACAGCACCGCAGTTGATCGCTATGAAATTCTTCCTCTTGCTCAGATCGTGAATGGCCTTTGCGACAACTTCTTTACCAGTCCCGCTTTCTCCTTCGATCAGAACGGTTACGTTTCTGTGAGCAATGGCTCTGACAGTCTCTCTGATCTTCTTCATGGCATGAGAGTTGCCGATTATCCGCCTGAGTCCTCTTGCTTCGCCAGCATGTCTTTCAAGAAGAGTGTCGCGTTCTTTAGCTATTTCAGAAAACTCTATCGCTCTGGCGATCTCGATTAATGCATGAGTAAGATCGAAAGGCTTCTCCAGAAAGTTAAATGCTCCAAGTTTCACCGACTCCACCGCTGCAGAGATATCTCCGTGGGCGGACATTATCACTACTGCTGCCCCATAGTCTCTTGCAGGGCCAATCAACTCCGTTCCATTGCCGTCTGGAAGCTTTATGTCCAGCAGAGCACAGTCAAAGAGCTCTTCTTTGATGGCCTTGAGCGCCCCCGAGAAAGTGAGTTCACTTCTGACCATATATCCTTCTTCAGAAAGAGCTTCTGTGAGCATTTCATTGAAAACCTTGTCGTCATCAACCAGCAGCACTTTGTATCTCATCAGGTGTCCTCCGGAAGGTTAGCGAGACAAAACAACCCGCACCCGGGCTACCCCGGATCTTCATTATCACATCGTTTTCATCGCAGAAGTGTTTGGCAGAGAAAAGGCCAAGACCAGTTCCCTGTTCTTTTGTTGTGAAAAAAGGTCTGAACAGATTCATCTTAACATCTTCAGTGATTCCACGGCCGTTATCGCCAATGTATATGCTCGCAGTATCCCTTCGATTTCTTACCGCTATCGTTACTTTTCCCTCTTTATCACAAGCTTCTATCGAGTTCAGGATAAGATTCTTGATGGTATTCTCAAGTCGCCGCACCTGCACATTGACGTTTGCATCAGAAGAAAAGGCCAGTGATATTCTGACATTGCGTGCTGAAGCTATGGGTTCTGTATAACGGACAGCCCTCTTCACGATATCAAGAAGATTCGCTGTCTCCGGTTCTTCTCCGTGCTTGAAGACCTGGAGCACACCTCTAACCTTATCCTGGAATAGTTTGACTTCATTATTGAGTTTTTCGAGGTGCTTATCTTTCTGGGTGCGTCGATACATGTCGAGTGCCAGTGTTATGTTCGCAAGTGGTTGCTTAAGACTGTGAGTGAACTCGGCAACCATAACGCTATCAACAGCGTATTTTCTGGTCTTTTCGAGGAGTTTCTTGGTCTTCCAGAAAGCTGTAACATCGGTGAACGTTATTAACCACTCGTGATTCTTGGTGTTCATCACATCTACCATGAACCTTCTATTGACCCTTCTGGAGTAAACTTCATATGTTCCCTCTGTGAGTGGAAACTTCACACCGATTCGTCTGAGAAGATGAGAAAGCTCCAATCGGTCAGCTCTCTTACCATCTGAGAAGAAGATTCTGTGGAAGTACTCGTTTGCAAGATTGACGCGCCTCTGTCTGCTGACCTTCATAACACCTACATTAAGCGAATCTATGAGCTCGTGATGGTCGGTATAGAGCTTCTGAAAGAAGTGTTCTTCCTGTTCCAGTTGATGAAGAACATTGTAGTACGATCTGAGAACTTGTCGGAAAGGTTGTGAGACTCCTGCAAGTGATCGCGTTTTTCTTGGGGTCCTGTTGATTGTGTTCAGCAGAAGGTCAATTTGTCTGTCGACTGTCCTTGCAACAACTCCCCAGGAAAGTGCACCTGACAGAAACACGGGTATTAGTGACACAAGTGGAAAAGGGAAGATCAGAACAACTATGGTACCGCTTATGGTAATCGTAAGGAATATTTTAAATCCGTAGCTATGCCAGAGTCTCCGTAAGCTACTCCAATTCAATCTCTACCAGATCCCCCTCTCGAAGGCCGAGGATTCTCTCGGCATTATCCTTTGTGGCTGCGATCTCCAAAAAACCGCTGCTGTCAGGATGAACGATGATTTCTCCGTGCTTTGCCTCCATGTAGGTTTTGCACAGTGACGCCTTATGAGTCTTCCCGCGGCTGTTCACAGTTGCTGCGTAGAAGTCATCAAATGATCCAAGCATTTCAGAAGGGATATTTGTCTGAAGGTTTCCAAATCTGTCGGAATAGGCAACCTCTCCTGAAATGAGATTTCCTTTCTTGTGAGGTCTTCTGAATCTCAGTATTTCGTAAGTCATGAACCGTGATCCAAGCTCTTCCATCGATATTCCCCGGTCGAGATATGCTGCAGCAGGAGCAAAGACATCCCTGCCATGAAATGTGTTTGAACCACTGAAACGGAGTTTTTTGTTCTCGAGTTCGCGGATTTCAACAACTCCGAATGCATCTCCAACAAACGTGAAAAGTCCGTTGTCCGGTCCGACATAGTATTGATTATTCTTTGTTTTCATTGCAATTGCTTTTCTTGAAGTTCCCACACCAGGGTCGACGACAACAAGGAATACTGATTTTGCAGGAAAATCCCTTGCGGCTCTGTGAAGTATGTGAGCGGCCTTCCTGATGTTAAATGGTTCGATGTCGTGAGTGACATCGATCACTGATGCCTCCGGGTGTATCGATTTGATTACAGCTTTTGTCACTCCGACGTAGTGTTCTGAGCATCCCCAGTCGCTGATGAACCCTATCATGAGTCTTCCCTCCGCATATTAAGAATCTGCACCAGAACTTTCTGAAGAACACTTTGATCGACTCTATAAAGGTTTGACTGCGCATTGCAGTCTGAACAACCGAAACCTCTCACTGGCTCAGCCACTGAAGAAAGGAAATTCGACAACTGCTCTTCGATTCTTCGCCCAGATGGGATAAGAATCGCAGCAACCATATTGTTCTCCGGCCTGAGATGATCGATATGCCAGTGAGTGGTGTCTTTGGATTCCAGATGACGCTTCAATCTTCCCGTGAGCGTTCCCATTGCAGAACCCACATACACATAATAGCCTGCTGACAGCTCCCATTTGCTGCCAGCGGTATGTACCACGGTATCCTCTAGTTCGAGAATCAACAAGTACGATCCCTTATTCATTGCTACAATTATAGCTGAAACAAAGACTTGTTATTAGATCATTGGTATAATGGCGAAGAGGTGATAAGCTTGCCTGTAATCAGAATCTTCCCCGCAAGAATTGGACAAAACGCGCAACACCTCAGAGCACTATGCCAGCTCAGAGGTATTGAGGTTGTAGGCGTGACCAAGGTAACCCTGGGAGATCCTATAATAGCCACTGAGATGCTCAGCGCGGGTATAAGAATCCTTGGAGAGTCCAGATTGGCTAACGTTGAACGTCTTCGAGCGAGCGGGATAAGTCATCACATGGTCCTTCTGCGCACACCGGAATCCAGGGAGATTTCACGAGCAGTCAAACTGGTAGATACCTTTCTGGTAAGTGAGCTGGGCCCCATGCGAGCCATACAGGAAGCAGCAGAAGAGACGGGGCGAAGGTGTACTTTCATCTATATGGTTGATACAGGGGATCTCAGAGAAGGGGTGCATTATAAGAATGCATCAAAGGAGTTGACGAAAGCAGCAAGGCTTGCAGGAGACTCCCTGTCAGGAATAGGCACGAATCTCGGGTGTTATGGGGGAATCATTGCAACTCCCGAGAAGTTTGAGATCCTGCTGCATATTGGTCGCAAGATTGAAAAGAAGACAGGACAAAAGATCAGAGTCTATTCCGCTGGGAACACCGCGTCGCTTCCTCTTGTTGAGGAAAAAACGGTGCCTGAGGGAATCAATCAGTTCCGTCTGGGGGAATCCATTATCTGTGGCACTGATGTTACGAACAACAGAGATGTTCCCGGAACGCGGCAGGACACATTTATAATGTCTGCTGAGATCATCGAGTTGAAGACCAAACCATCAGTTCCTGAAGGCTTAATCGGACAAGATGCCTTTGGGAGGAAACCAGTCTTCGCTGACAAAGGTAAGCAACTCAGGGCAATCCTGAATGTCGGCGAACAGGACATTTACTCTGGAGGAATGATTCCTCTGGATAAGGGCGCAGAGGTTCTGCACGCGTCAAGCGATCATCTCATAGTTGACGTTAGTAAGTGTGAAAAGACTCTGAAAGTAGGACAGACGATGGAATTCAGGCTTTCATACGGTGCTCTACTGAGGGCAATGACTTCGCCGTTTGTGGAGAAAGTCTATGAGCATACATCTTAGAGCGTTACAAAGAAGTGATTATCCAGACGTCATCGAGATAGTCCGAGATATCTGGGACGGAGACGACTACGTTCCTCTTGTTTTCATAGATTGGATACAGGAAAAGGGTTCCTATTGCAGAGGTCTCTTTGTCAATGAAAAGCTTGTTGGATTCAGCAGGTTGAAAAGGCTAAGCAATACGATTGGTTGGCTTCAGGGACTCAGGGTTGATCCCTCTGAACAAGGAAAAGGATATGGAAGAATGATCGCTGAGAAAATGGTAGATTTCTGTTTTTCAGTTGGCTTAAAGGACCTGTATTTCTCCACCTATTTCGACAACAAGAGCTCAATACACATTCACGAAAGAATCGGTTTCGAAAGAATAGGAACATACACGAATCTCTACAAGCCCGTGGATAAACCACCCCGCCATTCCCCCCAAGGCTGTATTACTTTAGATGAATCACTTCCAATCGTTAGAGAAGGTTTCTGGAACGGCTGGAGTTTCTATCCGCAAGGTACAGAATCGTGGTGGAGATTCTTGCCGGAGTATCTAACCCTAATTGAGAACAGTAGTGGCAATAGGATTGTAGTTGCACGGAACTGCGAATTCGATAGATCTCTCGAGATCTCCTATGTGGAGTGCAACAGCGGTAGACTTAGTGATGATATTATTCTCCACACTGAAAAGCTCTGTTACAATCGGGGGCACAGTGAGATCCATCTCATGCTTCCCTCTGACGCAGAGATCGCTCCTTTCATTGAAAACGGTTACTCCTTTTTTGAGAGAGAGAATGACGTGTTTCTTTACAGACTATCAGCAGACTAGTTGATGCATTAGGGTGTCCTTTTCGCAAAGCTTTCCTGCAGCTTGCCGATTACCGTTTCGCCCTCAGTGGAAGTTCAGCGCTTCTTGAAACAGGGAGGTAATATGTGGTATCCGGGTCACATTGAGAAAGCCAAAAGAAACATTCGGAAAGTAATTAAATATGTGGACGCTGTAGTAGAAGTGCTGGATGCCCGTATTCCCGCAACAAGCAGAGCGTACGAGTATTCTGATGTCTTTTCGAGTAAACAGGAAGTGTTTCTCCTTAACAAGACGGACATTGCTGATCCGAAGGTTACAAGAGTCTGGAAAGATCATTTCAAGTCGACTGGTGAGAAAGTGTTCTACATAAGTCTGAAAGAACAGTCTATCAAATCGTTGCTGAATAGAGAGATTGCACCTTCAATAAGAAGCCGACTGAGAGAGAAAAGGATATTGATTGCCGGAATGCCCAACGTGGGAAAGTCCACCTTAGTAAATAGGCTTAAAGGAAGGAAAACGGCGAGAGTTCGCAGCGAGCCCGGAACGACCACAGGTCCACAGTGGGTACAGATAAGCGATACTCTTTTTGTTATGGATACTCCTGGTATTCTGTACAGAAATCTGTTCAGTGAGTCGATCAGAACAAAGCTCATGGCTGTAGGATCAGTCGTTCCCTCCCCGGAAGGCCTGCTAGAGGCTAGCAAGAAAGTATACGATCTGATTGCATCCAGATATGGCAAGAGGACCCTGGAAGACTCACTGCGCCTTTCTTTCGAAGATGCTCTGGAAATGCTACGGAAGGTGAGTAAATCACGTGGTCTGTTGAGATCTGGTGGGGAGGAAGACACAATCAAGGCTGCGAACTTTTTTCTCAAGGAACTTGCCATGGGTAGATTCGGCAGATTCTCTTACGAATTACCAGGTGAAGATGATGAAGAAGACAAGTAAGGAACCTACCAAATCAGACAAGAGAAGAATAAGAGCAAGAGTTAAGGTGGCAGGCAGAATCGTAGTCCTGGTCATTCTGGTTGTCGTTGGTGCGCTGACAAGCTGGGCATTATCCCTGGCACTTGTTATTGCGATGAATGCAAGAGTACTGTGGGAAGCAGCATTTGGAAGACTCCCGCTTCAGGTTGACAGAGATTCTTTCGTGGGACCGATTACACATGAATACACTTCTTCCGACAAAAAACTGAATATGGATCTCTACTATCCCGCGAAGTCAAGAGCGACCAACGGTGAAAGATACCCCCTGGTGTTATTTACACATGGTGGTGGCTGGATTGGAGGCTCGAGAAAGCAGACCAGGAATGTCTCATGGTGTGAACTTCTTGCATCAAGAGGTGTTGCTGTAGCTTCCATTGACTACCGGCTCGCGTTTACGAGTGAGATCAGCGATATAATGGGTGACTATTCAAATGCCCTGGAATTCTTGAGGAATAACGCATCGTCACTCAAAATCGATACTGACAGAGTTGTTCTGATGGGCCTATCTGCTGGCGGTCATCTTTCACTCCTTTTTGCATGCAGAAACTCCTTTGAAAACAACGTGAATGCAATGAAAGGTATTAGGGGTGTTGTTGCATGGTATGCTCCGTGTGATCTCATGGATATCTGGAGTGAAGACAACGAGTCACTTTTTGCCAGGATTGGTTCCACCCTGGCTGTTGGAGGACCGCCGAGTCAGAGAGAGGAGGATTACAGAAAGCACTCTCCGATTAACTGGGTTTCAGGGCGTATGGTTCCGACTTTTCTTGTTCATGGAGCAAAAGACCAGGTGGTTCCCATAGTATCTTCTTTGAAGATGTACAGAAAGCTTAAGCAGGAAGGAGTACAGGTGCATCTCAAAATAGAAGTAGAAGGACGTCACGGCTTCGAGATTGAACGAAAATCATCCAGAACAATCAAGTACATTGAACAAACAGTTGCATTCATAAAGAGGCAGTTCATCCAAAGGCTCAGGGGTGAAGAGTGAACTACACAGTTGATTATTCGTACACTCGCGGCGGAAGTTCACCGACCAGCGGGTTCATGTTCAAAGGAAGACATTACAGGTGTTCCTTACTACGTTTCAAAAGCCCGTTCAGTCGTCCGGCAAGAGGAACAGAAAACGTCGAAATCTACAACTTTGTTCCCAAGTCAGAAGTTGCCGGATCGCTGATCATGATCCACGGGCTCGGAAGTGTGAACATACCGTTTTTATTCTGGATGGGTACTCATCTGGCATCTGTAGGTCTCCAGGCCTCTCTCATAGTGCTTCCAGGCAACTACACAAGAACCGCAGATGGTTCTGTTAGTGGAAAGGATTATTTTTCCACAGATCTTGGGAACCTTCTAAGATTCTGGCAACATGCTGTCGTTGATGTACGTGCTTCAATTGACGTCTTGGAAGACAGGAATGAATGGCGTGAGAACAACGGTATTGTAGGCTACTGTCTCGGAGGAATGGTGGCAACACTTGCCACAGTTCTGGATGAGCGTATCTCAAGAACGATATTGATGACAACTGGGAGTAACATGGCGCGCATCCTCTGGGAATCGCCTACTCTGAAATTCGTGAGACGTGATTTTAAACAGGGGAAAGGCTCAGAGGGTTTTCTAAACGACAGAGCCAGGCTGTATGCACGGTACGACAATGATCTTGCAAAGTGTCAGAAGTTCAGATCGGTCGAAGAGCTCCTTTCATCAGAGGTTCACCCGCTACTGAAGGTCGATCCACTAAGCTTTGCGAGGTTTGTTCCGACGAAGAAGACAACGATGATAGAAGCGATTTTTGACAAGACCCTGCCGCGTGAAACACGATCGGGTCTTTGGAGAGCTATGGGACGCCCAAGAAGGTATCTTATCCCTTCAGGGCATGTGACATGGCTTCCGTTCCAGTATGTACTGGCTCAATATATACTTAAAACTCTCGGAATAAGAGATACGGTGAGGAAGATGAGACTGCTATCTAAGACAGAGTTTCAGATGCCTATTGAAGAGGCGGTTAAGTCTCCTGAAGCTTCTGGAGAGAGGGATTCTCAGACTTCATCCCCTTCCAAAGTGGATCGATGAGTCTGTAGGTTACCCACTCCTCAAGCTTATGGAAGACTCTTCTTCCTTTCGTTGTCAGCGTTGTCTCGTGGCGATTGCGCTCCACATTTCCAGCGATCTTCTGTAGAGACAGAATCAATGCCACATGTTTCCATGCTTTGGGGAATAGCTTGCGGACTTCATCGTGAAACAGCTTACCCCTGTACAGTGACCAGAATGAGTAGTAAAGGCATGATGTGAACTGATTGAGCTGGAAATGCCCTCGCGAAGGTCTGATACCGTTGCTCACGTGCTTTGTGTAGTGCCTGATTGAGGCGGTGTTCATGGAGAAAATGTTACCGTCATAAGAGGCCGCACCTGCACCAAGGCCGAGGAAGAAAGACCTTGTGATTGAAGAGTAGGACTTGTCTGTATTGCTAGCCGAGAACGTCCACAGGGAGCTTCTTGAATAGCCCGAATCTTGAGCGATTTTCTCAAGCTCCTCGAAGACTGCTGCTTCAGCTCTCCAATCGTGAGGGATCCTCTTAGGGTTGTTGCCGCCGAACCGCATCATCGGATATACAGAAGCCTGTGTCGGACCAAGCCTCAAGAGTTGGCTGAAATCGCTCATTATGATTTCAGCAGGAAAATCGCTCAAATCAAACATCAGATCGACATCCACAACCTCAAAACCAGCATTTATGGCGTTTGTGATTGCGGTAAGAGACTGAGCGGCAGAATGGTTTCTCCCCAAAAACCGAAGCATTTCGTTGTCAAAAGACTGTGCACCGATACTGACGAAGTCTATTCCGGAACTTCTCATCAAATCAAGGTTATCACGAGAAGCATCAAGGGGATGTACTTCAACAGCAACTTCTTGTTGAATTCTATCTCTGATCCGACTCACCATTTTGCAGAGTGAGTCCGCATCAGACGTTGGGGTCCCTCCACCTATGTACAGAGAAGTGAACTCAGCGATGTCGTGCAGAGCAAGCTCTTTCATGAGAAGGTCGATGTAGTCTTTGTAAACGCGGGGGTCATAGGTAGTTTTCACATAAGGACAGAATGAACAAAAGGATCTACAGAACGGTACATGAATGTAAAGCCCGGGAGGCTCCGATGAAGAAAACTTTGGAAGCTCTCCATGCAGCATCCTTCTGTGTGAGTAACTACTTAATAGCTTCGCCAGTGCTAGCATAGAACTGTCTTCGCTCCTCTCATCAACTGCTCTCGATCCATCTGAAATAGGTGACCGCTCCACTTGAAACCGATATTTCCACGATTCTCTGCTGTGCGATATTCGAAACACCAATAGGTCGTTCGTGAGAGAAAGCTCTGTTTTCAACGTCATACTTGAATCCCTTGAGTGTAACCACGGCATCTTCGGGTCCTATGGGGAGAATTGACCAGGTTTCTCCTGGAACTGCAGCAACGCTCGCCTTTTTTCTTACTATCCCGATGTTCAAACGACTGCTGCGAGCTTCTACATTCATTGAATCAGAAAACCTGTACATCAGCATGAGTGTCGCCAGGAAATGGTCAAGTCTGCTGCCATCGAAATCCAGCAATATTACATGACTGATACCTCTTCGTTCGATCTCTACCAGGGCTAACTCTGTATCAGGTTCGTCTTTTTCATGAGAGAACGTGATTATCTCTGTTCCTTTGGACGAGCACCAGGAGAGAGAAGAAATGCTGATGGAGTCCATATCACCAATAAGCAGATCAGGAACTATCTGAAGCCTGGAAAGAATATCTGCTCCTGCATCAACTGCAACAACAAAGGCAGCGTCTTTGATTTGCGAACGATAGTATTCATCCGCATCGCTGGCATCTCCACCAAGAACTGCTACTGCTTTTTTCTTCATTCTTTTGGTAGCCTCAGGAGATTCCTGTATTTGTTCACAGTTCTTCTGGCGATGTTTATCCCCTGTCCTCTGAGAAATCTGGTAAGGTCAGCATCACTCATGTCGGGATCGTTCTGGAGTTGCCTTGCAATGATCTCCATGGCTCTTTCTCTTTCGTCTTTGTTACCGAAAAACTTTCTCATGGCGAAGAGGCCTTTTGGCGAACTCAGGTATTTGTCTTTCACTGCCCGGCTTATGGTCGACACGCTCAACCCTATTTTCGACGCTACATCTATCATAATAAGTGGTTCAATTTTCTGCGAAGTTCCCACGAGAAAAGGTGCATTTGCTGCCACGATTTCTCTCGTGATTGCAATAAGTGTCTCTTTTCTTCTTTCCAGCGCATTGACAAAGAATACTGCTTCATTCAGCTTTTTCTCAAGATACTGACGAGCCTCATTGTCATGAGAACTCTCCAGAATCACCCTGTAATTGTCGTCGACTGACACAGCCAGGCCAATATCACGAACGCTTATAACAAGTTTCTCTTCAACATATTCAATGAATACATCCGGTTCAACGAATTTCGTAAAGGCACCATTACCGTATCCTGATGTGGGATAAAAACCGTCATCTCTGAGAGTGGCAATTTCTTCCTCGCTTTCTGCAAAAAGGCCTTCAAACCCGCAGTCCCGGATCTTGTCGACAACTGATTTAATAACTTCTGGGGTACAAGACAACTGAGAGGCCAGGGTCTTCAATGGGGTTTCCAGAACTCCATGTTTGTCGATTGAGTCAAGAAGTGCTCCGAGCACATTGAACTCATCTTGATCGAGGACAAGGTAACCAATCTGTTTAACAATATCTTCAAAGCACAGATCATCTGTTTCCAGTCTGTCAAAATCCCAACCATTATCATCGCTTCTCTCTCTCTTCATGTAGATGTTCTCGGGGACTTCTTCATCGCCTGAGTCATCGGCAGGAAGCTCCCCATCTGTGCAAAGGATGTAATCATCTCTTTCAATCTCAAGCAAAGGGTTTTCCTGGATGATCATCTCAAGCTCTTCATTCAGTTCCATAGTATTGAGCTGAAGAATCTTCAGTGCCTGCTGTGTCTTTAGCGAAAGACCAAGGCGTTGTTCCAGCCTCTGGGAAATCTTTCCTTCAAGCCTTGCATCCATCGTCTATTCTCTGCCTCTGCTATTTTTGATACTCTGGAGTTCCTTGAAGACTTTGTCAAAGCTGGACACAACATCTTCAGGCTGCATAAAAGCTTCAGAAAGCTCGCATCGCTCCGCAGACTTCCCGAGAAAGTAAGCTCCAAGAAGAACAGATCCTTCGATATCTCTTGTTTGTGCGTAGAAACCAGCAATTGCCCCTGATAGAAGGTCACCACTTCCCCCTTTGGCAAGTCCAGAGTTTCCATAACAGCTTATCCATGTTTTCCCACGAGCTGAGACAAATGTTGTTGTGGCATCTTTCAGAAGTACCGCGACTTCTTGTTTTTGGGCATATTCCTGTACAAGAGAGATATTCGATTTCACTTCAGCAAGTTTCTTTCCTGTCAGCATTGAGAACTCACCTGGATGAGGGGTAAGGATCACACCTTTCAGACCTTTGAGTTCTTCCTGGAGATTTGAGTAGTGAAACAGGGCATCAGCATCGACAATAATCCCTTTTCCTCTTGTTGAAGCTTCGCTCAAGATTTTTCTTACAAAGTCTCCGGTTTCCGGGTTTCTGCCGATTCCTGGACCAATTACAACCGCAGTCACTCTATCGATGATTTCTTCAAGATCTGTAATATCATCAGGTGTCATATGGCCGGTGTTTCCTCTACCAGAGAAGGCGATGACCTCAGGATGATGACTCCTGACCTGATGCAAGACTTTGCCAGGCACGAAGCAATAGACAAGACCTGACCCTGTCCTCAGTGCTCCTTTTGCAGCAAGCACAGGCGCACCACTATAACGCTCTGAACCGCCGACAACAAGAACAGCTCCATGAGTGCCTTTGTGAGAATTCTGCTCTCTCAAAGGAAGCAAAGAGCTGGCGATTTCGTCCGAAAGCAAGTTGATCGAAGAGAACTCATCGATACAATCCTGCGGGAAGCCCCAGCTGCTTATGATAAGCTCTCCGGTGAAGTATCTGCCCGGATAATAGAAGTGGCCGACTTTGGGAGCGCCAAATGTTACGGTCTTATGGGCTTGAAAGGCAAGACCGTGAGCTCGCCCGGTAGAACCGTCAACTCCTGAGGGGATGTCAACTGCTACCCTTGTGCATTCGAGAGAGTTCACGATTTCAACGAGCCTGGCAATTCTTCCTGATAGGGTTCCCGAAAACCCTGTACCGAAAAGCGCATCAATAATGACTGAAGAATCAACAAGTAGCGAATGCAGAACCTGATCATCTGCCTTATCAAGACTGAAGCACCTTCCTGCGGATTCGATGAAGAGATTCCGATTTAGGATTGCGTCTTCGGTCTTTGGTTCGCCAGACGATATTATCGAGACACGGATTCCTGCGTTTTTGAGCAAGCGTGCCACAGCATATCCGTCACCGCCGTTGTTTCCGGTCCCGCACAGAACGGTGATGGGCTCTTTGTTCATCTTGAGGACTGTCTCAGCAACTGATCTTGCAGCATGTTCCATGAGGAGAATTGAAGGGATCCCATTCCTCGTAATCTTCTCGTCAACTTCTTTCATTTCCTTCGGGAAAAGTACTCTCAGCAGGATCACCTCTACATAGATGATAACACTTTTCGGTTTGAATGGTTGAATGGGGGATTCTCAAACACAGCATGATATAATCCTTTGAGGAGGTATTGTCCCTTGAAATTGCTTGCCCTTCTGGTTGTTTTTTTGCTGTCGGTAGCGGCTTTTGGTCAGAATGAGCTCACGCTGTTTGTAACTCGCCTGGCTGAAATTGGTTCTTTCAACACGGAGGTAAGACTGGACTTCTGTCTCCTGGATCCAGAGAGTGTGGACGAGCAGTATGTTGATTTCTCCATGAGGCTTGCGGTAATGCTCAATGCTCGGAGAGACTGGTATTTCGAGTTCATTGAACCAGAAGAACTCGAAGGTATTGCCATGGTATATCTTGCAAGAGAGGATGTTCTCTTCTCGGTAGTCGAGGGCGAACCCTGGAAGCAATACAGAACGGGGATCTTCCAGAGTGATCTTATTGATGTCTTCTTGAGGCAGTTCTTCGGGGCTTTTCTGGAGCCGGCGAGTTTTGTGTGGAATACTTCTCGTGAGGAGGATCTTGTCCTCTACAAGATCGAACCAAACGAGGCAAGGATAAGATTGCTCGGTTTGCTCGGTGGCGGTTACGTTCCTAATATCATGTCTGTGGAAATTGTCTTTCCCATAATTGAAGGAAGATTTCCGATTCCTCGTTCAATAACTATTCGAGATCGTGCAGCAAAAGAACATATGGAAATCTCCGTGATCAGGTTTTCCATGGCTTCTGACGAGCAGCTGTTTCTCAGTTTGCGCAATGAATACTACTCCTCGTTCAGGTAGTCCCTATGGAATTAGACAACTGACTTCTCGGGAACTTGGGAGGATTTTCATGAAGAGACCAAGAGTTGCACTTATTGCTCATGATAAGAAGAAGGCGGATATGCTGATGTTCGTCAGAGAGCATTACGAAGTGTTCAAGAAATGTGACCTCTTTGCCACCAAGACAACAGGTGAACTCATTCAGGATAAGATGAAGCTTGAAATAACCAAAATGAGGTCTGGCCCAAAAGGTGGAGACCTTCAAATCGGAGCAATGGTTGCTGCAGATGGTGTTGATTTTGTGCTTTTCCTTCGAGACCCCTTGACGGCACAGCCACATGAGCCTGATGTTTCCGCGCTAATGAGAGTGTGTGACGTTCACAACGTGTCTTTGGCGACTAACCTGGCCACGGCCGAAGCTCTTGTTAAAGAGATCTCGATTCTTCAGAGAGATACATGATGCCTTTGTGGCAGAAAGTATTGAAGCGGGGAACAGCATGTATTTACCGAATCGGTCTTCAATGTTCAAGGCTACTTGCATGGGATCTCTCTTCTTCTCGAACAGGTGTATCTGTTCGCTTGAAGAACCAAGTCTTCTGAGACGCTGACAACTGATTCCCATAGCCCTTACCGGTTCACCGTTCCAGATCTTCTTCAAAAGCCAATGCGCGATTTCGTTCATTAGAGAAACTCCGGAAAGATAGAATGAAAGCTTTTTTGATATAGCGGAAACACTCATATCTGTGTATTTTACGTACATTCCAATTCCCTGGGATTCATACCCTTCTTTTCTCATACGATAGATCACTCTCGATCCCAAGAAACTTATGATATTCTCGAGTTTTTCAGGTTCACTTACGTCTCGGCCGAATGTCATTGAATGTCCCATAGATTTTGGAGCTTCTTTTCGAAAGAAAGCCTCTCTGTTGAAGATAGGGGAAGAAAGTGATTTCACAAGCCCGAGAAAAGAATTTCCAAGATTCTTGAAGAGATAGAACTCATCAGCCTTCAAAAGATCTCCGACACTCTCAAATCCATGACTCCTGAGAAACACGGTGGTGTGTTTACCAATTCCAGGAACGTCTGAAACAGGAATATTTTCGAGAAAAGATCGCTCAAAGCCTTCTTGAATGAAAGTAAAACCGTTCGGTTTTCTGAAATCGCTTGCCATTTTAGC
>DLVL01000031.1:39425-80697 GCA_003444085.1 Kosmotogaceae bacterium | reverse complement strand
TTTCTGAAATAGGAGAGGTCCACAAAGGCTTCATCAATGCTACTGATTGCCACGGAAGGCGACACTTCTTGAAGCATTTTCATGACAGTCTCAGAATAGTATTCATATTTCTTTCCGTCTACCTCAACTGGGATAGCTTCAGGACATAGTTTAGAGGCTTCAAGGACGGTCATTCCGGATTTTACACCTTGTCTCTTGGCCTCGTAACTGGCGGCCGTTACAACGGAATGTCGTAACGCTGATCCAGTTACTATTATTGGTTTTCCCTTTAGAGAGGGATTTGTTGCCTGTTCTACGCTTGCAAAAAAGGCATCCATATCCACATGCGCTATGTAGCTTACCCTGTCCATTGTCATTACCATCCGCCAGGCTGAGAATAGTACCATTGTTTGTCGTATTCGTCATATTCCATGACATAAGTTCCAAGTGAAGTTATCACAGAGAAGTTGTATAGAATTCTTTCGCTACCTCTTGATACTTTCCATGAGGCCACAACTCTTTTTATTGATATTTTCTGCTCTCTCATGGTGAAATTGACAGGGAAGAAAGAACCACGTCTGAATACCACAGTTACATCAGTAGATTTCTTGTCATCAAGCATTTTATACCCCCCGGTTACGCAACTATAAGTATACCAATTGGTATAAATAATTATATCACTGTGATTAGCGTTGACTCAACATACGATGATGATGATTATTCTTCACGTACTACAATGTAGTTAAGTTATAATCAAAATAAAGGGGTGTTCAACAGTTTGAAAAAAGTAGCGCTGGTATTCGGCACAAGACCTGAAGCAATAAAGATGGCTCCGATATATCTGGCTTTGAAGAGAGAACACGTGCCCGCAGTGGTAGTTGTAACCGGTCAACACAAAGAGATGTTACACCAGGTAACAGAGCTCTTTGGCATCTCTGCAGACCACGATTTGCAGGTTATGACGGATCGACAGAGCCTATCAAATCTTACGGCAAAGATGACAGGTTCCCTGGAGAAGATATTCGATGGAGAAGATATTGGTTTTACTTGCGTTCAGGGAGATACAACCTCTGCCTTTATTGCGGCACTCGTTTCCTTCTATCACAAAATCCCCGTAGGACACGTTGAAGCAGGTCTCAGAACTGATAATCTCTATGATCCCTACCCTGAGGAAGCAAACAGGCGCCTGATATCGGTCCTGTCTAATTACCATTATGCTCCAACAATAACCGCTCTTGAGAATCTTATCAAAGAAGGTCATCCTGGTCACCAGATAGTTGTCACAGGAAATACAGTTATTGATGCGTTGCAGTGGATTGTCAACAATAGGAAAGATGACCTGTCGCTCAAGAGAGAGAGACTTGGAATTAACGGTAGGGAGTATATACTCATGACGATGCACCGACGCGAGAACTGGGGTAAGCCGATGCGAGATGTCGCAAGGGCTGTCAGTGACATCGTTGGAAAATATCCTGATGTCAGGGTAGTTTTTCCTGTGCATCTCAATCCTGTGGTCAGAGAGACCGTCTTCAGCGAACTGGGTGAAAACCCCCGGGTGATTCTCACTCAACCAATGGACTACCTTGAGTTTGTGGCTGCCATGGAGGGAGCCAGGTTCCTGATGACTGATTCCGGCGGTATTCAGGAAGAAGCTCCAGCCCTGGGGAAACCAACACTTGTGCTTAGAAGGACAACTGAAAGGCCGGAAGCGATTGCTGCGGGAACAGCAAAGCTGGTTGGAACCGAACGGAGCACAGTTGTCGCTGAAGTATCGCGTCTCCTCGATTCTGAAGATTATTACAGCAAGATGTCCAGAGCTTCAAACCCTTTTGGTGACGGACAAGCAGCAATCAGGATAGTCAATCATATTTTGGAAGTGGTATTTAGCAGATGAATCTCATAATGGAAAACATAGAAGTCTTCTACAGAGTTGCTCTGTTCATCCAGGCAGCTATAGTAATTCCATTTGCTATCATGCTTGTACTGCTGAACAGAATTGTCTGGAAGTACTCCGCTTTTTGGGACATCCTGTGGATAGCTTTTGCTTCAAACAGGCTGGTCCATTTACTGAGTGGAGGCTCATACTTGGTGACTCCAACAGGATTCATCAGCTCTGTGATGATAACCTTGCAGGGTTTTGCTTTAGCGGGTCTTGCAACCGTCTATTTGAGAAGGAGGCTACTGCTGAACAAGTTGTTTCTTCTCTCACCGTTCTTCACAATGTTGCCTCTTTTAGCACTTGGGGTGTTCAGTCAATCACAAATTCTAACTGGATTGGGGATTGCTCTTCTCGGTTTGTACGGGGGAGTTCTTTCAGTCGTAATGATGTTATCGGAAACGGTTTCCAGGACACTGAAGATAGCTGTCGCGGTTGTCATAATGATTTTGGCCGGTCAGACCCTTTCCCTGGTGGTTATTCCTGAAGGTTCGTCGCTGCTTCCGTTGCGGTATGTAGGTAATACGATCTTCGTTATTGTGGCTGTCTTCTTGTTTTTCTCCCTGAGAGTAAGAGAAGAACTCGTATCAAGACAGATGTATCAAACGATGGCCAATGAGATACTCGAAAACGTTTCGGACATTGTATTCAGAGTGTCAACCGATGGGCGGGTACTTTATTACAGTAAGTCTTTCAAGGAGATAATGGGAAACAAAGAGCACTTGTCACCAGGACAACAGGGCGAAGCAGATGAGATGAATGACTCGTTGAAGCTCGAAACCCTGGTGGGCAGGATAATCAGCGACAAAGACGTTGAAGAAGAGACATGCAGGGTGCATTTGTCCCAGGTCGATCGCTGGTATGAGTTCCGAATCAGGAAGAACGATTATGGGCATAAGACAGTCTTTGACTTCATGGGCAGAGACATACAGGCAGATATCGAAAAAGAGAAACAGCTGCAGAAAGAAAGAGAGAAGGCATCGGAACTCGATGAAGCGCGGGTTACATTTCTCTCAAACCTCTCACATGAACTCAAGACGCCCTTGACAATCATAATGGGTTACTCAGAGACTCTAAGAGAAGATTTGCCGCCGTCGAGACAACAGATGGTCGACGCGATTCTTGAGTCAGCAAAGTATCAGCTCCGACTCGTCAACGATTTGCTCGATCTTACTCGCCTTGGTTCGAAGATGCTGGATGTTGAGATTGAGTCTGTTGATATTGAGCAGATTATCAATGAAACAGTCGAGCAGTTTCGTCCGCTTGCAGAGCGTAAGCACCTGTTGCTTATGGCTTCGACTGGTGAATTACCGGAGCGTTTCAATACCGATCCAGTAAAACTTGTCAGGGTCCTGAATAATGTGATGGGCAATGCCCTGAAGTTTACTGAACAGGGGAAGATTTCTGTAATGGTAAGAAGGGAAAGTGAGGATGTTCTCCTGTTTCGGGTAGAAGATACCGGTATTGGCATCAGAAAGGAAGATCTGGGAAGGATATTCGAAAGGTTTGTAAGGATTAGCAGGGCTGGATCCAGCAGGGGAACAGGGCTTGGATTATCTCTTGCAAAAGAACTTGTTTCTCTCCTTGGAGGTAGGATCTGGATAGAATCTGAAGAGGGTTCTGGAACAATCGTCTACTTCACTATCAGAGATCTGAAAGAAGCTGCGTGATCGTAGAACTATTCAAAGACCACCAGGACGTCTCCTGCATCGACATTATCTCCTTTTGAGACTGTGATCTCTCTTATGACACCATCATGTTCAGAAAGTACCGTATTCTCCATCTTCATTGCTTCGAGAACAATCAACTTGTCTCCCTTTTTCACAGAGGCTCCTTTGGAAGACAGCACATCAAGAATCGTTCCTGACATCGGAGATACCAGCGTTGAGCCTTTTGATGTCTTCTTCTCGATCTTCTCTTTCGTGGCCGACTCAAGCTTTTGCTCAGTTCCTTTTGTGTCAGAAGTCACTTCCTCAGAGACTTGCTCTGTGGTGCGACCAAGAGGCTGTTCTATATGCTTCGAATGAGCAGACTTGCCGATTTCTTCGACTTCAACGGTGTACTCTTTTCCCTCGACTCTTACTTTGAACTTTCTGAGCATCTCTGCGCCTCCCTATTCTCCAGTAGACTACCGGGTCTCTCGTTTTCCACTTTGAAGGAGTTACCTCTGTCATTGACTTGATGCTGAGATCATCACCCATGTAAGCGGCTATTGCAGCTGTCACTGCAGCAATCAGTCTGTTATCTTCATATGCAACCTCATTATCCTCACCTTGTTCTGCAGGTTCAATAACACCTGCATCTTTCTTTGCAGGCGAAAGAAACTTGCCCATCAGAACAAAAGCAACATAGAGTATTGCCAGTACGGTAAACACAACAATTGGTCCGAGTATGGTGATCTCAACGTATTCTGGCATCTTGTCTCTTACAGAGGGATATTGCCGTGTTTCTTGTTCGGCCTTCCCTCTACCTTTGTTGAAGCTATCTCAAGCGCCCTGACGATCTTGATGCGCGTTTCTGCGGGATCGATAACTTCTTCAATATAACCTCTGCCTGCAGCAACATAGGGGTTTGCAAATGTTTCTCGGTACTCTTCAATCATCTTGATCCTTGTTTTTTCCGTATCCTGGGATGACTGAATTTCCTTCCTGAATATTATGTTTGCTGCACCTTCAGGTCCCATGACGGCGATTTCTGCTCCTGGCCAGGAAAAGACAAAGTCAGCACCAAGGTGTTGGCTTCCCATGGCGATATATGCTCCACCGTATGCTTTTCGGAGTATCGTCGTGATCTTCGGAACTGTTGCTTCGCTATATGAAAAAAGCAATTTCGCGCCGTGCCTGATTATTCCTCCGTGCTCCTGTGCTACGCCCGGAAGAAAACCAGGGGTATCAACAAATGTCACAATTGGAATATTGAAAGCATCAAGGAAACGAATGAATCGGGCAGCCTTGTCAGAAGCGTCTATATCAAGTGCACCTGCAAAGATGCTCGACTGATTTGCAATTATCCCAACCGATCGGCCTCCTATTCTGGCAAAGCCAGTCACCATGTTCTTCGCGTAATGCTTGTGGACTTCGAAGAAACTCTCACCATCGATGACCTTTTCTATTACATCACGAACATCGTAAGACTCTTTCGGATTCTCCGGAACCACTTCTCTCAGTTCTTCAAGCGTTTCCGAACCGGGTGAATCAATAATGGAAGGTTCTTCTGCTGAGTTCTGAGGGATGTAAGAAAGGAGTTCGCGTACAGTTTGCATCGCCACCTTGTCGTCTTCGACCAGGAAGTGAGCAACACCACTTTTGGAGTTATGTACAGACGCCCCTCCGAGGTCTTCTTTCTCAATTTCCTGTCCTGTTACTGCCTTTATCACCTGTGGACCGGTAATGAACATCTGCGAAATTCCTTCGACCATGAGAATGAAATCGGTTATTGCAGGAGAGTATACAGCTCCTCCAGCACAAGGCCCTGCGATCACGGTTATCTGTGGAATAACTCCAGATGCCAGCGTGTTTCTGTAGAAGATTCCTCCATAACCGTACAGTGAGTCTACACCCTCCTGTATCCTTGCCCCTCCGGAGTCATTGATGCCAACAATGGGAATACCCATTTTCATTGCCATATCCTGCAATTTCATGATCTTTTTCGCGTGCATTTCTCCCAGAGAGCCACCCTGAACAGTGAAGTCCTGTGAAAACACAGCAATCTTGCTGCCGTTAACATCTCCAAAGCCCGTTATAACGCCGTCGGAGGGAAAGACCTTATCACCCAACCCGAAGTTTGTTGCTCTGTGTTTCACAAATACGTCTATCTCTTCAAAAGTTCCAGGGTCACAAAGAAGATCGATTCTCTCACGCGCTGTAAGCTTACCAGCCTCATGCTGTTTTTCAATTCTGTCTTTTCCCCCACCAAGTCTGGTCTCTTCAAGGAGACGTTTGTATTCCTCGAGTCTGTCGCTCATCTCTGCTCGCTCCTTTGATGTGATCCCTCAACAAGTTCCACCAGGACGCCCCCGGTCGTTTTCGGGTGAAGAAATACTATACGCGTATTTCCAGCGCCTGGGGACGGGGAATCTGAAAGAGGTGTGTAACCATCTTCCTTGGCATTCTTGAAAGCCGCATCGATATCATCAACATTGAATGCTATATGATGTATTCCTTCACCGCGCTTCTCGATGAATTTGGATATCTGACTATTCAGATTGATCGGTTCGAGGAGCTCGATCTTTGTCTCACCGATCTTCAGAATAGCTACTTTCAAACCTCGCTCAGCGAGAACTTCCTCGCCGTAAACTTCAATTCCCAGAAAATCAGCGAAGAACGAAACTCTTTCTTCGATCGATTTGACAGCTATTCCGATATGGTCGATTCTCTTCGTCTTCAAATCATCCATCCTCCCGAAGTCTGTTTATGCATTCCATGATTGCTTCTAGTTTAACACCTCTGGAGTGAGCTTCTTTCAGAGCAGAGAATGCAGTGTTCAGCTCTGCGATTTCTCTCCGTCTTTGCCTGCTTTCTTCTATTTTGCCACTCTTCTCACGTCTGTTCAGTTCTCCTATCAGAAGCTGATAGAGCCTGTCAACATTTGTTCCCGTTAGAGAGTTGGTCTTGACTATTTCTCGTTTGACATCCGCGAGGTCCAGGACAGATCTAATTCTGTTTGCAAGTTGATCAGCACCATGAATATCCATTTTGTTGACTGTATATATATCGCCGATCTCCATGATACCGGCCTTCATCATCTGTATTTCGTCTCCGATGCCAGGGGCCAAGACCAGTACGACAACATCTGACAGATTGACGATATCAGTCTCGGCCTGCCCAACTCCCACAGTTTCAACAATAATGTAGTGATAACCACACCGTCCGAGCAACTCCACTGCGTCAAATACGCTCGGGCTAAGACCACCTACCATTCCTCTGCTAGCCATTGACCTGATAAGAATCTTTCCAGAACGAGAAGCTCTATTCATCCTGATGCGGTCGCCCAGGAACGCTCCCCCTTTGAAAGGACTGGATGGGTCAATTGCTAAGACTGCGGTTCTGGAGGCATCTGAGAAGCTAACGCTCAACCAGTTAACCAGTGTGGATTTTCCCGCGCCCGAGCTACCAGTAATCCCAATCACATAGTACTCCCTTTCGGGGAGACTTCCAATAAGACTTCTGGCAGCAACTCTGTCTGACTCAACGACAGTGAGAGCCTTCGAGACGCTTAACTCATCGCCACTCAACAGGTCATTCCTGTTCATTTCTTTTCTGCGAGTTCCTTGATTCTCTGTTCAAGCTGTTTCAAGGATGTGCCCGGGCCAAACACCTCAGCGATCCCCTTCTTTTTGAGAATCTCAACGTCATCGTGTGGAATAATACCACCTACCACGACCGGTTTGTCCGCTATTCCTTTTTCATTCATCAGTTCAAGAAGCCGATCACAAATCCGCATATGAGCGCCGGAGAGGATCGACAGGCCGATCACGTCTGCATCTTCCTGCAAGGCTGTATTCACAATATCTGAAGGGCTCTGGCGTAGTCCAGTATATATCACTTCCATACCAGCGTCCCTCAATGCCATTGCTACTATCTTGGCCCCTCTGTCATGACCGTCGAGGCCAGGCTTAGCTACAATTATGCGAGTCTTCTTCATACTTTTCACCTCGGTTAAATTATTACAGATTCTGTATACTCTCCGAACACTTCCTTGAGAGCTTCTGTAATCTCTCCCAGGGTTGCGTAGTTCTTCACTGCTTCGATAATGGGTGGCATAAGGGACTCACCACTCCTGGCCGCTTCAGAAATCCTTTCGATGCTTCTGCTAACTGAGCTGTTATTCCTCTTCTTCCGAAGCCGCTCAAGGTTCTGGCGTTGCCGCTTCTCAGTTGACTCATCGAGTTTGAGGATATCTTCAGGTACTTCAGCATGCTCAGAAGTGAACTTGTTCACTCCAACAACTGTCCTCCCGTTGTCTTCGATCTCTTTCTGTGTTCTGTACGCAGTGTCCAGGATTTCCCTTTGCACAAAGCCTTCTTCTATGGCTTTGATCATTCCGCCGATCTTGTCGATCTTGTCAATGTACGATACAGCCTGATGTTCGATCCTGTTTGTGAGGTTTTCCACCAGGTACGAACCACCGAGAGGGTCTACGGTATCCGGAGCTCCTGACTCATGTGCAATAATCTGCTGCGTTCGCAATGCGACCCTTACAGATTCTTCAGTAGGTAGCCCAAGGGCTTCATCGTATGAATTGGTGTGAAGAGATTGGGTACCGCCAAGGACCGCTGCAAGTGCCTGATAGGCAACGCGCACGATGTTATTCTGAGGTTGCTGAGCGGTGAGAGTTGATCCTGCCGTCTGGGTATGGAAACGCATTGTGAGGGCCCTCTTATCAGAAGCACCGAAGCGCTGCTTCATAATTCTGGCCCAAAGACGTCTGGCAGCCCTGAACTTGGCGACCTCTTCAAAGAAGTTGTTGTGTGCGCTGAAGAAGAATGATATCCTCCTGCCAAAGACATTTGGATCAAGTCCGGCATCTATAGCTGCCTTTACATATTCAATGCCGTCAGCAAGCGTGAAAGCAACTTCCTGAACTGCGTCAGCCCCAGCCTCTCTGATATGGTAGCCGCTGACGCTGATGGTGTTGAAATATGGAAGTTCTTTCGAGCAGTATTCAAAGATGTCCGTAATGATTCTCATCGAGGGTTGTGGTGGGAAAATGTAAGTTCCTCTTGCTATGTACTCCTTCAGAATATCGTTTTGAATAGTACCCTTAAGCTTGTCTGGACTCACACCCTGCTTTTCGGCCACTGCAATGTACATTGCCAGAAGTACAGCTGCAGTTGAGTTTATGGTCATGGATGTACTGACTTTCTCCAAAGGGATACCTTCAAACAGGACTTCCATATCTTCAAGAGACGATATGGCAACCCCAACCCGCCCGACTTCACCATCCGACATTTCATGATCTGAATCATAGCCGATCTGCGTCGGTAGGTCAAAGGCGACTGACAGACCGGTCTGTCCCTGCTTTAGCAGGTACTTGTATCTTTCGTTAGATTCCTGGGCAGTGCCGAACCCCGCGTATTGTCTCATGGTCCAGAGTCTGCCACGATACATTGTCGGTTGTACGCCTCGGGTGAAAGGATAATCTCCGGGGAAGCCCAGGTCTTCGAGATAGTCTGTCTCTTCAATTGAAAGAGGGGTGTAGAGTCTTTCGAGTTCTTCTCCGCAAGAAGTTTTGAATGCCTGTTGCCGTTCCGGGTGCTTCTCTAGAGTCTTATTGACCTGTTCTTTGCACCAAATATGGAGTTCTTCACGAATCTTCTGGAGTTTCTTCTGATCGAACACTGAGATCCCTCCCTTGTCTACGCTTCAAAGTTAAATCAAAAAGACGCAGTAGTCAACAAGGGCTTTTCGGAAATAGAGTCAGCCAGAGACAAAGAGGTAAGTTATAATCTCTCTGGAGGTGGTCTCATGGACTTCGATAGACTAACAGAACTTGTCTTTGTTCCCGGAATTTCCGGACGAGAGGAACTTGTAAGGCAGAAGATTGGTGAAATGCTTCCATCTGGAATGGATTACAGCGAGGACAGATTGGGGAACCTTTCAGTAATAATTGGTGAAGGCGATACCACTATTGGCTTTGCTGCACATATGGATGAAATCGGACTTCTCATTACCGGGATTGAGGAGAACGGAACACTCTCTTTCAGGAAAGTCGGAGGCGTTCTTGATGAATTACTTCCAGGAAGGCATATGGATGTTATTACTTCTTCGGGGGAAGTCGTAGAAGGCGTTATTGGGGTCGTCCCACCTCATTTGAGAGGAAGTGGTTCAGAAAACGGGCAAATGCAAGTAATCGATGTGGGGGCACAATCTGTCGAAGAGGTACAAGACATGGGCATCAAAGTCATGGATTATGCCGTGTTCAGAAAACAGGTTTCCATCTTACGCGAGCATTATATTGCAGTGAGGGCTCTGGATGATCGATTCGGCTGCTCTCTTCTTCTTGATCTGGCACAGGTATTATCCAGAAAGAAGCCCAACTGCAGGATCGTTCTGTCCTGGACCGTTCAGGAGGAGATAGGATTGTACGGGGCACATGCAGTCTCGAACTGTCAGGATCTCGATGCCTTCTTCCCTGTTGATTCTTTCGGGTGCTGCTCACGTCTTACCGGGTCTGTAAAACCGGGACAAGGTCCCGTGCTCAGAATGTCTGACAGCAGGTCTTTGGCTTCTTATGAACTGTCACAGAGAGTTATTAGGCTCGCAAACCAGAAGAAGATCCCCCTTCAATATGGAGCCACTGGAGGTGGTACTGACGGGATCCCATTCGTGCAGAAAGGTGTCAGAATGGTCCCTCTAGCACTTGCGATGAAGTACCTGCATTCAGAGACAGAATGCCTCCATGTCGATGACTACGACAATCTGTTTAATCTCATGCAGGAGATATGCAGAGATCCTGAAGGTATAGTCAGGTGAAGAGTGCAGAAATAAGAAAGTGGCTTGTGCACTCAGGAGTTCTAAACAGAGTCGCAAAGCCTTCCAGATACATTGGTCACGAGCTGAACGCTGTTCATAAGAAAGGGGAAGATCTTGTCAGTTTTCTTCTGGCCTTTCCTGATATATATGAGGTCGGAATGTCACACCTCGGGCTTAAAGTCATGTATTCAGCGATAAACTCTATTGGATGGGCAAAGGCTGAACGTACTTACCTTCCGTGGAAAGACATGATTCTTGAGATGAACAACAAGGGTGTTCCCCTGTACTCAGTGGAGAGCTTCTCGCCTGCATCTGATTTCGACGTCATTGGAATAACACTGCAGTATGAACTCAGCTACACGAGCGCCCTTGCCCTTATAGAACTCTCTAAGACTCCGCTTCTTCAGGATCAGAGGAAGGATAATGACCCACTGGTAATTGGGGGCGGTCCGTGCACAGCTAATCCAGAACCAATGTCAAGATTCTTTGATGCCCTTGTCATTGGCGAAGGAGAAACTGCGATCCAGGAGATCGCCAGGATAATAAGGTCCGCAAAGCGTTCATCGCGCAGAACCGGAAGAGAAACGCTGCTGAAGGAGATTTCAGCCGTAAGAGGGGTCTACGTACCTAGCCTGGGTAAAAAGAAGGTAACCAGAGCAGTTGCAGCTACACTTGATGAGTCTTTTTCACAGGCATCTTCGATTGTACCGTTCACGAACATCGTTCACAACCGTGCCGTAATTGAGGTCATGAGAGGTTGCACGAGAGGATGTCGCTTCTGCCAGGCAGGCATGATTTACAGACCTGTTCGTGAACTCGGTCTGGAAGAAGCTTCAAATGGCGCAACACAGCTAATAGCTACCACAGGCTTTGAAGAAATGTCGCTGCTTTCGCTGAGTTCCACTGACTACAGTCATATCGACGAGCTCACCAGGGAGCTTCTGCCTGCAATGAAAGATGAGCAGGTGGCCTTTTCACTTCCATCAAGCAGAATAGATGCTTTTGGGGTTGATCTGGCGTCAAGGATCTCATCTATACGTAAGACCGGCCTAACATTTGCTCCCGAAGCTGGGAGTGAGAGATTGAGGCGAGTGATTAACAAGAATGTCGATGAGAACGATCTTATGAGAACCGTGGAATCAGCAAAGCAAAATGGATGGAGAAGGGTGAAGCTTTACTTTATGATCGGACTGCCCACAGAAACAGACTATGATTTGAGAGAAATTGTGCGGTTAGCGAGAACGGTCAGGCACATGGGAATAAAGCAACTGTCAGTTTCGGTGGCGATATTTGTTCCCAAGCCACATACTCCGTTTCAGTTCTGCAGGCAGGTTTCTGTGGATGAAGCTGAAGAGAAAGCAAAGAAGCTCTACGACATACGCAGATATGGTTTTCTCCAGGTACATGATCCCAGAAAGAGTCTGCTCGAAGGAGTACTGAGCAGGGGAGATAACAGGCTGGGAGAAGTGGTACTCAGGGCTTTCGGGAGCGGGGCAGTATTTGATGAGTGGCATGAAGAATTCGACTACGGAAAATGGGAAGAGGCGTTCGCAGAAACCGGTGTCTCCCCTCTTGAATACATGCGTTCCCGCTCTGTCGAAGAGGAACTGCCCTGGGATCACATAGAAATGGGGGTATCCAGGGATTTCCTTGTCAGAGAATACCACAAGGCCCTTAGAGGAGAAACTACCGAAGATTGCAGATGGTCGCGCTGTTCACAATGTGGAGTTACGAGTCTCCCTGAAGTGAAGCATGAAAAAACCGGCTGCTCAGCCGGTACTCATTTGCAAAAATAGAAAACTAAAGAAGTCTCATGTCATCGTGCAAAACTTCATTGCACTGAGCTTTGAGGCTTCAGTTATGTCACCAGCTCCCATGAAGATAACCACGGCGTCTCTAAGATCTTCAAGCCAGCTAAGAATATCACTATAGTTGCTTGCGTGAACAACCGGGGTTCCGTAACGGTTCAACCCGTCAACCACTTCTCTTTCATCAATTTCGTGGGGTTCGTTTTCGTAAGCCTCATAGAGCTTGTAGACGCATACTGCGTCTGCCCCTCTGAGGGAGGCGGCAAACTTGCCATTTTCACGAACAAGTCTTGAGTATCTGTGTGGTTGGAAAACAGCAACGATCTTCTTGTCAGGAAAAAACTCCCTTGCCCCAGAAATAGTATAGGCGATTTCATCAGGAGTGTGAGCATAATCATCAATCAAATCAAGATTTCTCAAATCGTTCTTTCCCCTGAATGAGAAACGTCTGTCCACCGGTGAAAACTGGAGCAGAGATTCCCTTACACTATCTGGATCAATGCCGAGTTCGACAGAAGTTGCTATCGCAGCAAGAGCGTTGTACGCATTGAACTCACCGGGAGTTCTGAGAACATAGTTTCCCAAAGAGTGATTCTTATAAAGAACTTCGAACTCCTGGACAGCAGCACTGTGACGTCTGCCTGTAATCTTGTAAAGCCCGCTTTCACGACCAAACGATATACATGATCCATTGAAGATGGATGAAAGGACAGGATCGTCGGAGTTATACACAAGCAGACCGCTCACGTTATTGCCGAAGTGCCAGAAGTGGTCTCTGAGACTTTCAGACTTGTTACTGTAGTGTTCGAGATGGTCATTTCTCACGTTTGTGATAACAGCATGGTTGCACTTAACAGAGGCAAAGAAACCATCACTCTCATCAAGTTCGGTGAGCAGTGGTCCGGATCCTCTTCGGTAGTTCCCGAATTCAAGTGAGGTATTGATCCCACCCAGGAGAACTGATGGATCACGACCAGCATCGATAAGGATTTTCGAGAGCATTGCCGTTGTCGTGGTCTTTCCGTCGGTCCCGGTAACACATATTGAATCATGTTGCATGGTGATGCGCTTCAATGCTTCCATTCTGTATACTACAGGCACACCACATTTCACAGCCTTCTGAACTTCTGGGTTATCCTCTTTCACAGCAGTTGTCCGAACAAGGATATCTGGATTGTCCCAATTGGAGGAAGAATGACCAATGTAGACACAAAAACCCTTGCTTCGAAGGAAATTCGAACGCTCGTTTAATTCGTTGTTTGAACCGTAAACTTCGTGTCCCTCAGCCCTTAAGTGCATCGCCAGTGAACTCATTCCAATACCGCCGATGCCAACAAAATGGTATCTCACCTTATACCCCCCGGAGTAAATATTCTGCAATAACTGCTGCTGGTTCACTTTCGGTATCCGGGAAACTCTGATCTTTCTCAGTACACTTGACAAGCTCTTTGAAGATGTGCTCTTCTGTCGCTGCATTTTCGAGTATAACACAACCAAGTCCTGCATTTGCAAGTGACAAAGCGTTGAAATACTGGTGGTTGTCGGTGGCCTGAGGCCAGGGAATGATTATTCCTCTAGTTTTGTATCGCATTAGCTCAGCGATCGTCGTGGCTCCTCCTCTGGCTATTACGCAATCGGAGAAATACATGTAGTTATGCAGATCTTCGACATAATCGAATGACCTGACAAACGAGAAGCTTCGAAGTCTTCTGGTCGCCACGGGATCCCCTGTTACATGAAGAAACTGGAAGTCAGGTCTTTCTTTTTGTACAATAATGTAAAGCTTTTCGCAAAGAGTGTTAATCGCTTCAGAACCAAGGCTTCCCCCCATTACTACAAAGAAAGGCAAATCCTGCTTATAGTGCAGCCCAGATAGCAATTCTTCCTTTTGTTTAGAAGGGAGCCTGACAGGATTACCAGACAGTATGATTCTTTCCTGCTCGATTGGAACAAGTGTTTTGCTTTCTTCAAAGGATACGAAGAAGAGTCTAGCGTACCTGGCAAGTTTTCTGTTAGCTAGTCCAGGCAGGGCATTCTGTTCATGAATGTAGACTGGCACGCTTTCGGATCTGGAAGCCCTTATTACAGGGAAAGAAATGTACCCGCCTGTAGAGAAAGTGAAATCAGGTTGGAAGTCCTTCAGAACAATTCTCACACGCGAAATATCAAAGAAGTGTTTCAGCAAAACCTTTGCGTTCCCGGGATGAAAAAGAGGTCTTTGAAGGCCGTGAAGCATCAGTGGTTCTCTTCTTACACCTGGAAGGTCTATTTCAACTCTCTTGTCATCAATTCTTCCTGAAGAGGTGAAGTAGACAACCTCGCAGACAGTTCTCTTCTGTATCTCTTTAATCACACTCAAGGCAGGATAGTAGTGTCCCGCAGTTCCTCCGCCGCAAACGGCAACTCTAAGCGACTTCGGCACTCTCTTCTTCCTTGTCTGAAAGGATGCTGAACACCAGCCCAAAACCTATCATCAGTGATAAGAGAGAGGATCCTCCATAACTGATGAAAGGCAATGTGACTCCAGTAGGAGGGAAGAGCCCAAGGTTAACAGCGATATTCACAGACGCCTGTAAGAGTACATATAAAGCGAAACCTGAGATAAAAAGCTTCCCTTCGACCGATTTCGCTCCTCTTATGCCTGCCAGAATCAATTCTCGACCAAAACCAATATATGCGATGAGAAGGATTATTATGCCGATCAGTCCCAGCTCCTCACCAATCACAGCGAATATGAAATCCGAGTAGCTGACGGGAATATAGTATTTCACAACACCCAGGCCCAATCCGGTTCCTGTGAGTCCTCCTGACGAGAGCGCCATCAGGCTGTATGAAATCTGTTCATGTTCTTCTCCGCCGAAGGATGAAAAGAACGCTGTGATGCGTTCGAGTTGGTACGGCTCAATAAGCTCGTAGACGAATCCCACCACCACAAGCACAACCATCAGTGAGATGACTGCAACAAGATAGCTTATTTTGACGCCACCAATGAGCATCATCATCAGGGTCAGGACTAAGAGGATACCTGCTGTCGATAGATCAGGCTGAATAAAGACAAGTCCTATAAGCGGTATTGCAAGAAGGAAAGGAATGATGACCGCTCTAACTATTGTCTGCTTCTTCTCTCTCAGGTCTGCGAAGTATTTTGCCAGCAGAAGAATCAGTACGATTTTCGCAAATTCGGAGACCTGAAGATTGAAAAAGCCGAGATCGATCCATCTTCTGGAACCTCCGCGTTCAGGGAATAGGAAAACGGCACCGAGTAGCAGGATGATAGCGGGATAGTATATGGAAAAAACATATTTGAAGTGTCGCGATCCCCCAAAATAGACGATCACTAGTGCCCCTGCAAGGCCAAGGGCGAAAGCTACCAGTTGCTTGAAAAGAAAATCAGATGCTGAAAGATACGGATTTCTTGCCTCCATACTTATTCCAGCACTATAGATGAACACAAATCCAAAAGCAAGAAAGACACTTGCGTATATTGCCAGAGCGAAATAAGATCTTCTCATTTCTGTCTCCTGGCCAATCCCTGGACGACACTGGTAAAATGCTGCCCACGTTCTGCGTAGTTGCTATACAGATCATAACTCGAACCACCGGGACTGAGCAATACATAATCTCCTTGAGTCGACGATCTCATTGCCATAAGAACCGCATCTTCCATCGTAGGAGCTTCAAGGTAGTTCAGTTCAGCACATTTCAACGCTTTTCGAAGGGCCTTCATTTCCTCACCCAGAACAACGATTGATTTGACTCTTCGAAGCTCCTCTATCAGCTCTTCATATGACTCCTTCTTCTCTCGACCGGAGAGTATAATAGTTGTCCTATCTGCCGGAAGGCTTCTAAGCGCTGCAAGAACTGCGTGTGCGTTTGTTGCCTTAGAATCATTGATGAAGACAGTGCCTTCCACACTACCGGCGCTCTGCATTCTGTGCTCCAGGAATGCGTAATTAGCAATCTTTTCAGTTGCATCATCCACCGAGACACCTGCAAGGTGAGCCAGTGTCACTGCAACGAGATAGTTCTGAGCGATATGATTGTGAAGCAAAAAACGGTTGTCGACAGGTATTTCAAGTTTGTGTATCCTTAAGAGCTTTCCCCTGATTTCTGCAAAGCTGGTTTCTTTGGAGAATCCCAGAACCCTCTGCTTAACTGGTTCTATTGCCAGGGAATACAGGTCTTTTATGTCTTCGGGAATAAGGGAGTAGCCTTCGGTGAGGCGGGTAATTCTGAGTTTGGAACTCACATAATCCTCCAGGGTACCGTGGAAATCCAGATGATCTTGTGCAATATTCGTGATCGCAGACAGATGAAAATAGCTGGACTCAAAATTGAACCACTTGAGCTGAAAAGAGCTCACCTCAACAACAAAAATCCTTGTATCGTCGTCAAGACCTGATATCAGAGGATTACCAAGATTGCCGCCAGTGTACGACTTTATTCCTGTGGAAGCCATTATGTGGCCAAGCATAGTCACAGTGGTAGACTTTCCGTTTGTGCCTGTGATGCCTATTGCCAGTCTCCGTCCTGACTGATGTAGGATATCCAGTGATATTTCAAGTTCTGTGGTAATCCTCTTTTCTGTGGATAACAGCATCTTACCCGTTTCTGAAACTGGGGATACTCCAGGACTCACGACAAACATATCACAATCAAGAAGTCTGGAGGTGTGTCCGCCATCTTCAAATTCAACGTTGTGTTCTCGAAGCTGATTTCTAAAGTCATCAGGCATTACCCTGTTATCAGAGACGAAAAAGTCATCATGAATTCCGGCTTCAAGTGACGTTTTCAGAAGCTGCCTGTTTGAGATTCCGTAACCCACCAGACCGACTTTACCTTTGAGCATTTCAACCCCCATTTATTACCAGAAGCCCTATTAACGAAGCAGAAAGGGCTACGATAGAAAAGACAACAGCGATTCTGGTTTCTTTCCATCCCTTCAACTCGAAGTGATGATGAATTGGTGCCATTAAGAAGACACGTTTCCCAGTTGCCTTGAAATAGCTTACCTGTATGATATCACTCAGAATTTCTGCGACAAATACAAAGCCAAACAGCAGCAGCAATAGCTCCTGACCTGTGACGACGAAAGCTGTGGCGAGCATTCCACCCATTGCCAGCGATCCCGTATCTCCCATGAAAATCTTCGCAGGATGCCAGTTATGAAGCAGAAAACCAGCGAGACTCCCGATCATCGCAGAAAAGAATATGCTTTGCGGAGAAACAAGCACAAGCGGCAGAATAGCAAAGATCATGACAGATGCCGCGAGCCCGTCAACACCATCGGTGAGGTTAACGCCATTGCTCATTCCAGCCAATATGACCAACGAGACTGGTACTCTGGCCCATCCAAGTTCAATACTCACCGGTCCCAGTCGCAGAATGTAAAACGATTCGGGATTCAAGTAATAGACCAGAACAAGCACAATTGCTCCTGAAAGAAACTGAAGAAGAAGCTTGGTCCAGGCGTTTACGCCCCGTGCATTTCTCTTCCTTATCTTGGCTACATCATCGATAAGACCAATGTACCCAAAGAGAATCCCAGATAAGACAATGATTGCGTTTTTTGCGTTGAAATCAAAGATCAGAGTGAAAGCGATTATCAGTGAAACGAATACCAGGCCTGCTGATGTTGGTGTTCCGGTCTTGTGGTTATGCAAATCAGGACCTTCTTCCCTGATAAACTGACCGATTCTTCTTTTCTTCTGGAAAGCTATGAATGGTTTCAATAGAATAGATGAAGCAGAAAAAGAAAGCAAAAGCACAAGGACTTCACGAATCATCACTGATCATCTCCAGGAAGGTTCGAAGCACTGTCTCCATCTCTACTGCTCTGGATGCCTTGAAATAGATCAGATCATTTGCCCTCGCATTCCGAGAAAGCCAGAAGGCGATTTCTTCAGGAACAGATGATCTGAAGCTGACTTGTAAGGCTTCTTCCATTGATAGAACCTGATCATCCTTCGTGTAAAGAATCACGCCTTCGAAGTCTCTGAGATATTCACCGGCTTTCTGATGACTGGCAATAGCGTTGTCACCCTGTTCGAGTATTGAACCAACAACAGCAAATCTTCGGCCCGTCTTGTGAAATCTGTTGATTGATTCAACGGCAGCCCTTATTGACTCTGGACTACTGTTATATGTGTCGTCCACCACAGTGATACCATTCAAAGATCTCACTGCAAAGCGTCCATCATTTCTCAGAACATAAGAAGGGAGATATAGAGAAGGTTCATCAAGTCCCATAGCCTGTGCAGTGAGATAAGCTGCTCCAAGATCCAGAATGTGGCCGATGTGCCAGGTACCGTTCAAGCGCATCATCTTAGTCCCCTCTGGTGTGTCGAAAGCAAGCAGTGTCTTGTCTTTTCTGTAATCGTAATCACGTATTCTGAAATCTCCTCCAGCCATTCCGAAGAAGTACTTTCTGCCTGGAAAGTCTTTCAGTCTCTCAAGTATCCTGTTGTCATCGTTATTGGCAATGGCAATGCTGATCCCTGCATGAGAGAAGAAAACCGAGAGTTTCTCCTCAAACAGGGCCTGTCCGGATTCGAAGTTTCCTACATGGGCAGTGCCCACGTTCAAAAGAACTGCTGCAAATGGCTCGATTAGTCTTGTGAGTTTGGCGATATCTCCGGGACCATCCGTAGCGACTTCAAAGACGGCGAAATCTGCTGCAATGAGTTCCTCGGCTCTTTCGACAATCGAAGCGGGGACCCCAATATCTGTGTTCATGTTTCCCGGTGTTTTGAAAGTCTTGCCCAGTTGAGATAACAGAAATGCGGTTATCTCTTTCGCAGTGGTTTTTCCGTTGGAACCGGTGATCACAATCTTCTTGATGTCTTTCAAAGCTTCGATAACCAGCCTCGCAGCCTCGAACAATACTGTCACGGGGTCTTCCACTACCAGTGAGACACCTGAACGTTCTTCGCTTGCTACTACGACCTCTGCTCCATTAGCCCGGGCCTGTCCGATAAAAGAGTGGCCGTCCGTTCTCTTGCCTTTCAAGGCAATAAAGACATCGCCGGATTCAACAGCTCTGGAATCAAGGCGGATCCTTCTTCCTCTGGCAAGATGCAGTAGTCTTTCAGCTTCCGATGCAGTTCTTTTCACTTCTTCACATGTCTCCGGAATTTAGTTTCCAGAATCTCTTTGACCACTTGTTTGTCGTTAAAATTGATCTTCCTGTCTGCCAGTATCTGGAAATCCTCATGTCCTCTTCCAGCGATAATGACTGTATCTTCGCGGTTTGCGAGAGTTAGTGCAACAGATATCGCTTCATAGCGGTCTGCAATAACGAGATAGGGTTTAAACTTGTTCATCCCCAGCTCGAGGTCTTCCAGAATCTCTCTGGGGTCATCCTGCTTCGGATCATCTGAAGTAAGAATAACGACACTGGCAAATTTTGATGCCACCGAAGCCATAAGTGGTCTCTTGCCACGATCGGCACTACCACCTGCTCCGAAGACAAGGATGATTCTTCCTGTCGCAAGCTTCAGGGCGGTCTTGAGGAGCTTTTCGAGTGCATCTGGAGTATGCGCAAAATCCACGACAACATCGAAACCATACTTGGTGGATTCTTCGACAAACTCGTACCGTCCCGGGACGCCGCTGAATGTAGATATTGCCTCCACAATGTGTTCCATATCGTAGTTCAGTGTGCTCAGAACCGCTATGGCTGCTGCAACATTGTAGGCATTGTGCTCTCCGAGCAGTCTTGTGTAAACTCTGCTAACTGTTTCGTTGGGGGTATGAATGAGAAACTCCATACCGGTTCTGGAAATCTCGAGGTCTTCCATTCTGTAGTCAGATTCATCCCCGAAGCCATAAGTAAAGACACGGTTTCTTGGTACACGAATGTCTCCCAGATCAATCTGGTCTGCATTAACCACCGCCATTCCTGTGGCTTTCAATCGCTGGAAAATCCTTAACTTGGTCTTATAATACTCTTCGAAAGATTCATGAAAATCAAGATGGTCTCGCGTAACATTGTTCAGCACTGCAACATCAAAACGCATGCCATCGATTCGATGCATTGACAGCGCGTGGGAAGAGACTTCCATCACGAAGTATCTACATTTCTTATCCAGGGCTAGTTTCAGATATCTTGCTAATGTTGACGGACCCGGTGTGGTATTCTCAGGATTTGCTATCACTTTGTCCCCAATGATGTTTCGAACTGTACCAACCAGTGCTGGTGAAGACTCAAATATGTTGAGGACATGATAAATAAGAGTTGTGATGGTTGTTTTTCCATTTGTTCCGGTAACACCGATTGTAGTAAGATCCCTGTAAGGATTCTTGTAGAACTCCATAGTAAGAAGAGACTCGGCAAGCCTTGAGTCCTTAACGTAAACAATCGGCACAGGGATGTTCTCTTCATTTTGGAGAGGCTTCTCAGCAATAATCGCCGAGGCGCCAGCATCAATCGCATCTCTGGCAAGAACATGAGAGTCAAATGAATGACCACAAATACAGATAAAAAGGTTTCCGGGCTTAAGAAGACGGGAGTCACTTTCTATACTGGTGAGTTCAATATCTGTTCCATCAAGTCTGCTGATTTCAGAGATATTATTGCCGAGGAGTTCAATGACCTGAGACAGCTTCAACTAGAAACCCCCCCTTCCGCTTGAACGTATTCTATCACCGGTTATTTACCTTGACAATACGGAAGCCCCATGCTAAGCTTAATTAGCAGTCGTATGAGGTGAGTGCTAATGACAAAGAGGAGCTCGCCTTCTCCTGAATTGAACGATAGACAACTAAGCGTACTGTATTGCGTGGCCAGGGCTTATGTTTCCAAAGGCAAGGCAGTGAGTTCGAAACATGTACTGGAGAGCTCGAACCTTGATTTTAGCTCTGCCACCATTAGGAATGACATGCGAAAGCTCGAATATCTGGGATACATTACGCAACCACACACTTCTGCCGGGAGAGTTCCGAGCGATAAAGGTTTGAGGTTCTATTTCGAGTCTGTGAAGAACCTTTCTCGTGAACTGGATGCACCTTCCGGGGATATTGCGGTAAGAACCACAAATGTTATTGGCGACATAGAGAAGCTGTTGCGTACGACGACCAGGTTTATTGCCAAGGCCGCCAAAACACTTGTCATAATTGAGAAACCTGATGTTGGGAAACTGACTGTCAGGAATATCGGAATTACCGAAGTGGCGGAAGGATACCTGAATTTCACCATAGTGACCGAATTAGGTGTCACCATGAATGTTACGGTCTTTTCGGGTCCCTTGCAAGAAGGATTGAGCGATCTTCGCACAACGGTGAACGATGTCGTTGCAGGAAGGACTGTTGGAGAAATCAGACATGGCATACGAAATGTCAAGTTGGAAGACGAGCGATGGTACAGAAAAGAGCTGCAGCAGATCATCTATTTCCTTGAAAATGTCTTTGACTCAGAGATGGATGAAGAGAACTATCGATATGGGTTTGAATTCTTGATGTCCAATCCGTTCCTTGATTGGGATGACATCGTGGGAATTGTACAGCATGTTGAAAATCCATCGAGTCTTGACGAACTGTTGCAAGATCTTTGCCAGAAGGAACCGGTTAGTGAATCGCGTGTATTCATTGGCGAAGAGATTGGAAAGGCGCAATTGAGGAACTTCGCTGTCATGATAGCACCATATAGCAGGCACGAAGAGGTGCTGGGAAATGTGATCATAATATCTCCGAAGGTAGTGCTTTATGAGAAAGTCTTCTCGCAGCTCGAATTTGCTGCCAATAGGCTCACTGAAGTGTTTTCGAGTAGATAATTTTCTAGAGGTGATCGCAAATGGATAGCAAGAAGAAAAAGGATTCTGCTGTTCGAGAAGATCAGGGTAACGAGTCTTCACAGGAACATGTTGAGCAAGACAAGAAGGATGCGGCCCAAAAGGGAAACGAACAGGAGATAGAAAAACTCATAGCACAGACGGAGGAACAACGTAAGAGCATTGAAGAGCTCGAAGCCAATAACTCAAGACTGAGAGCAGAGTTTCACAACTTCAAAAAGGCTGTTGCCAGAGAGACACAGGAACTCGTCCACAGAGCAGAAGAGAACTTGCTGTTCAAGTTGCTTGGACTCTACGAAGATCTTGAGAGAGCTCTTGACCATACTGAAAAGATAGACGAAAACTTCCTCAGTGGTGTGAGAATGATTTACAGACGAATGCTCTCGATTATGCAGGAGGAGGGTGTTGAGGAAATCAATCCTGAAACAGGCAAGCTTTTTGATCCGTTTCTTCACGAAGTGAGTGAGACTGTTGAAACAGACTCTTTCGAAGAAATGACAGTGGTAGAGGTTGAAGAGAAGGGGTATTCCTTCAGAAGCAAGGTACTTAAACCAGCCAGGGTTATCGTGGCAGTGAAGCCGAAGGAGAAGAAAGAATCTGAAGGCGAATAATCAGAGGGTGGTAATATGGCCGCAAGCAGAAAAGACTACTATTCAATACTTGGCGTTTCACGAGATGCCTCCAAAGAAGATATAAAAAAGGCGTACAGAAAGCTTGTCAGGGAATGGCACCCGGACGCTTACAAAGGTGATGACAAAAAGGAAGCCGAGGATAGATTCAAGGAGATACAGGAAGCGTACCATGTGCTAAGTGATCCCGAAAAGCGTGCGATGTTCGATAAGTTTGGCTATGTCGGAGAGCCATCTGAAAGAGTTCGCCATGGAAGAACTGCCGGTACCAGCGGAGGCTTCTTCGATGAAGGCTTTGGTGATTTTCAGGATATCTTTGATGTCTTCTTCGGGGGTTCCAGGTCAAGAGGTGGGCAGTCGCGAGGAAGGCAGGCGATGAAAGGCGAAGACATTCACGCCTCCGTTACTGTTGACCTGAAGGATGTGATCAGCGGAAAAACGATCTACCTGGAATATGACAGGAACGCGGTGTGTGCCGCTTGTGGAGGAAATGGTGCTGAGAATGGCATCAGTTTCAGAACCTGCCCGAGCTGTGGTGGGAGTGGTTATGTTAGGGAAGAACACCGTTCATTCTTTGGTGTCTTTGCAAATACGACAGTCTGCAGCACATGTGAGGGAGCCGGCAGGATGGTAGATAATCGCTGTGGAAAGTGCGGCGGTTCCGGAAGCATCAAGGAGAAGCATCGGGTAAAAGTAAACGTTCCACCGGGTGTAGAAGATGGCTCAACTCTTAAAATATCAGGACATGGCAACGCCGGGAAGGCAGGCGGACCTAGTGGAGACTTGTATGTGATGGTAAGGGTTAAGATACCGGATAAGTACAAGAGACGGGGAAATGATCTATATTACATCGCAGAGATAGACTATGTTGAAGCTGTTCTGGGAACAACAGTTGAGGTTCCTCTTCCTGAAGGAGGTTACGAGAATCTCACGATTCCGCAGGGAACGAATCCAGGTACAGTGTTCAGACTAAAGAACATGGGCATTCCTTCCATATCGAATAGCAGGCGTGGCGACCTCAATGTTTCGGTGAAAGTCAAAATTACCAAACCATCCAGCAAGGAAAGGAAGATTCTCCACGAGGTGGCGAAATTGAGAAAAGCAAAGGTGATGGAATGAATGCTCGGGAGCAAGGAGTTGATTATGTACTAATAACCGCTGGATCGTTTCTTACAGCGGTTGCTGTTGTTAGCTTCATGTTACCCAACGGCATAATAGCCGGTGGTGTAAGTGGACTAGCCATCATCCTCAATAGTCTCTTTGGCTGGTGGGTTGGTGCTCAGATGCTTGCCTACAATCTGTTTCTCTTTCTTCTTGCTTTTTCACTTCTGGGACTCGGTTTTGGTGTCAAATCCATTTATTCTTCAGTCGCATTGTCGATCATGATAGACCTCATGAATTTTCTGGAGTTCCCGGCATTTAAAGCGACATCAGTTTCCGATGGTGGTTTGCTTGTTGCGATTTATGGAGGGGCACTTGCAGGTCTCGGAATGGGGTTGGTAATGTGGAGAGGGGCTTCTACAGGGGGAACAGATATAATTGCCATGATTCTAAACAAGTATATGGGGATAAGTACGGGCTCTGGTCTTCTCCTTACTGATACAATAATAGCGTTGCTGGCTGTGCTGGTGTTCGGTCCTCTGGCTGCTATGTACGGGATAATAACGATCTTTGTTACCAGCAAGGCGATAGACGGTGTTCTGGAAGGAGCCGGAAACACAAGAACAGCTTTCATAGTAAGCAAGAGCTTTGTGAGGATAAAGGAGCGAATACTCGATGAGATGGATCGTGGTGTAACAATGCTCAATGCATTTGGTGGATACACTGGAGAAGGACGCCCATTAATAATGGTTGCGCTTCGAAGACGCGAGATCCCGCAGCTTAGAAGAATTCTGAAGGATGAAGACCCTCAGTCATTCATGGTTATGGTAAACAACTCAGAGATCTTTGGCGAAGGATTTAAGAGAGTAACTTCTTGAGACTATGAGATTCCTATTCTTCGACAGTTCATCATCCAATCTCTTTCTTGCAGTAAGAAATGGGGAAAGAACGTGCTTTATGCAATTCTCTGGAGACGATAAGCATGGCAGCTCTCTTGCCCCGTGTATTGACAGTATTATGGGGCAGGTTTCCTTAAGACCCGAAGATCTTGATTTTATCGGGTGTGGTATAGGTCCGGGATCACTCACAGGTGTGAGAATAGGTATGGCTACAGCGAAGGGACTATGTTACCCGCATGAGACGCCCCTGCTGCCGATATGCTCGCTGGATCTTGTTGCCTCACAAATGGCGCACCAGGAAAGAATCGTAATCAGGAGAGCACGTGCAGGATACTATTACTGGAGAAAGTATCGTGCAAGTCACGACTGTAAAGTGATACCGGACAGCGAGCCGTCTTTTTCAAGTGTTGAATCTATCTGTAGCGCACTCGAAGAGAGCGACTCATTCCTTTTCGTCGATGGTCGTTTCGACCAGGACGATTTTCCTTCAATTGAGTGGTTCTTGGCCTCCTCACCTTCTGCAGATGCGGTACTGCATATAATCGATGCAGCACTGGAAGATATCGGACCAAAACCTTTCAGGGAAGTCCAGCCATTATATCTGCAGAGATCCCTAGCTGAGGACAATTGGGATAAGCGTCATGGAAATGAATCTGCTAAAGATCTATGAACTGCTTTTTGAGGAACACGGTCCTCAGGAATGGTGGCCAGCCGATACTCCCTTCGAGGTTGCTGTAGGAGCGATACTTACACAGAACACCAGTTGGCTCAATGTAGAAGCTGCAATTGATCAAATGAAAGAAGCAGAAATGCTTGATGCAAAGAAACTTGCAGAGGAATCGACAGAAGTTATTGGGCACCTTATCAAGCCTGCTGGTTTTTGGAAGGCAAAGGCAGGGGCGATAAAAAGCATTGCAAAACTGTTTTCTGAAAACAGTTTTAGCGAAGGCCGAAATGCCCCTGGCAGGAACAGACTGTTGGCCATTAAAGGTGTTGGAAACGAAACAGCTGACGCGATACTTCTGTATGCATTCGGTGAAAATGTATTTGTCGTGGACAAATACACAAGACGCCTTCTGACTCGTCTTGGAATGAATCCTCCTGAAGGTTACCGTGCCTTACAGGACATTTTCGTGAGAAGTCTGCCCGATGATGTCGAGCTGTACGGGGAGTATCATGCTCTGATTGTCAAACACAGCAAAGCCGTGTGCAAGAGTACTCCCTCATGCTCAGACTGTTGTCTCAGAAGCTATTGTAATCGGAATACGTAGTTGCTTCTCCTGATTCAGAGTAAGTGTACTGCAGAGACACGTTCACCACGCCCTTTCTTATTCCTGATCCGCTGTGTTATGCCATTTCGGAGAACAGGAGTGCGCTGATTACCAATGTGGGGATGTTATCTGTCGATGAAAGAGAGATTCTCTGGTAGAATATTAATGATATGATTAGCATTACGAACAAGTTTTTTTCAAGACTCAAAGGCATCTTCTCCACGAGTTTTCCAGCATTAAAGAACCGTGATTACCGGTATTTCTGGACGGGTCAGATGATATCCGTTACAGGGACCTGGATGCAAACTACTGCTCAGGCATGGCTGGTATTAACACTTACAGAATCGCCCTTACTCCTGGGGATCATGGGAGCGGCTCGGTTCGCCCCTCTTCTCGTCCTATCCCTGTTTGCAGGCGTGATAGTCGACAAGGTACCAAAGAGGACGATACTCCTTATAACTCAATTCGTCTCAATGCTTCTTGCACTCATACTAGCGGCGCTTGTGTTCTCTGGCTTTGTGCGCTACTGGCATATTCTGGTTCTTTCAGCACTGCTGGGAACTGTCAAGACATTTGATATCCCGGCCAGACAGGCCTTCATGTTCGAGCTTGTCGGAAAAGAGACGCTTTTGAATGCGATTGCGCTCAACTCTTCAGTGTTCAACCTGGCACGAATAATCGGTCCATCAGTGGCCGGAATTCTCACTGCTGTTGCGGGAATGGGCTGGGCATTTCTGATTAACGGGGTCAGCTTTATAGCTGTTATTGTAGGTCTTTACATGATTCAGACCAAAGGGACTCCGAAGCAGGTTAGAAAGACCAGAACCATGCCTGAAATCAAGGCAGGATTGAAGTATCTCATGAGTTCAACGAGTTTGAAATCAACAATGGCGATCCTGGCAGTCGTGGCTACGTTTGGGATGAACTACAATGTCTTGATTCCAGTTTTTGCCAGGGAAGTGCTCGGTGCAGATGCGACAGGGTTCGGCTACCTGATGTCGAGCCTTGGAGTCGGTTCTCTTATCGGAGCTCTCTTTGTTGCTACGAGAAGTAAGAGAGGCCCTCGCAAGATAAGACTCTACATAATCCCCCTCGTTGTTGCAACGCTTTTCGTGCTTACAGGACTGAACACATCGTTTTTTCTATCAGCAGTTTTGGTCGGTCTCATAGGATTCTTCAATATTGGTTTCACAACAACCGCGAATTCCTTTGTACAGATCAATACGGAAGATAGATATCGGGGACGTGTGATGAGTGTCTACTCTCTGATATTTGCCGGCTCCAGTCCGTTTGGGAATCTGTATGTTGGTGGTATTGCAGATGCTCTCGGCGCTGGAGCATCATTCGTGATTGCAGGTTTGACGACAGGTGGCCTTTCATTACTGATCTGCTGGAGAAGACTGAGGATATGGCTTAAGAAGGAAAAGACTACAGAAGAGACGCTCGGTTTGATTGACTCCAAGGACGATCAACAGTCCATTGATATCACTCAGGACAGGAAGAGTGCCTAGCGTGATCAGCTTGTTTACATAACCAAAAGCAGCAAATGGTATATTTCTCCTGGTCTACTCTCCCTTGAATCTCAAGACAAAGCCTGAGAAGAGGCTGTTATAGCAATGTCGTAGGTCAAGATCAGGATTCTTGTCTCGTTATTATGAATGACACGTATAGTACAATGAAACATAGTGTAGAGCGAACCATTGTGCTCATCTTGGAGGAAAATCTCTTGAGTTGTAATGAACATCTTCTCACCGTAGTTAAAGCATTGAAGCATCCTGCCGTAGTTGTTTCGGAAGATTCGAGTATTGAGTGTTTGAACGAGCGTTTCTGCGATTATTTCGGCATAGTGCCAGAAGAGGCTCGAATGAACAGAATTGGTTCGCTTATGGAGCAGCATTTTGGGAATTGCCCGGAAGACATTCTCTTTCTGTCTCGAATAGATGATCAGAAAGAACTCAGTCTGAGAGAAGGCATAGACCTTGTGATAACTCCTGTTTCCCTGGAATGTGAAAGAAGAGGATTCTTGATGGTCATCTACCACATCCCCGATGAGAATCATAAACGCAGTCTTGTTGAAGAGGACACCAGGTATCTGATATTGGGCTCTCTTATGGAAACAGTGCTTAAGTCAACGAATATGGAAGAAGTACTTCAAAACATTGCAGAGGTGCTTCTTTCTGTTATCCCCGCAGAGACTTCCATAATCTCTTTATGGGATGAGGAAAGCAAGAGACCTGTTAGAGTGGCTGTGGCGGGCGAAGATCAAGAGGAACACCGCAAGGTAGTCTTCGACCCGGGAGAAGCTACTCTTGGGAGAAAAGCACTTCAAGACCAGGAAATTGTATTTGTGGAATCAACAGAAAATAGCGAAGTGCTCAGTGATCGGCTGCGCAATCTATTGGGAGTCAAGACAGCTGTAGCTGTGCCGCTTACAGCCGGTGACGTTCGACTGGGAGTTATAGTTCTTGCATTCAAGAGACCCTACGAGCTTTCTGACTCTGAACGCGAACTACTTGAGATAATAGGACGCTACGCATCTTATTCCATAGATAAGACCAGGTTGCTGGATGAGGCAAAGAAGAAGTTCGATATTGTCGAAACACTTATGAAATCGGCTGCCTCATTGACTTCAACTTTGAGCACGGAGCGAGTTGTCAGTAATGTTCTAGAAGAGTTGCAGCATGTTGTTCCGTACTGCAGCGCAGGCATTGAGCTCCTTGAATCAGAGAAGCTCAGAATGATCGGAGGAAAGGGATGGCCCGATGGCAAAGACTACACGGGGACTGTGTTTGATCTTAATGAAGAGAGCCCCGCATGGGTCGTTGTGAAGGAGAGGCGTCCAAATCTCGTGCTTGATGCGCAGGAGCGCTATCCTGTGTTGAGAAAGTTTCCTTTTATACGATCGTGGCTTGGAATACCTCTGGTAGCTGAAGGTGAAGTAATCGGTTTGCTGGTCATTGATAGTGATAAAGAGAAAGCCTTTACCGAAGAGCAGGTCGAGATTACAAGTGCTTTTACCAACTTCGTTTCAATTGCACTGCATAATTCCATGCTTCATGAACAGCTTAGGGAGCTTTCCAGAAGAGACTATCTGACCGGGGTTCTTAACAGGCGCGGTCTATTTGAAGTCGCTGAAAGGGAATTTGAGAGGTGTAAGAGATACAACTGTGTGTTTTCTCTGGTGATGATCGATATTGATGGTTTCAAGAAGATCAATGATTCATTCGGGCATGAGGCTGGCGACAAGGTCATCAAGGAAGTCACCCAAATCTGTAGAAAAATAACGAGAAGCGTCGATATGATAGGAAGGTACGGGGGTGACGAGTTCGTCGTACTGCTCCCCGAAACTAGCCTGGAAGGAGCAAAGAGCCTTGCAGAAAGGATGAGACAGAAGATAGAAGAACTGGAAGTCGTGTTCGAGAAGTCCTCTTCACACATAACAAGCAGCTTCGGAATCGCTCAACGTGAAGCATCTGATATGGATGTTGAGGACACAATAAGAAGAGCTGATAAAGCCCTTTATGTTGCCAAACGCCGAGGTGGTAACAGGGCCGAGTTATGGACTCCAGAATCATAATGTTACGATGTTCTGAGATTCTGCATGTGCTGGAACTCCTCTGTAATGAGATGTGAGTGGGCTTCTTTGAGAAGCTTGATGACAGGCAATTCCTGTGGACAAGCCTCTTCACACTGGCCACATTCTACGCAAGCTTCTGCCCCTTTCCCTGGATCGACAAACCAATTCTTGTACAACCTGCTCTGATTATCATAATCATTGTACAAAGAAGCATTATTGTATAGATTGAAAACTGATGCGATCTCAACACCTGAAGGGCAGGGTATACAGTAGTTGCATCCCGTGCAGCGAACAGGCAGGCCCTTATCGTACAACTCTCTTACCTGTTCAACTACCCTCAGTTCTTCTTCAGTCATGCACCTGGGTTCTGCTTTGTCGAATATTGCTATGTCTTCTTTCAGATGCTCCATGGTTGAGACCCCGCTTAGGATAACATTGACTTCAGGACGATTGTAAAGCCAGCGAAATGCCCACTCAACTGGCTTCCTCTTAAGAGAGGCCTTGTTCCATGCAGCGGCTATCTCCTTGGAGGGAGGTTCAGCAAGTCTCCCACCACGAAGAGGTTCCATAACAACAACCGGGATCTCCATTTCTGCAGCAAATTCCAGCCCTTTTAGACCGGCCTGGTAGTGCTGGTCCAGAAAGTTCAGTTGAATTTGCAACATATCCCAGTCATAAGATCGTGTTATCTCTTTGAAAACATCAAAGTTGTCGTGAAAAGAGAATCCCACGTGTTTTGCTCTGCCATCGCTCTGAATCTTCTCAAGGAAGTCCAGTGCTCTGTGTTCAATGGCTTTGTCCCAAAGCTTTCTGTTCAGAGAGTGAAGCAGGTAGAAGTCAATATAGTCTGTTCTAAGTCGCTCAAGTTGCTTATCAATAAAGCGTTCAAAGTCATCATGGTCCTCAACTTTCCATACAGGGGATTTGGTCGCTACGAAGATCTCTTCCCGATTGACACTGGACAATGCTTCACCGAGTAATGGCTCACTCTGTCCGCCATGATAAGGGTAAGCTGTATCGAAGTAATTCACACCCTCATTGATAGCGGTATGAATCAGCTCGAATGCTTTATCCTTCTCGACAATTTGGTTTCCATCAGCGTCTTTTTCAGTGGGAAAACGCATGCAACCCAGTCCAAATACGGATACACTTAATCCCGTCTTGCCGAAAAGCCTGTACCTCAACTTCAGCACCTCCTGCTACCTCTGTTCAATTTCAATCATAACACCTGATTGCTCTCTTCAATTGTGAAACAAATCACTTGAAAGGTGGAGGAATTAGGGTTATAATAAAGACGATAGTAATACTCGAGTATCTAATCAAGGGAGTTGATCAGATGAATAGAAGATTTGAAGGCAAAGTAGTACTGATAACTGGAGGAAGCTCCGGAATAGGCCGAGCCACTGCAATAGAGTTTGCGCGGGAAGGTGCGACAGTTGTAGTGACAGACATTGATGAGAAGAAGGGCAATGAACTCGTTGAAGAAATGCTGCAAGTTGCAGCTAAATGCAAATTCATCTTACAGGATGTCTCAGATCCATCATCGCATGATAGTGTAGTCAAATCGATTATTGAAGAGTATGGGAAACTGGATGTTGCTTTTAATAACGCCGGTGTAGCTGGGAAAGCCGCACCACTTGCTGAGTACTCTGATGAAGACTGGAGCAAAGTAGTGAACATCAACCTGAACGGTGTATTCTACGGCATGAGGGTTCAACTGAAGCAGATGCTTAAGCAAGGTTATGGAGCGATAGTCAATAATTCATCGATTCTTGGAAAAGTCTCTTTTGAAGGAACCCCCGCATATACGGCAGCAAAGCATGCGGTGATAGGATTGACCCGTTCAGCCGCAGTTGACTATTCGAAGAAGGGAATAAGAGTTAACGCCGTAGGACCAGCTTTCATAAAGACTCCGATGCTCGAAGAGAATCTTGGAGAAGAGATGATGAACTCGCTTGCAAGTTTGCATGCGGTTAAAAGACTCGGGGAATCCAAAGAAGTTGCGAAGGCTGTGGTATTTCTCGCTTCTGATGATGCTTCGTTCATTAGTGGAGAAACACTCATGGTGGACGGTGGGTACACAGCACAGTAAGCAAAGATTATAGATTCTCTAATCATCAGCACATAGCATACCCTGAAGTGTATTTGGAGTATGCTGTTTTGTGAGTCACCACATGTTCTTAGCTTCAAGCACACGCTCCCAGGTTTGAGTATAATCTTTGTATGAAGATACTTCCGTTGTTTTTACCATTCGCAGGTTGCACCAGAAGATGCATATTTTGCGATGAACACTTACTGACTGGACAACAGAGGATTCCGGAAATACCTGATCTTATTAGAACGCTTGAGGAATACAGGATCCACCTCAAGCCGCTTGAGTCATACCAGGTTGCTTTCTATGGTGGATCATTTCTTTCACTGAGCGACGTTTCCGCAAGAATGTACATTGAGTCTGTACTCAACGCTTTTTCTGAGAACGAATTGGAGGGTATAAGATTATCAACCACTCCTGAAAGCATTACAAAGAGCAGCGTGAATATGTTATCGCAATTTCCAGTGAGCCTTGTGGAGATTGGAGTGCAATCATTTGATGATCATGTGCTGAAACTTGCCAGAAGGCCACATTCAGTTCATGATGTATACAAAGCTGCCGATCTTCTCAAGTCTGCGGGGATAGCTTTTGGGATCCACTTGATGACAGGACTACCGGGAAGCACGATTAAGACGGAGCTCTTTTCGGCGACAGAGGCAGTTAGAATCGGCGCAGCACTTTGCAGGCTGAATCCCACTCTTGTCCTCGAAGAAACAGGACTGCACAAACTTCTACGAAATGGTCTTTACAAGGCACAAACCCTTGATGAGGCGATCGAATCTCTCTGGAGAATGTACGTGCTTTTAGAAGGAAACGGTGTGAAGGTTATCAGGATAGGTTTGTGTCTTAACAGCAAACGAGATCGCGAAAGAGTAGTAAGTGGTCCATATCACCCTGCTATCGGGGATCTGGTGTTAAGTAGAGTTGCTTTTGAGATGCTTTTTCTGTTATGCTCGGAAGGTAAGAAGAGATATATTTCGTTGCCTGTTACACAGCAACAAAAGTCGTTTTTTACTGGTCACAGGAGAATGGTTGAACGTCTTTTGGAGCGATCAGGAATCAGGGTTGAATACAAGATTGTTAATGACGCTGTTCTTGATACCAGCCAGCTTCTTGAGGACCTTTGTTTTTGCGTGTCTGGGGGTGAGGTGAATGAGGCTTTCCTCGATCCACCTGAAAGGGTTCAAGAGCTTTGCGCTTCCGATGAGGCTCAACATATCGGAAGGGATAACGTCAGTTGTAGGACCTAATGGTAGTGGAAAGTCCAATGTTGTTGATGCAATAAGGTGGCTGTTCGGCGAACAGTCAATGAAGAATATCCGTGCCGAAAGCAGAGAAGATGTTATCTTCGGTGGTTCTGACAAGACTCCTCCAGCAAACTCCGCAAATGTGAAGCTTTCTTTTGAGACTCCCGAGGGGCAGCTGTCTATCGGTCGAGAAGTCTCTCGCGACGGTGGATCTCAGTATCTGATAAACGATAAGCCTGCAAGACTAAAAGACATCAAGGAGCTCTTCAAGGGAACAGGTGTAGGGCTTGACACATATTCAATAGTTGGCCAGGGACAGGTTGACAAAGTTGTAAGCGCGACCCCTGAAGAACTCAGGCTTCTTGTGGAAGAAGCTGCTGGAACCGCGATATATAAGCAGCGCAAGAAAGAAGCTCTTAGCAAGCTAGAATCAACTGAGTCTAACCTGGAGAGAATCATTGATAACCTGAATATGATCGACAAGCAGAGGAAGTCCCTGTACCTCAAGGCCAAGAGGGCTGAGAAGCATGTCGAATACTCTGAAAAGGTAGGGGAACTAAAGAGAGTCTATTTTGGGAACCTCATCGAAAGAGAAAGAAGCTTGCTTGGGAAGAAACGAGAGGAAAAGAGCACTGCAGATAACGAACTGAAAAATATTCAGAAGAATCTCATCGAGAAAGAATCGAAATGGTCAGCACTGAGGAAGGAGTTCTCCGAGGTTGATAAGGAGATAGAAACCTTTACTCAACTCCTTGAAGACCACAAGCGCAGACAGAATGATCTGCTTGAGCTCAAAGAAATGTACTCATCGCGTCACAGTGAAAAAGAGAGCAAGATTATCGAAACCAGCACGAAAATCGATTCACTCAAAGCTGAGCTGGAAGATCTTCAGAAGAGAAGGGAAGAGCTGAAGCTTATCAGTGATCAGATGCAGCAGCAGATTCAGGAAGACGAAGCAAAACTCAATGAGCTAGAGAAGATTCGCGATACCGCAATGGCTGACTACAGTGAAAAGGAAAAGGAATGGCATGGTCTGCAGGAAGAACTTGATTCTGTGAAGAAGCAAGTAAGCAAGATAGACAATGATCTGGACAGGATCATGAATAACACCGAAGATTTCAAGAAGAGACTGCAGATGATCTGTTCTCAACTGGACGGCAAAAACAGCCGTCTTCAGGAACTGCAGAAGGAAGCAGAACGCCTCACTGAGCAAAACGAGAAGGTTTCGAAAAAACAGCAGGAAACAGAAGCGAACATAGAGTCCGCTAAAGCATCTCTCACAAAGCTGGAACAGGAACTGGAACAACTTAGAGAGAAGCAAACAAGACTTTCTGATGACCTCAGAAACTCTCAATTTGAGAGGTCAACGCTGGAGCGTCAGCAGAAAGACTACGAGGGTTTCTCCAGGTCAGTGAAAGAGGTCTTTCAGCGTAGGGACATGTTCAATGGACTGGTTGATGTCGTTGCAAACGTCATTGAAGCTGCTACTGAGTATGAAACTGCCATAAGTATCTTGTTGGGAAACAGGATGCAGGACATTATCGTTGACGATTCGCTCACGGCTAGGAGAATTGTTACGTTCCTCAAAGAGTCAAAAATAGGCAGAGCCACATTACTCCCTCTTGACATGATTTCAGATTACTTCTCCAAGAACAAGAAAGCTGAAAAGCACGCAGGTTTTGTTGGTTATGCTGCGGAACTGGTTGAGGTTCCACAAGGCTTTGAGAGCGTTCCGAAGTATCTCTTCGGTAATGCGATTGTTGTAAGAACACTGGATGATGCCATAGAATTGCGCAGAGAACAGGGCATCAACGGAAGAATAGTCTCACTCGATGGTCAACTCTTATCTGCTGGAGGAGCTATTACCGGGGGATTTCTTGAACGTGATGCGAGGACTGACCTCATATCGCGCAAGAGAAGGATACACGAACTTGCTGAAAAGGAGATTGATCTTCAGAATGATCTTTCAGTGGTGAGCAAGGAGACTGAAAGAAAGAAAGATGACGCTTCAGAAACGAAGAGCTATCTGGGGATCCTGCGTGAAGAGTTAAACCAGATTATATCTGAAAATGTTTCACTCAATCGTTCCGTCAGTGATACGCTGAATGCTATCAAGGAGCTTGAGAAGGAAATCTCAGAACTCGCACGGATCAAAGATGACTATGAGAAGAGGCTCTCGGAAGGTGACAAGAGAAGAGATGAGCTAACATCACGGAAGAATCAACTCGAAGGCGAGAGAGCAAGACTCGATGAGAAAATCGGGTTGTTCTCAAAAGAGCTCAAAGAGCAAAAGAAAGAGCTTGAGAGCACGCAGAGTGAAATCGTCGATATGAAGATGCAGCTATCTATGCAGTACGATAAACAGGAGCAGTATGGCAAAGAGTTGAAGCACATAACGCAGAAGCAGTCGGATAATGGTGAACAGGTAAATCTTCTGAGCAAGCAACTCACAGATCTTGAAGAGGAAGCGAGTAAGCTTAAGGAGAACGTCGAGGAGCAGGCGAGGGAGCTCTCGTCACTGAAGAAGGAGACAGAAGCACTCTTCAAGAATATACGTTATCAACGCGAAGGAAAGGAAAAGAGACTTGCTACACTGCAGGAAGTTGAAGAAGAGATAGATGACCTGAAGTCACAGAGAGAGGATAAGAGAGAGGTCGCTCACAAGCTGGAGTTGAGTATACAGGAGTCAGAGATGAAGTTGCAACAGATCAGGGAGACAATTGGTGGTGAGCCCGAGAAAGTTGAGCTGCTTTCTGATGAAGAACTGCGTTCAACAAAGGAGGAACTGGAAGACTTTGAGAACAAACTGAAATTCCTCGGAAGCGTTGACCTTGAAGCGATAGATGAGTACAGGCTTGTTGACGGAGAGTTTCAGGAGCTCTATGCTCAGAAGGAAGACCTTGAAGAAGCCAAGAGAAAGCTGGAAGACCTCATAGAGAAGACTGACAAAGAAGCAAGATCAATCTTCCTCAACACTCTCGAAAAGATAAACATCAGTTTCCGCAGATATGTTGCAGAGTTGTTCGAGGGCGCAGAAGGGCAAATGAAGATTTTACCTGCAGAAGATATTCTGGAGTCAGGCATTGAGATAGCAGTGAAGAGGCAGGGAAGAAAATACCAAAAGTTGCAGCTCTTCTCTGGTGGTGAGAAAGCCCTCGTGGGGATTGCTCTTGTCTTTGCCTTGCTGAGCATAAAGCCAAGCCCATTCTATGTTCTCGATGAGGTCGATGCTCCACTGGACGATTACAACGCAGAGAGGTTCAAGAGAATGCTAAGGCAGCACGCTTCTGATACGCAGTTTGTGGTTATTACCCATAGCAAGATAGTCATGGACTCTGCCAATCTGATGCATGGTGTAACGATGACGGACGGAGTTTCAAGGATTATTCCTGTTCAAATGGAGACGTATGAGTCGGTGTTAGGATGACGGGTATTGTTACAGCAGAACCAGGCTCAGTAATGATAACGGTGGTTTCAGGTCGACTCGTCAGGGTTGAACTCATCGGTAAACACTTGCCTCCCGTATCCCTTGAGCCATATACCACCCAGTTTGATGAGTATCTTCACGGCAAAAGAAGAGCATTTGACTTTCCGTATTCCTTTGAGGCAACACGATTCCAGAGGAAGGTCTTTTCGATTGTACAGAGCATACCTTACGGATCAACAATGACATACTCTGAGGTTGCACGTACTCTCGGAAATGCCAGTGCCGCAAGAGCAGTGGGCAATACCCTTGGCAGGAACCCACTGCACGTCATCATTCCATGTCACAGGGTCACTGCGACGAATGGCATAGGAGGATTCTGCCCCACAGCTGGTACTGGTTGGAAGGCATTCCTCATTGATCTCGAAAAACGGGTCTTGAACGCTGTGTAAAAGGATGTCTCGAAATGAGCAGCTGCCCGAAGGCTGTTAGCCACGAGGCTATTGAAGCTGTAAGAAGCTCTTTGCAGCAGAGGTCTATCCGGTTGCTTATGTAGTGTTCGCGATAGGTGATCTTCTAAGATGAACGCTCCTGATCTCGTAATATACTTCAAGACAGAGCCCATCATCACAAGAGACGAAGAATGTCTAAGGACTTAGTTTCGAGACTTCTTCCTGAACAGCCCACCATTCATCTTGATCAAGGACTTCAGCTGCTATCTTGAAAAGAATCGTAGACTCCTTGTACTGATGACTGATGACCATACCGAGAATTGTTGAGAGCTCCGAGTTGTGTTTATTGATTGTTTCTGCTCTTGATGGAGGCCTTGTCATATCACGAATCAGTTTCATTGAATGTCGCATCTTGTCATGTTCTCTTATAAGTATTATGGGTCCTGGCAATGAGTTATGCTTCATTATTGGGAAAAACAACAGTTCTTCTTCTAGTTTCATGTGAGCTTCTTTCCTGGCAAAGGCTGTATTCAGTTTCTCTGAAAGCTCTCCTGCTTCGTTCGAATCAGGCAGCGAATCATTCTTCAGAGATGCCTTAAGTGTCTTGATAAGGTCTTTGTGATCTTTCGAGAGCGTATAAAATGGGTGTTCAGAAGAGTAATCGTCTATGCCAGTGCTCGAAAACTCCTTGAGCAATCCCAGGTGAACATCGCAGAAGATATGTATTATGGATGGATGGAGCCCTGCATCTTCAAACTCCTTTTCCAATCTCAGGATCTCCATTGGTGTAAAACCACGAATCATATTGCCAAAGAGTGCCTCCTCCTGTGACGAAAGCCTCTCAGGCGTGTCGACGATATTCCTGACAAGCAATATAAGCCGGCCCTTCCTCTCTTTGAAGCTCTCCAAGAACAGTACCTCCATTTTTTGCCCGACTTTCTCCAGTTGAGTATAATTGAGGATGAGAAGTATGTCGGTAACAGTTGTTACGAGGTGAATGCGTGAATCCACTAATACTGAATCTTGGCGAATCATCCCTTTTCAAGGGCTATACTATTGGCGAACTGGAACGAGTGTTTTCATCAATTCACTACAGGATGGAGAAGTACCCTTTGGGCTGTCTAGTGCGTAGCAGAGGATCTGTTCATGATGAACTGCTGATTCTTCTTGATGGTTCGGCTGTGGCAGAGATGCAGGATCAAAGTGGGAAAGTCATCCGGGTTGAAAGACTCGAAGCCCCATCAGTTCTGGGATCAGCTTTTCTGTTTTCATCTGACAGAGAGTTCCCTGTAGATCTTGTGGCAGATGACAGAGGATCGACTTTTCTACTAATGAGTAGAGAAACTGTACTCAGACTATGCCGCAACGAGGAGAAGTTTCTGTTGAACCTCCTTAGAGATATCGGAGACCGCATCAATCTCCTTGCAGACAAGCTCTTCATGCTTACCCTGGGAACAATAAAACAGCGACTGGCAAATTATCTGCTCAAGCTTCACAGATCTAATGGCAGGTGCTTTGAACTCGACATGTCACGGGAGGCTCTGGCAGATTTTTTTGGTGTGGCTCGCCCCTCTCTTTCAAGAGTGTTTTCGGAACTGGTCGATATTGGGGCGATAGCCACCAGAGGTCGAAAGGTCGAGATCATCTCTGTGGAGAAGCTTGTCAACATACTCAATTTTGAGAGGTAGTACTCGCAGTTGATTGATGAGAATCAGGGGGCAACAAAAGGGATAAAATTCATCGTATATTGACAATATTGTCAGAATCGTGTATAATTAGATTGTAATAAACTCGATGCTTACCCCCCAATAAAACAGACGTACTTATGACACCCCCAACAATAAGCCGCAGGTCAGACCTGCGGCTTTCGTTGACTGTACCATCAGGATCTTCTACAGCAACTCCAAAGCGGCCAGGGATACATGCTAAGCTCAAAATGTCTGTTTTCAATCCTTATATCTTTCGGGGATTTCGCGCTGCGGTTCTGCAAGTATTGGATCTGGTTTTGTTTGAGAAGACGCAAACACTTCGTTCTGCAAGCCATCATTCATCATTCCGTTAACTATCAGAATGTGTAGCGGACAGCTTGGGGTGATATGACCTTCGGCCTAAGAGGAAACAGAGAAGTACTTCGAGGCTCTCATAGTCAAAGCTATGCGAGTAAGCTCTCTGGAAAAACCCCATAAAAAAGCAGAGGTATCCAGTTGCTACTGAATACCCCATAAATACTTTATCAGTTCGAGTTGTTCTTGGCCTGGAAATGGATTACTTGCTCTTGCGTTGCTTCCAGGCATGCAACGCAAGAGACAAAGCAATTACACCATAGGCAATGAAAGCGCGGAAATACTCGCCGATCTGTGATTGTCCAAACAGGCGCTGACCAGCAACTGGTGAAACAACGAATAATGTATGGAAGAGCACAACGCCAAGCAGCGCATGCCATATGGTTGCGCGCTTTACGTTTGCACCACCTACAAGCAGTGCGGCTATTGCAAACATTCCGACCTGTTCGTGCGAGGCATATGTGTTGAGTGTTCCTATGTCCTGCAACCAGATCAGCTGACCCCATGCCGCCATTACGGTTGAAAACATGACTGCAATGACCCTGATTCGATTAACCTTGATTCCAGCAATTTCAGCCACGTACATATCTTGACCTGTAGCCCGGATCTGTTGTCCGAGTTTGGTGCGCATGAAGAAATATATGAAAAAACACAAGCAAGCAACAATAATCAATGGAACGACAGGTATACGAATCAAGCCTATTTGAGGGAGAATCAGGTTATTAAGAGCAGCGCCTATTGAACGAACCGGGCGACCGACAGGATTGAAGAGATCAATGGTAATACGCAGGCCTACCCCGCCGGGCAAAACCATTCTCGGATTTGCCATCGGGATGACTGTTCCTATGCCAATCAGGAAGATCAGCTGGTAAATACCGTTCGCGAAGAATCCCAGCATAAGCGCAGTGATCATTTCCCGGCCCTTGGCAGCGTTAAGTGTTTTGCCAACGAGCCAACCCAATACCAGAGCGATCGGGGTCGAGATAATCGTAGCAAACAAGAATCCGCCCAATCCACCCTGCCAGCGAAATATGGCAAGCATGGTGCTCTCCGCTGAAAGCGTGGTCATCCAGTGAGTAATCATGATAACGGCCGCCTGACCGGACATTGCGCCAAGAACGATCGCGAAATTCAGCCCAAGTCCTGCAATAACGGGTATGATAAGCGCTAGCACCAGAAAAGAGTTTCGAGAAAGACGTGTAATGACTTCCTGCAAAAGGAAGACCGGATCCATTCGAGACGCGACCACAAGAAAGATCGAAAGACCAGCAAATACTATGGGCACTGCATTGTTTTTCAGCAAATCTCTTGTTCGCATCTCATCGCCCTCCTTTCCCTGCGCCCCTGGTGAGGGCGTATACAATCATCCCGTTAGCAATAATCAGACGAGCTATCTCAGTAATGTCTCCTGTAAAAACCTGCGCGGTTACTGGTAATGAAATGGTCAGCAGAGTCTGAAACAGTAGTGTCCCGACTACAACGTTGGTAACTGAAGCCTTACTCAACGATGCTCCTCCAATCAGTATGGCAGCGACTGCGGGGAAAGCCATGAACATGGGACCGGTGTATAACTGAAGAAAACCATAACTCTGTGCATAGGCAACGATCCCTATTCCCCCAAGAACATTTGAGATCACAACGGCAATAGTACGCATGCGTTTGGTGTTCACCCCGGATGTTATGGCATAACTCTCATTCTGACCGGTAGCGTCTATTGCCAGTCCTATCTTGGTTCTGAAAAAGAAGTAAATGATCACACAGAAGAGGGCAAAGAACAACAGCAATCCCGTAGGGACAACCATTCTGGCAATTTCAAAACTGAGGAAATTGTTTAGCACCTGGCCAAAGTGATTTCCGAGAGAGAGCTGGCTTCGCAGCCCCGATCCTCCTATAGCCCATATCATCTCTGGATGATTGAAAGGCAGCACCAACCACAAGATGCTCATGAAAGCCACCGAGGAGAAACCGACATATGTCCCTACCATCATCTCCTGTCCGCGGACCTTTGAAAGCAACCAGGCATAACCGATGCCCGAAAGAACTGAGAAGGGTATGCCAAACATTACAGCCATGAAGAAACCGAAGAAACCGGTGAAGTCCAGCTGCATGCTGATAAGTGCCCCGACCAGACCAGAAACTATCCCAAGCGGCAGGCCAAAGTTCAGACCGATTCCTGCACGTACAGTTGGAAGCATTGCAAGAACCATGATGCCTGCCATACCGACCCTTCTCAGTGAGTCACCGATAAGGGGTGGTATGGCGAGACCGGTAACAAAAGCGATAGCAAAAAGGATTGCCAGGAACCCAATAATAGTTAGCCTGGGAATCCCAAGTCCAAGAATATAGTCCTTAAACTTGTTCCACATCTCAAACCACCTCTGACTTCTGCCCTGACATCATCAGGCCGTACTCGACATCAGGAGCATCGGGTGGAAGAATACCCGCCAGGCGTCCCTCAGATATGATTGCGATCCGATCACAAATCTTGCGCAGTTCTCCCAACTCGCTGGAAGTCATGATAATTGTCACATC
>DLVL01000031.1:18259-39269 GCA_003444085.1 Kosmotogaceae bacterium | reverse complement strand
TTTATGAACTTGAGTGCGTGTTCTCGTATACTGGCTGTGTCATATAATCGGAGCCACTCGGATAAGAGCTTCTTCTTGAGGAAGCGGTTGTGAACCTGGATTGTTGGAATGACGATGTTCATTTCGATACTGTGATCAAGAAGAAGCCCCGTTCCTCTTCGATCCTCAGAAACAAAGGCTATTCCTTTTGAAAGCGGATCCTTGGGCATGTTAAGTTCAATAGGTACGCCATCCAGAACAACTGTTCCTGACGCCGGGAACAATCCCATTATTCCGTTGGCAATACCTATCTTGCCACCACCAGCTAGTCCACCAATCCCGAGGATTTCATGGCGCTGTATCTCTATAGAGACGTCGTGAACTTCTTCACCAGGCATCTGGACACTGAGTTTCTGTATATCGAGAACGATATCCTTTTCTGTATATAGATCTTCGCGTTTGAGGATTTCACTGGCTTCCAGTTTTCTGCCCACCATTTTTGCGGCGATTTCTTCGATACTTGTCTCGGTCCTTGGTTTCTGATCTACCATCGCTCCGTCTCTTAGTATGGTGATGTTATCGGCTACTTGCATAATCTCGTCCAGCCGATGCGTTATAAACAGGATGCCTATACCTTTATCAGTTAGATCCCTCATTGCCTTCAAGAGCTGTTGAGCTTCACTCTCTGTCAAAACTGCTGTGGGCTCATCAAACACGAGAAGCTTCACATCACCTTTGTCGATTTCACGAGCGATTTCGACGAACTGCATATAACCTACTGGAAGACCTCCGACAAGTTTCGTTTCATCCAGGCTCATACCCAGCTGCTCTATTGCTTTTCGTGCATCTGCATTCATTCTGGGAAAATCAAGTGATTCCATGGACTTTCCAAAGACCGTGCTCACAGGGTTGCGTTTGGTTATTTCTCTGTTCAGCTTGATATTCTCTGTGATGGTGAAGCCTGGAAGGAGCATGAACTCTTGGTGAACCATTCCAATTCCAAGACTCATCGCCTTCTGTGGAGAGGTTATCTTGACTGGTTCTCCCTTGATACGAATCTCTCCGTCAAATCCCCCCGTCTCGAAGATCACAGGCATACCGAACAGTATGTTCATGAGTGTCGACTTGCCGGCCCCATTTTCCCCAGCTATAGCATGGACTTCACCTGCAGCAATATCTATGGTCACGTCCTTTAGCACAGGTACGCCATAGTACGATTTACTGATATGATTCATTTCCAGCACACGTTCCGCCATATCTCACTCCTGAATAGACAAGATGTCGGGCGGAGAAACCCGACATCTTGTAAATTTCTGTTATTGAGGATGTAACTCAATCAAGACCAAAGATGATCGAGCCGACCGTTATGAAGTAGTAGTTTCCGCTTGGATCCCAGCGTGAGAATCCTAAGGAGGTCCCACCAGCAGACTTCTCAAAGATCTCTCTAACACCGTCCATGTCGTCGGGTGTAATCTTTCCTTCGATGAGGGCAATAGCAATCTCGACTCCGGCCTTGGAGTATTCGTACGGCAATGCAACAGGCCATGTTCCAAGTCGGCCACCTGCACCGAGCTCTCGGACCTTGGCATCGATTGCTTCAACGAGCGGAGCCATGTTACCGGCCTGAATCTCTGCATTCATCTCTGGAGTTATCTCGAGACCCAGAGCAGCCGGATATGCGTGTGCAGGAGACGGGCAGCACTGTTCAGGATAGAGTGCTCCAGTAGCGATTACCTGTGTAATGATCTGTTCCTGCATAGCGCAGTTGGTTCCAAATACTGCCGTGTTCGGCCCATATTTCTCGATCTGTCTCGGAATGTCTTCCATCATGAATTGCTGGGTAGCGGTGATTCCACCTTCGCCAGTGGGGTCAGGTGCGGCCAACTCAACGAACAGTATACCCAGTTCTTCACAGGTCTCTCTCATGATATCGCGTCTTCGGGCAAGGAATTCGATTGACATGTGGCGAGGGAATGTGTAGTGCAGGAAGACCTCTGCGCCCATCTCTTTGGCAACCATGGGAATCGTTCTTCCTCGATCAAGGTCATCAGTGTTCAGGGCAATGTCCACAGTATCCAGGACCATCCACGGATCTTCCTGAGGAGAAATGGCTATCGTGTAAATGTCGGGGCGCATTTCCTGTACCCTGCGAAGCGCAGCAACCGTTCCAGGAACAGCCTGGTTAACGATTATTGCCTTGATTTCAGGATCGTAGGCAAACTGGACAATCTGCGCGATTGTCGTCTCTTGCTCCGTCATGAACATGTCGGGGTAGGTAACATGGACGATCATATCGCCGTACTTCGCGACAGCGTATTCCCCACCGCGATATTCCTCTTCATTCTGTGAAACTGTACCGGTCACCAAACCGATCTTGTAGCCCATCACGGTAAGGCTTAGTCCTGCAATTAATGCCAACATCAAACCAAATACCAGCACTTTCTTCATAAACCAACCTCCTTCATATTTGGGTGTTCTGTAGCGCGCGATCCTGAATTCCCATTGCTAATTATCACCCCTATGCTTTACCTCATGGAGAGGCGATTGCAGAATTACAGTAGAGATTGATGAATAATTATTGCACAAATGTATCGCTTTAAGCAATCCCGATAAAACAAGTAATTGATTCAGATTTAATCAAGGTTAATTTACATTTCGGATATCTTAAGAAACAAAAAGTATAATAAGTATGTCAATATGCAACAAAAGAAAGCGTAACAATATCAACTAAAAGCTTATCAATCAAGGCTTGTGCTTCAAATAGAATGTATTACCGCAATATTACGTCATCTCTTTAGAAAACTGTTATGTCCTGAAGAACAGGTACGTTAATTGGTAAGAGAATCCGGCAAAATCATTCCTGAATAATTCACCAAATCATTCATCCTTGTCAGGAAGCACTTTGACAAGGTTCGGGATTATCCCTATTGAAACTTTCTCCCCTTCAGCAAAGATCTTCTTCTCTGCAGGGTTATCAATCTGTACAAGTATCTCTCCCTGTTCGGTGGTGACAAAGGACTCCAGGCTACCACCCAGGTATATGTTGGTATTGACCTGGCCTTCAATAATTCCTTTGGTCGGTTCAAGGAGTTTTAGAGACTCAGGTCTTGCCATTATCACAGCCTTGTCTCCAACCTGGAGATCCTCAGAGAATTTGGAGAGCTCGTGTTTTGTGCCATTGAATTCCACCGTGCAGGTGCTGTCAATATTGAGAACCTCAACAGGGAAAAAAGCCACTTTGCCCACAAATCCGGCGACGAACTTCGAGTTTGGGTCTTCGTAGATGTTATCGGGGGAGCCTATTTGCCTTATTAAGCCATCCTTCATGACGATAATCCTGTCAGAGAGACTCATCGCTTCTACGCGATCGTGAGTAACGTAGATTGTGGTTATTCCGAGAGACTTCTGGATCCTTTTGATTTCTACTCTCATTTGTTCTCTAAGCAGAGCATCAAGATTGGAGAGTGGTTCATCAAGAAGGAGAACAGACGGTTCGACGATAAGACTCCGCGCCAGTGCAACACGCTGTTGTTGACCTCCTGAAAGCTTTCCTGGCGAACGTTCGGCAAGATCGCGGAGCCCCACGAGTCCCAGAGTGTTCATAACCTTTTCCTTTATCTGTTTGCCCGGCAGTTTCCTCAGCTTCAGACCGTAAGCCACGTTATCGAAAACGTTCATATGGGGGAAAAGGCCGTAGCTCTGAAACACTGTGGCAGTATCTCTCTTGTTTGCAGGAAGGTTAGTTATGTCCTCATTCGCAACGAAGATCCTGCCTCTGGTAGGGAGTTCAAATCCTCCTATCATTCTCAGGGTAGTTGTCTTGCCACAACCCGAAGGGCCAAGAAGGGTAACAAGCTCTCCTGGAGAGATCTCAAAGCTGGCGTCGTTAACCGCAATAACATCTGCTTTACCTCTAACGTCTTTGAAAACCTTCGTTACTCTATCAATTCTTACAGGAACTGAAGCTTTTGACATATAACCACCCCATATGAGTAATGTCCCTAGAAACTGACACTCTTCTCAAGATGCTCGCTCTTTCTCACTAGCAGGCGCATAATGCCAAACGTTGCAAAGACAATGATTATCAGAGTTGTTGACAGAACGCTGGCGAGGCCGAACCTGATATTCTCAGAGAAGTTGTATATCAGAACGGTCATATGGTACCAGCGAGCCGAAATGAGGAAAATAACCGCACTTACAGCTGTCATTGATCGCACAAAAGTATATGACATTCCAGAGATGAATGCTGGCCTTATAAGCGGTAGAACAATCGTACGGAAAACGGTTGGCGTGTCAGCACCCAGGTCATTCGCAGCCTCTTCTATCGCCGGATCTATTTGTCTGAGTGTAGCTACACCTCCTTCGACTCCAACCGGGAGCTCTCTGATTATGTAGTTGATGACAATTATAGCCCCTGTTCCAACCAGTATAAGTGGTGGTTTATTGAAAGCGAGGATGAACGCGATACCGATAAGAGTTCCAGGAATCGCAAATGGCGCAAGGATAAGTCCTTCAAGCAATCGTTTTCCGACAAATTTCTTTCTGACAAGTACCAATGCTGCCATCATCGCAATCAAACCAGCAATCGGTGTTGCTATTGCTGACAGCGTAAACGTGTCTACAATTGCTGCCCTTCCTCGTTGTAACGCCTCGGAGATATTCCTTAATGAGAAAGAATAATCAATTCCCCAGTTTTCAACAAAGCACCCTGCGACAATAGTTCCATAGAGCCCCAGTATGAAGACTGTTAACAGGACAACAAAAGATAACATAACGTACTTGACGGGCCGCGAGACAAGGTCACTCAAGCGTGTTGAGGGCTTTCCGGTAACGGTTACATAGGACTTCCTGCTAACCCAGAACCTCTGAACAAGGAAAGCCGTAAGTGTCGGAAGCAGCAATAGTAAAGAAAGAGCTGCACCGTGTCCGAGCCTGTTTCTTCCAGTCACCTCAATATACGCTTCAACGGAAAGCACACGGTAAGAACCACCCAGTAAGAGGGGGTTTGCAAAATCAGCGAGGGAATTAGTGAAAACCAGCAACCATGAGCTTAATACTCCAGGGACCGCTAGTGGAAAAGTGACTCGAGAAAATGTCTTCCATCTACTGCCATTGAGATCGAGTGATGCTTCCTCAAGAGTCGAATCAATCGCTTGGAGGACACCTGACAGCGTCATGAATGCAATTGGGAACATCCCTATTGTTTGGACAGCAGTCAGTCCGCCAAGGCCATATATGGTGAAATCTTGCCATCCGAGAAGTTGTTTGGTTATTAGTCCGTTGCTTCCAAAGAGAAGTATTAGCGAGAGAGACAGGGAAAACGGCGGCGAAATAACCGGCAATATTCCCATTGTGCTAAGAAACTTCTTGCCCTTGACCGAGGTGCGTGTTATTAGGAAGGCGAAAATGAAGCCGATCACTGTTGCAAAAGATGCCGTCATGATCCCCAGTCTTATACTTCCCCAGAGAGCCTCAAGATAGTGCCTGGAGGAAAGAATGGTCTTCCAGGTTGCCATTGAGAACTGGCCTTCGCTGATAAAAGTCAGTCTCACGGCTTCGAACAATGGGTAGGCTACAAATACTCCTACCATCACGAATAAGCCAAGGATTATGAATCCCATTACTGGGTCTCGGAAGAACTTGGAGATGAAGTATATTGTTACAAATGCAGCGAAAGATCCGATCATGAATATATCGAGCAACCTGGAGAAATTCTTGCCAGCTTCAGCTGACATCAAGAATACCAGGAACCCTGTCAAATCATCGCGCATTTCAGTAATAAGTGGTGACAATACGACAGAAACACGTTTACCATCAAATGAATAATCAAGGCGAGAATAATAGTTCTCGAGGTAGTAAACACTGTCAAAACCGCTCTTAAAGTCCGGTGTGTCTCTGTGCTGCTCAAAGAAAGCTTTGAGACGGTCGTTGTGTGTGTATATTTCGAGTTCATCCCAACCCGGAACGCCTCTTACGTATATTATGTCTGCTTCAGTGAATTCCCTGTTGACCATCCTAACCCAATTCTCAATATCTTCTTCTTCCCTTGGAGCAGCTTCGACAACAACGTTTACGAGTTGCCTGTGATTGTCTCTTACGATACGGTCAAAAGAGTCCTTTATTGTGTCGAACAACCAGAACAGGGCAACCAGAACTACTGCACTAATTAGAAAGAAAGTTATCAGTTTTCTGCTGGTGAACAACTCAATCACACCCCGGAAGCTTCACTTTGATTTCGCGTGTTCGAAGAAAAGAGAGCAGGAGCGTTTGCTCCTGCTCAGATTATCGTTACTCTGTCTTTGCCAGTCCTATTTCTTTAGTCCAGCGGTCAAGGAGCCTATCCTTGTTTGCGGCGTCCCACACAAAATCCTGATGAACGGTCTTGATCTCATCCATATTGAATGAAAGAGGATGTGCAGGTGCAATGGACGATACAGGGACAACGTAGTAGCTGGCAATGATTGTTTGAGCTTCTTCACCGAGGATCCAGTCGTATAGTTTCTTTGCATTAACAGGGTCAGGGCCACCCTTGATCAGTGACATGGAAGCCAGCTCAAAGCCTGTTCCTTCTTCTGGGACTGTTATTGCTATATTTGCGCCTTCAGCCTTAAGCTTTACCATGTCATGGGCATATCCTATGGCTATCGGGATCTCGCCGATTGCAACACTTCTTCCACCTGCAGCACCGGACCGGGTGTACATTTCAACATTGCGATCCAGTTTCTTGAGGTACAGGAAGGCCAGGTCTTCGTCTCCACCGAAAAGCGAGATCATACATGTGATGAGATTATAAGCAGTTCCCGAAGTGTTTGGATTCGCAACTCTTACCAGACCCCTGTACTTCGAGTCGATGATATCAAACCAACCCTTTGGCGGTTCAATTCCCAGTTCTGCGGCTCTGTCAAGATTCGTACTGAAAGCAAGTGGCCCGATGTACAGACCGATCCAATAACCTTCAGGATCTTTAAATTCGTCAGGGGTGTAGACAGCCATTCTGGAAAAATATGGTTCAGTCAACCCCTTGTTCTTTGCACTGATATGATTCAGGCCAACGCCTCCGACCCATATAGAAGCTTGGGGATTCAACCTCTCAGCTTCTATTCTTGCCTCAGCCTCACCACCGGAAAGCCTTACCCAGTCGACCCGTATTCCTGTGACTTCCTGGTAACGGTCAAATAACTCTTTTGCCAGAACTTCATCGAGTGTTGTGTAGGCCGTGAAGGACTGGGCTGTGAGGGTTACAGCGAAAACCATGCTCAAGATACCAATTAAGACGAGAACCTTCTTCATAAGAAAACCTCCTTGGAAGATATTCGATTTGCTTGGCAAACCGATATTTGTGTTGCAATGTCTGAATATCGATAGAAATTAAAAAATTATATCATAGTTGGCAGGCGCATAAGTTTCATAAGTAAAGCTGTCAACTGCGCCTCGGGAACAAGCTTCAGAAAGGTCTTTCCTAATTAAGGATTCTCTAAGGGGCACGTGAGAGAGCTCTGCAGGGAGAACAAGGGGGTGAGTAACTTGTTCGGAGTGACCGATTACTGGATAACCCATGTGACTTACTCCAGGAAATCAGGAAAGACCCTGATAAACGAGGCACTGGTTCATCCAAACGTTGGCAGTAGTCATGAATTCGGAGAAAAGTGGACACGTGACGAGGTCCTCAGAAAGGCGAACTTCCTGAGCATATCGGTCTTGAGAAAGAACGAGAAAGGAATAACTGTGCGAAGAGATGATGTCCGAGTGATTTCCATAAACGACTCTCAGTATATCAGGATAGATGATGAACTCATTGAAGAAGACTTTCTCGGTAGCTTTCCCGATGAATATACCAAATAGAGAAGTGTGCCGTGTGAAGCAGCTTCGTCCAAAGCTTCGAGCAGCATGATCACCGAAAAAACACAAGACCAGCTTATTTGGTGCAACGCAGATAAGAACCACAGATTGTTTTCTGTGATTCAGCGTTTGTTGTTGGCGGCTTCTAATCATTGACTCATGATGTATCATAATAGGTAGAATTCGTGTGCAGAGCACTATGACGATCGACTGAATATCTGACCGCCATGTTGCTGCAGTACCGTGAAAATATAAGGAGGTCTTGATGATACTAAAAAACGTTCTTACTGTCGATCCTATAAACGGCGAGAGGGTCGCGACAATAGAAATTGATTCCGGGAGAATAGTCTCCTTGAAAGAGTCATTTGACGTGACTTCTGATCAAATTGTTATGCCAGGCTTCTTTGATCCTCACACTCATGCAGCCATAGGCATAGACACGATGAGTCTGAACGAACACAAGCTTAGAGAATGGGAGCACTTTCTCTACTCTCAGGGGGTCACAAGCTTCCTTCCCACGACAGTGTCAGCCGATCACGAGGCTATAGTATCTGCGGGCAGTTTTCTGGAACAGTATATTGAGCAGCATGAGACAACTTCCGTAAAGGGTGTGCACTACGAAGGGCCTTTCATCAATCCCAGTAGAAAAGGCGCACAAAACCCTTCTTTTATCAGAGAAGCGTCAGTTGAGGAGATAGGGAGTCTCCCTCTGAAAAGCTGCAGATTGATTACAATGGCACCAGAGTTGCCCGGATTCAAGCAGGCGATCCGTTTTCTGGCGAAGAAAGATGTGGTGATATCCGCAGGCCACACAGATGCGACATATGAGGAGATGAAAGAGGCATACTCCCTTGGATGTAAAAGGATGACCCACTTTCCCAACGGAATGAGGGGTCTGCATCATCGAGAAATCGGGTGCGTTGGAGCAGGTATTGCTCTTCCAATGAGTCTTGAGTTGATTGTAGACGGGATTCACAGTGCTCCGGACTTTGTCAAGCTGGTATACTCGCTCAAAGGGCCTGAGAAGATCATCTTGATTACGGATTCGATGAGTGCTGCAGGACTGGATGATGGTAGCTATGATCTTGGCGGTCTCGATGTTGAGGTGAGAAGAGGAAGGGCGACACTAAGGGATGGGACCTTGGCTGGAAGCACACTTTTGTTCAGTGCCGCGGTGAGGAACTTCAGGGAGTTCACAGACTGTACCCTTATAGAGCTATCAAGAGTATCGTCCTACAACGCTCTTTCGGAAGTCGGAATCCCTGATCGCGGAAGAGTTATGGAAGGTTTCGTAGCAGATCTTGTTGTCATGAACAAAGAGCTTGAAGTGCTAAAAACTATTATGTCTGGGCGGGTTGTTTACGATGCAGCATGATACTACGATAGAGAATACAAATGTCCATAGATTGAAGATAGATGATAGGGAAGTCATATTGATTGGTACGGCTCACGTTTCAAGAGAAAGCGCTGACGAAGTAAAAAAAACCATAACCTCAGAGGCTCCTGATACCGTTTGTGTTGAACTCTGCCAATCACGATATAACTCCCTGAGTGATGATAAGAAATGGAGAGACACAGACATAATAAAAGTAGTGAAAGACAAGAAGGCTCTCTTTCTGCTTGCGAATCTCTTGCTCTCTTCTTACCAGAAGAGACTGGCCAAGCAGTTCGATGTCAGACCCGGGCAGGAAATGATCCAGGGAATCGAATCCGCGAATGAAATTGGAGCTGAGCTTGTACTCGCAGATAGAGACCTCAAGACCACTTTCACCAGAATCTGGCGTGGTGTAGGTTTCTTGAGCAAGTTCAAGTTATTCTTTGTCATTCTCCTGAGTGCCTTGAGTAACGAGAAGATAAGTAAAGAGGAGCTTGAGAAGCTAAAAACACAGGATATGCTATCTGCAGCGCTGGAAGAACTGTCGAAGGCGTTCCCAAGACTGAAGAAATACCTTATTGATGAAAGGGATCAGTACCTTGCCGAAAAAATACGACAGGCTCCTGGCAAGAAGATCGTGGCAGTTCTAGGTGCTGGACACATTCCTGGTGTTAAAGTGGAACTGGAGAAGGATCATGACCTCGCTGAACTCGAGAGAGTTCCTCCGAAGGGAAAGGCAGGAAGAATATTCGGGTGGTCCCTTGCTGTAGGCATAATCGCTCTGATTGTGATTACTTTGTCCATAGACACAGCAGCAGGTTTTGACCAGATACTGAGTTGGATTCTCTGGAACGGATCACTTTCTGCTTTGGGAGCGCTTGCAGCGCTTGGCCATCCCTTGAGTATATTGACGGCGTTTCTTGTTTCTCCCATCAGTTCGCTCAGCCCGCTTCTGGCTGCAGGTTGGTTTGCGGGTCTTGTAGAGGCTTTCGTAAGAAAGCCTACTGTCAGGGACTTTGAAAAACTATCTGAAGATGTGTACACATTCAAGGGTTTCTGGAAGAACCGGGTTACCAAGGTCTTGCTGGTTGTTGCGCTTGCGAACGTTGGAAGTACTATAGGTTCCCTTATAGGCGGGGCGGAAGTCATCAGGGTATTTCTGAGAACCTTGTTTGGTTGAAAGTGAGTTGATTTGTTGAGAAGCAGAAGCTTTCCCATTGATGGAGGAAGTATTGAGTTCTTCTACAGGGGCTGCGATTGTGAGATTATCCTGAAGGACAGCAAGTCTTCTGAGACACTTACGGTAGAAAGAGGATCCTCGAGTTCTTATATGAGAGTCTTGTGGAATCTGAAGAGCCTCTCATCAAAGAGCGTCTTCGTTGAAGTGGTTGATAGAGGGTCTGATCTTGATCTGAAGTCTTTCGTTGTTATTCCTGAAAACACTTACGAGGGAGAACTACTATTCCTTGAATACAGTTCGCAAGGCATCTTCGTGTTTGGCGAAAGCGAACTCGGGGAGCTATACGAGAGCGATTCCCTCAGACCGAGATACCATTTCACACCGGTTTCTGGATGGTTGAACGATCCGAATGGTCTCGCTCACTGGCAAGGATACTATCATATGTTCTATCAGTACAATCCCTTCAAACCTGTATGGGGTACCATGCACTGGGGACATGCCATTAGCAAAGATCTGGTGCACTGGAAACACATGCCCATATTCCTTCACAGAGACGATGTTGAATGTGATGAAGATGAAAGCGGTGCATTCTCTGGAAGTGCATATCCAGACGGTAATCGACTTGCTGTAATGTATACAAAACATTGGGATCCGCGATTTCACCGTGATAAGATTGCACAGAGTCAGTACGTTGTGGTCACTCATGATGGAATCAACCATGAACCTGTTGGTTCCCATGCAGTGATAGAGCCTGGTGAAGAGTCTCTTCCCAACGATTTCAGGGATCCAAAGATTTTCAAAGAAGAGGATGGACTATGGGGTGCGGTTGTTGGCGGAAGCCTTGACAACAAAGGACGCGTCATACTTTATCGTTCGAAAGACCTCAAGAACTGGTCCTTCTCAAGTGTTCTATATACCTGTGATGAAAACTGGGCTCGAATGGTAGAATGTCCGGAACTGCTAAAACTTGACGGAAAGCATGTATTGCTCATCTCTCTGGTGCATTATGTTGAAGAAATTGCCACATATCACGCTTTTCACATGGTTGGAAGAATTACGGACGATACTTTTGAACCAGATATCGTTGAGAAGTCAGACTTTGGTGATGACTTCTACGCAGCGCAGACCTTTATAGACGATTCAGGAAGACGCATTCTGATAGCCTGGACCAAAGCATATTCTGACCACGATCGAACCATTAACAGAAAGTGGGCAGGGATTCAGACAATCCCCAGGCAACTATCACTGAATGAGAAGGGACGCCTCAGAATGGAGCCTGTACCAGAAATTGCAGCCTTGAGGACTGCGGTAACACCCGACATCGAGTTGAGAGAAACAACTCTTGGTGATGCACAATTGACGGCTAAGCTTCCGTCAGATTCATTTGAAATGGAAATGTCCTGCAGCATTGACCATCCTGAAGATGCCATAGAAATCATCATTGGTTCTGAGGATAAGAAGGGCGAGTACATAAGTATTGGATTGAACTCCGAAAGGCGTTTGTTCATAGAAGTTTCAGTTAAAGAAGCCTCGGATTGCTCCTATCACGAAACACTCCCTTTGAGCGATGATGTTCGCAGTATCGACTTACGCATCTTCTTTGACAGATCAATCGTTGAAGTCTTTGCTGATGATTACACAATTTCCGGAACCAGGAAGTTCAGATTTGGGAACATGAAAAGGCATCTTGCAGTGCTGGGTCATCCGGGAGTATTCATCGAGAGTCTGTCTGTCTGGGAGATGTCGAGCATTTGGAAGAAAGGAAGACAACAATCTGATTGGCATCAGCGAGTTTGAGTAGTGCCGTAGATGGAATCCTATGGCATCTGAAGATACTCGTGTCTACAAATATGAAGCTGTCCAAATAAAGAGTGTCATGAATTGCATGTTGATATTGCAGACTCGCACATGAGGCAAGAAGAGAGTTTAGAGACAGGGGTTTTGGAAGCCAGGCTCAGCATGCATCCCGCGACCAGAGACATGAGGTGAGAATCTGTGAAGAATCCAGAAGAGGATCAAAGAATACCAGAAAGATGCGGTTCTAACAACACAGCCGAGAGCTGTATAGAGTTTCTGGAAGAGAACAATCAGCTGAAGCCTGATGAGATCATCAAGATTGCAGAAGAAGCCCTGAGGCTTGCAGATAGCGGCAAGCGAAATCATCTCAAGAAAAAGGCGCTATTCCACTTGTCAAAGGCTCATTCGAAGCTCAGAGATTACCAGCAGAGCATCTACTCTCTGCGGACGATCCTCCAGGAATCTGACATAGAACTTACGGAAGAGGAGAAAGCAGACTGTCATGACAGTTTGGGAACAGCCTACTGGAATATCTGTGATTACGACAGCGCTCTCGAAAACCTGTTATCTGCCCTTGACTACTATGAGAGGGTTGACGATAAGAGAAGGAAGTCTGCAGTGGAGGCTAACATTGGTATAGTATTCGCTGATGTTGAAGAAGACGAGAAGGCCCTTGAATACACCCGAAAAGCTCTTCGGACTGCAGAAGTCAGCGGAAACGAAGCGCAGAGAGCTAGCTATCTGAACAACCTGGGCATATTGCTCTTTAGACAGGATGAGAGAGAAGAGGCACTGCAATACTTTCTTGAGTCTGCCAGGGTAAAGGAGCAGCTGGGTGAAGAAGCTAAGCTGGTGACTACCTACCTCAACATAGCGGATACATATGCAGAACTCGGCGTTAAAGACAAAGTGATTCCGTTTCTAGAGAAGGCCCTGAAGATCGCTATAGATAACGACAATGTTCGTTATCACGCGAGAGCTCTTAGGTCGTTAGGGTCATACTACTCCGGTAATTGCTGTTACGACAAAGCCGAGTCATTCCTGGGGGAAGCGCTCAAGATGTCAGAACAGATCGCCAATACAAAGGATACAGCTGCCGTTCTGGAAGACCTCTCTATCCTGTATGAAAGAATGGGAGATCATTACAGGGCCCTGAAGTACAAGAAGGAGCAAATGGAACTTCAGAAAAAGATCTTCAGCGAGGAGACCGTCAAAAAAGTTGCCGAAACTCACACGCTCTACGAAGTTAAGAAAAAGGAGCTTGAAACAGAGCTTCTGAGAGAAAGAACAGAAGAGCTCGCCAGGCTGAACAGAGAACTCAACAGCCAATATAGAGATCTTCAGGCAACTGAAAGTGCTCTAAGAGAAGCGAACATGGAGCTTCAGATGAAGATGGAGATTGATCCTCTGACGGGCCTGCTCAACAATCAGAGGATATATGAAAAACTGCAGGGTTACGTGGATAACAGCAGAGAAAACAAAGAACCACTGTCGGTTATCATGTTTGATATCGATCACTTCAAGAAGCTCAACGACAGGTACGGTCATGCTGTGGGGAACAAGGCTCTTGTGGAGATTGGAAGAATTATCAAAGAGAGTACCAGGGAGAATGATCTTGTATTCAGATTTGGTGGAGAAGAGTTTCTTGTCGTTCTGCCATGCAGGAGAATTGGCGTGGCCATTCAAGTAGCAGAAAGGGTAAGGAATGCTGTTGAAAGAGTGGCTTTCCACGAAGACGCAAGAATCACCATAAGTGGTGGAGCAAAAGAGCTTGATCAACAGAGCGCCCATGAACTCATAGTCGAAGTAGACAAACTGCTCTATAAAGCCAAGAACTCTGGCCGCAATAGAATTGCGGGGTAAGAAATCCATGATTGCAGCATTTCAGTCGAATGGATGCTTTCTTTGAATGAATCTGTTTACCTGTAGATCTAGTATACTTTTGGTATCAGGTGTAGCCAGCAGAAAGAATCTACCAGCAGGAGAGTGGCTGCTATGAATAGCCTTGAGGAACTCAAGAATAGAGTCACAGATCTTTCACCGGAAGAAGCTGCAAACTGCTACATAGAGTTTCTTGAAGAGTCGGATGACAGAAATCCCTCAGAAGTCATCGAAGCGGCACAGGAAGTTCTGAGGTTACAAAACAGTTATCATGACAGAAAGAACGAAGAGAAAGCCCTTTCTTTTCTCGCCAATGCATACGCTTCCATGGGAAATTACCAACAGAGTGTTCAGTATTTGCAACAGATTCTTCAGACACGCGGCACGGCTATGGGGGAGAGAAGCAGAGCAGACTACTTATCAAGACTGGGCGTTGCTTCCTGGCGCCTTGGAGACTATAAAAAGGCCTTGCAGAATCTGATAGACTCACTGAGTTTCTTCGAGAGTATAGATGACAAAACAAGAATAGCTGATTTACAGTGCAATGTAGGTAATGTCTTTGCAGAAATCGAAGAGAACCAGAAGAGCGAGGAATACATGAGAAAGGCGCTCAACACTGCCGAGAGAAATAAAAACGAAGACCAGCAAGCCGCTTTCCTGAACAATCTCGGGATCTTGCAGTTTCGCAAAGGGATGAAACAAGAGGGGCTGGATTACTTCTTGAGATCTGCAGAGATCAAGCAGAGGCTTGGGCAGAGTCGAAAACTGGTTACTACTTACTTGAATATTGCGGACTCTTATGAAGATCTCGGAGAGAGAGAGAAAATCATGCCATTTCTTGAAAAGTCCAGAAATCTTGCCGAGCGACATCATGATACTGAGTCCCTAATAAAGTGTCTGAGACGCATGGGTGTTTATTATATGAGTGAATCGGATTTTGACAGGGCTTCCGAGTATTTCGACGAGACCATGAAGCTGCTGGAGAACAGCACTCTGCTAAAAGAACAGAGCAGAACACTTGAAGCGCTTTCTACACTTTGTGAAAGAAAGGGAGACTTTGCTGATGCGTTGAAGTACCAGAAAGAACAAGCCACTGTTGACCGAAAGATCTTCAGCGAGGAAACCGCCAAACGAATAGCGGAGATTCACGCGTTGTATGAAACGAAGAAGAAAATCGCTGAAGCAGATTTGCTCAAGGAGAAGACAAAAGAGTTGTCCAGGCTGAATGTGAAGATAAGTGAGCAATACAAGACCCTGAAATCTGCCGAGAGTGCACTGAAAGAAGTTAATAAAGAGCTTAGGGAACAAATGGAGATCGATTCGCTTACCACTCTTCTTAACAACCAGAGATTATATGAGAAGCTACAGGACAAAATCGAACGCTCAAGAAGTCAAGAACAGCCGCTTTCAGTGATCATGCTGGATCTGGATCACTTCAAGCGTATCAATGATTCTTATGGTCACCCTGTCGGAAACAAGGCCTTGAGAGCCCTGGGAGCAACGATAAAGGAAAGTATAAGACGGGGAGATATTGCGTTCAGGTTTGGTGGAGAGGAGTTTCTCGTTGTTCTTCCCGACACCAGGAGAGCAGTCGCTGTGAGAATCGCTGAGAGAATTAGAAGAGCCGTAGAAAGAATGGAATTTCACGATGATCTCAAGACAACAATCAGTGCCGGAGTAAAAGAGTTCTCTGACCATGACGCGCATACTCTGATTGTGGAAGCGGACAAACTCCTTTACGAGGCAAAAAAGCGGGGCCGAAACATGGTAGTTGCCTGACATGATCAACCTGTTACTGCTTGTAGCAGGTTTCTTTCTTCTTGTTAAGGGAGCCGGTTTTCTTGTAGATGGGGCTTCATCACTCGCAAAGAGGCTCTCAATATCTGAGATAGTAATCGGTCTGACGGTTGTTGCTTTTGGCACATCTGCCCCAGAACTTGCGATCAATGTCATTGCTGCTGCAGAAGGCTCTGTTGACATTGCGTTCGGGAATATCGTTGGCAGTAACCTGATCAACATCTTCGTTATTCTGGGGATTTCGGGTTTGATTTTCCCCCTGAGGGTCCAGAGGAACACGGTTTGGAAGGAGATCCCTTTTCTGGTTATCTCAACAGCTCTCGTCTTCCTTCTGGTGAATGATTCTCTTCTCTGGGGAAAGACCGAAAGTATTCTTTCTCGTACTGACAGCGTGATTCTTCTCTGCGGCTTTGTTGTATTCGCAGTCTATGTATTTGTGATTTCGAGAGTAAAGGCAGACTCTGCTCCCGAAATAAGAACGAGAAGTGTTCTTGCTTCTGTGCTGCTTTTCCTTCTTGGACTTGCAGCACTTCTGATAGGAGGGAAGCTCACTGTTGACAGTGCTGTGTCACTGGCCAGAACTTTTGGAATCAGTGAGCACATCATTGGAGTAACAGTTATAGCTCTTGGCACGTCTCTTCCCGAACTATTCACTTCAGCAATTGCAGCTTTCAAGCGCAGGAGTGATATCGCAATAGGGAACGTTGTTGGTTCGTGCATTTTCAACGTTTTACTCATTCTGGGGCTTACAGGTCTTATCAGACCCATAGAGTACGTGAACACACTGAACCTTGATATGACATTCCTTCTCCTGGCGGCAGGGCTCCTCTTTCTGACGATGTTCACTGGCAAACGCAGAGTGCTTGACAGATGGGAATCAGGAATCTTCCTGATGATCTACGCGGCATACCTCTTCTTGCTGCTTTTCTGACGGAGTTCTTTGTTCTTCGGAGATGTCTTCGGAATCCTCAGCGCCTCCCTTCCTTTCGTGTATCAATATGTATACTGAGTAAAGCAATATTGCAGTAAATACGCCACTATAGCCAAAAACAATGTCTCTTCTCGTATAGGTATATAGAGGTGTGAGCCGGTGATCAAGCAAAAAGACCGTAGGCAGTACAAGCGCTAGCACCTCAGGGATGATGGTGAAGGGACGAACACCGTTACTGAACATTATATGAAGCGCAACTGAAGTAGTTGCAAAGTATATGCCAATGTCGAAAAACAGCGCCAGTTCTCTTGAGAGCAGGCGCATAAGAGTCGCGTCGTGACGAGTAATGAATAGAGCTATAACAAGACCAAAAAAGACCAGCCAGGAAGTCCAGGAGATCTTTTTGATGATTAGAACAACAAGGTATGCCATAATCGGAACTGCCAACCCAGCGTAATTCGCTATTATGTCTTTGGGATCGTGTACCCGGTACGGGATCATATCTTGTATGAGCTCCATAAAAAGAGGGGCCGCAAGAAGAGAAATGCCGAAAACTCTCGAAAGAGCCTTGCTTAAGTGGCTCCTCAGAACTATCAGAAAGACAACCCCACCAGCAAGGAAGATCAGAAAGTGGAAGACTTTATCGGAATGCCTGCCGATATTCGGAATAGCAATTGGGGAGAGATAGAAGTAACTCACAGTCCCAATGTAGACAAAAAACAATACTACGGCAAATAGGGCTCTTCTCATATGTTATGATTCTACCACCTGTCAAATGGTTGTCTAGTAGTTAACCAATGCGATACATGGTATAATCCGATAAAGACACTCAAGTATGGAGGCGATTTTATGAAACCGGGGTGCAAAGAAAAGTAAACTCAGTAAGTATCAGCAGGAGTAATCTTTCGCACGTTCTTCGTTTTAGTCAACTTGCTTCTCATCTCATTTTCCAGACTTCAGAACTTTCGGAACTTCGGAGTGGTAAACAGTGACTGCATTACTCAGGGACTTAAGAGAAGACTTGCGCTATTATATGCTTCTTGATCCTTCGGCAGAAAGACGCTCAGACATAATCCTGTTTTCTGCAGGATTTCATGCACTCTTATTTTACAGGCTTGCACATTCTCTTTGGACCAGGAGGCTGAGATTCCTGGCCAAGTTTTTCAGCTATGTTGCGAGAATCCTTTTTAGCGCAGATATTCATCCAGCCGCACAAATCGCTAAGGGTGTTGTGATCGACCATTCCATCGGTGTCGTTATAGGATCTACTGCGTCCATAGGAAAGGGAACACTTATCTACCATGGCGTAACCCTTGGAACGAGAAGGATCATAAAAGGAAAGCGGCATCCAGACATTGGCGAGAACGTTGTTATCGGTGCTAATGCCTCGATTCTAGGACCGATAGTGGTTGGTTCTGGAGCAAAGATCGGTGCGAACTCTGTGGTGATCAACTCCGTACCTTCCGGGGCAACAGCCGTGGGGATTCCTGCAAGGATTATCAATGACGGTTCCAAAGAGTCTGAGCAAGACTATTTCTTTGAGGAGAGTACTGTACATGCACATACATGAAATGCCACGCAATACCAGAACGTCAATGGTTGAAATAGACGGGTTCCATATAGCAGTGAAGCTGGAAGGACAGCACCCCTGCGGCAGCGTGAAGGACCGTTGTGCATTCTTCATGATAGATCACGGCGAGAAGGCCGGTCTTCTCAAGGCAGGGTACACGATAGTGGAACCAACAAGTGGCAACACGGGTATCGCACTAGCTGGTTACGGAAGCAGAAAGGGGTACAGAGTCGTGCTCACAATGCCTGAGAGCGTTTCTTGCGAAAGAGTCAAGATTCTCAAGGCACATGGTGCTGAAGTAGTACTCACTGCTTCTGACGTTGGAATAAGAGGTGCGATGGAAAAGGCTAAGGAGATACTTGAGGGTGTTCGAAATGCATATATGCCTGATCAGTTCAGTAATCCTGCAAATCCTTTGTCTCACGAGCTTACGACCGGACCAGAGATTCTGAGTCTCCTCGGCTCAAGAATAGGAGCTTTCGTAGCTGGAGTAGGTACCGGCGGGACTATTACAGGGGTCGGCAGGTGTCTGAGGAGGTACATTCCCGACATTGAACTTGTGGCTGTGGAGCCTCTCGAGTCGCCCGTTTTGTCGGGAGGTGAACCAGGAGCTCATGAAATTCAGGGGATTGGTCCCGGCTTCGTTGCAGAAAACGTTGACAGGTCCGTGATAACCTCAATTGAACTGGTCGGATCTGAGGAAGCCAAACATATGTGTCGCTTTCTTGCGCGCAACAAAGGGCTTTTTCTGGGGATTTCGTCTGCGGCTAATATCGTTGCCGCACTGAAAATCGCAGAAAAGCTGGGCAAGGACAAAACAGTAGTTACGGTTTCGCCAGATTTTGGATACAAGTATTTGAGCCTCGGTTTATTCTGAGAACGTTAAGAACAAAAAACCCAGCGTTTCCCGCAGATTGTAAGATCAAAGAGCTAGAACGACTACACCAACCCAGCACATGAACGTCAGCTCACGCATATGTGTCTAAATGTGTTGAAGCGGTTATGTAGGGGGGTTAAGAACATGAGAAGGTTTTTCACTTTTGTTCTGCTGATCTCAACCATGCTTCTTGTGAGTATTTCGTGGGGTGAAGCTTCACATTATGATGATCTTCAGGTTCTTGAACGTGCAGCGAACTTATACATTTCCGGAAACATATCCGCCAGTATCGATGAGTATCTGAGCATCATCGAATCATATCCAATGAGTCAGGACAAGGCTGTAATTGAAGCCAGAAAAAACCTGGCTGCGATCTACGAAGAGCAAGGAGATTATATTGAAGCTGCAAGGCAATACGAGACACTGCTTATTCTAGAAGAAGATCTACTTTCAAGGTTTTCGCTCGGAGTGGCGTACTATAATCTTGGGCTGCTTGATCTGGCTGAATCTCAGTTCAGACATGTTGTTGATAGCAGGAAAGAAGTACCTCTATTTCTCATGAGAGAGGCAAATTTCTTCCTGGGCAAGATCAGTTTGGATCTTATGCGCTATAGCCAAGCGATTTCGTATTTCAGCCAGGCGGTCGAGGTAGATCCCTATTTTGCTCTCGGGTTCTTCTACATCGGAGAAACATACTTCAAGATGGGGCGATTTGCTGACGCGATAAACTACTACTTCAAAGCAACAAACATAGAGAGGTCGCTGGTAGGAATAAGATCAAGATTGGGTGTTGCTTATTTCATGTTAGGCAATGTTGACCAGGCCCTTACTTACCTGCGAGGCGCGATTGACGAATTCCCTGACGATATTGAAGTAAAGAAGCTGCTCGAACAGATCGCGGAAGACTACCCCGAGAAGTTTATCGAGAGCGAAATAGCTTATGAACCTCCTCCGATAAAGGAAGTTGTTTCGTTTGCTACCGTATCGGTCCCAGAAAACACAGGACCTGATATCCGCTCGGGTATTCTACCTAACGCTGATGAAGTTTTTTTCCGTGTGGGAAGCAGTTTCTCAGTCGAACTGGACGGGAAGCTCATTTATACAGGTGAGGCTGCAGAACTATGTCGTGTCTACGAGGATGGCTCAGCACTCTTTCTTGAAGTTGAAGAGAGGACGATCCCGTTCTCTACGAATCTCAAGGTGATTCCTGATCAGTACGTTACTATCTATATTCATAATATGGAGCGTTACCCAGGACAGCCCTGGCTCGGTTACGAGGATCGTCAATATAGAGGGGTTCTGGAGATCATCCCTCGCAATGGTGGATTCGCAGTTGTCAACGTTGTTGGTCTTGAAGAGTTGTTGCTTTCAGCAGTTCCTTCAGAGATGCCAGCGAGCTGGCCAATGGAGGCACTTAAGACTCAGGCAGTAGCGACGAGGAGCTACGTTATTGCCAACAAGGGTCGCTATGTGTCTCAGGGATTTGACATCAGAGCTGACCAGTTTAGCATAGTGTATCGTGGCGTGAACTTTGAACACGATAGATCAACAGCGGCTGTGTTGGAGACTGCGGGAGAAGTGCTCATGTATGATGGACGAGTAGTGGAAGCTGTTTTCACTGCAAATGCCGGTGGTCACACGGAAAACAGCTTGGATATCTGGGGTGGGGATTACCCTTACCTGAGCGCCATTTCAACTGAACGGTCACCATCCGCACCCCCTCAGTCTCCATATGAGTTAAAGACATGGCTGATGGATAGACCCCCTTCATTTTCGTTCAATCC
>DLVL01000031.1:366-18154 GCA_003444085.1 Kosmotogaceae bacterium | reverse complement strand
AGGCTTTCTATGAATGGAATCAAGTCGATCACGCCTGTTTCACGAACGACGGCGGGCACGGTTCAAAGTGTTCGAGTCGTTACTGATGAAGAAGTCAGGATAGTAGAAAGTGCAATGAGAACGAATCTGGGCGGACTCAAAAGCAGCAGGTTCTGGGTGCACCCTATCTATGAAAGAGGTAAGCTTACGGCTTTTCTCTTCTACGGATCTGGATGGGGGCACGGTGTTGGTATGGACCAGATTTCTGTAGCAAGCATGGCATCCGAGAACTATCTCTATGCGGAGATACTCAGACATTTCTACTCAGGGGTTTCGATTGAGAGACTGTATTGAATCTTCTATTAATTATCGTGATGTGGAAGAGCATGCAAATATCTGCATGATTGCAACAACTTGCATGCAATAGTCTGCACAATTCTTCAGTTTGTTACGACGCTTGATTACCGAATCCTCCAGCAGTCACTATTTGGAAGTGTGTTGTTTGTTGAAGCTTGGATGGCACGCTCTTGCACGATTATGTGCAGGGACATCTCAAAAACTACAAATCGCTCCTTATGAGCGCGGAGGTGAAATTCATGTCGAATTTCAAGTTTTCCACGTTAACCATGAAGATGAAATCATCGATTATCAGGGAGCTTCTTAAGTCAGCAAATCTCCCTGGGGTAATTTCTTTTGGTGGAGGAGTACCTGATCCGGGAACATTCCCACGGGATATCCTGGCGGATATCGCGAGTTCAGTAATAAGGGACGAATATCAGGTTTCCCTCCAATATGGACAAACTGAAGGCGATCCTCTGCTCAGGAAAGCTTATCTTGACATGATCAGCAAAGAAGAAGGAATATCAGGGCTTACAGAGGACAACATTATCATCACTGTTGGTTCGCAGAGTGCGCTGGACCTTGCCTCCAAAGCTCTTCTTGATTCCGATAGCATTTACTTCATCTCAAAACCAGCCTATCTGGGAGCTGCAAGTGCCTTTTCGGTAAGATCTGATTTTCATGAGTACATGGACCTCACAGAGACAGGTATAGATGTTGATGCTCTCGCGAAAAGGCTCGCTGAAATTAAAAGAGACGGTCTGATTCACAAGGTGAAGTTTGTATACGTAGTTCCCAACTTCCACAATCCTGCTGGAGTAACACTCTCCCTGGAGAAGAGGAAGAGATTGATCGAACTGGCGGACGAATACAGTTTCGGGATTATCGAAGATGATCCTTATGGTGATCTCAGATTCGAGGGAGATCCCATTCCGTCAATCTTCAAGCTGGCGGGCAAGGAAAAGGTCCTGCTACTCAGAACGTTCAGCAAGATTTTATCTCCGGGAATGAGGTTGGGTTTTGTTATTGGGAATGAGAGTCTTTTAAAGAAACTGGCTCTTGCAAAACAGGCAGCTGATCTATGCTCGCCAACATTAACCCAAAGAATTGCAGCACGTTTTATCATGAACCACAGGTTCTCTGATCATCTGAAACCCACGATTGCTCTTTATAGAGAGAAGAAGGATCTTATGCTCAATGAGCTAGACAAACAGTTCAGTGATATTCCTGGAACAACGTGGACAAGACCTTATGGAGGGCTGTTCATATGGCTCACGTTACCTGAGGGTTTCGATACACTTGAGATGATGGATTCGGCGAAAGAAAAAGGTGTTCTATTCATTCCGGGTGAGTCCTTCACTATTGATGGAGGATGCTCCAATAGTATGAGACTCTCATTCTGTTTGCCACCTCATGACAGAATAATCGAAGGTGTTAGAAGATTGAGAGAGACAGTTCAGGAATACGGAGAGAAAAAGGATCTCCTTTGAGGGGTGAGATAATGCCCACCGTTCTTGCAATCAACCCTGGATCGGCCACAACAAAGCTTGGTCTATTCCGTGATGGCAAGGAAGTCATTACAAAGACGCTTGAACACAGTGGTGAACTGCACGCAGCAGACGTCTCAAAGGAACATGACATCGAAGTAAGACGAAGTGCTGTTGTTGGTTTCTTGAGAGAAAATGGAATCGATATCTCAACAATTGATGCGATCGCGTGCAGAGGAGGAATACTGCCGCCATTGGAAAGCGGAACGTATGTGGTCGACGATGAAATGGTCGACTATCTCATTCATCGTTCTCCAGTGGATCATCCTTCTAACCGTGCTGCGCCACTTGGTGCAGAGTTGTCAATGGGAAAAGTGCCTGTATTTATAACTGATCCTGTTTCTGTAGATGAGTTCTGGGAGCTATCCAGGCTCTCTGGGATTCCTCAAATAGAAAGAAGAAGCCTGCTCCATGCGTTGAACATGAAGGCTGCAGCAAGAAGAGTTGCACAAGAAATGGGGAAAGACTTGACTGATCTGAACTTTGTGATTGTCCACCTTGGAGGAGGGATTTCCGTCGGGCTTCAGATGGAAGGAAGAATGGTCGATGTCAACAATGCTAACGATGAAGGACCTTTCAGCCCAAATCGTTCTGGAGAACTCCCTGTTGGCGATGTAGTAGAAATGGCTTTTAGCGGAAAGCACTCTGAGAAGCAACTGATCTCAAGATATACAAAGCAGGGCGGCTTGTTCGCTTATACGGGAACAGACGACCTCAGAAAGGCTTTCGAATTGTCTCAAAATGACAACAACGTGAGTCAGGTCATCGCTGCGATGGCTTACCAGATAGCCAAGGAGATCGGAGGAATGTGTGCCGTGGCTGGTGGAGAGATTGATGCAGTGGTGCTGACCGGAGGAATGGCTTACAGCGAACGGTTTGTTGAGATGATAAGGTCATATGTGAGCAGATTTGCCCTGGTTACGGTTGAGCCTGGAGAAAATGAGCTGCTTTCTTTGGTTGAAGGCGCTGAAAGGGTTTTGAATGGAACAGAGCGTGCAAAAAAACTCAAAGAAGGAGTGGTCCGCAGGTGATTTCAAAGCTTACGGATCTTCTTGCTCTCGCAAGGGGCTCAAAAACAAGAATAGCTGTTGCTGGAGGGGCAGATGAGATCGTTCTGCGTGCTGTGAGAGATGCGGTTAGCGCAGATGTTGCTGAGTTTATCCTTTATGGTGATTCTGAGACGACTCGGAAGCTCATCGACGAAGTCGGTATAGACACTGGTTATGAGGTCGTCCACTGCAGGGACAATGAGCAATGTGTGAGATCAGCTGTCAGTTCAGTAGCACAAGGATCTGCTTCCCTTTTGATGAAGGGTTCCGTAAAGACAGGAGATCTGATGGGGATCTTTCTGGAAGAGCAATATGGACTTAGAACTGGATATACAATGAATCTGGTCAGTGTTTTTGAAATAGCCGGTTTTGACAGGCTGTTAGTTGTATCGGATGCTGGAATGGTTCCTGCTCCGACTCTTGAGCAAAAGGTTCATTCAATCTTGAACAGTATGAAAGTATCAAGAGCACTGGGAAACGAAACGCCGAGAGTCGCAGTGATTGGCGCTGTTGAGACGGTTAGTATGAAGATGCAGGCAACAACCGATGCCGCTATCATATCAAAGATGGCTGAAAGGAAACAGATCAGAGGGGCGGTAGTTGATGGTCCCCTTGCTCTGGACAACGCGGTTTCAGAAGATGCAGCGAGACGCAAGGGTATTAACGGTCCGGTTGCAGGAAAAGCAGATGTTCTTATAATGCCTGATATTGAGGCAGGCAATGTCTTCTATAAAGCTATGGTTTTCCTTGCACAAGCGGGAGTAGCAAGCACTATTGTCGGAGGAAAGGTACCGATAATCCTCACTTCAAGAGCTGATTCTGAAGAGACTAGACTGCATTCCATTTCACTTGGCGCGATTCTTGCAAAGGAGAACTCAAAATGAAGATACTCGTGATTAATCCGGGTTCGACATCAACTAAGCTGGCTGTTTTTGAAGGCCTTGATTTATTGAAGGAAGAGACGATTAGACACTCCGTTGACGAACTGGCTGAATACCCCAATCTGTACGAGCAACGTCATTTCCGCGAAAGACTCATTCGAGATTTTCTGGAATCCGCAGGATTCAAGCTCGACCGTTTCGATGCAATAATCGGCCGTGGGGGATTGCTCAGACCACTACAAGGCGGGACATATTGTGTCACCGAGTCAATGATCGACGACCTTAGAAGCTGCCGTTATGGTGAACACGCTTCAAATCTTGGTGCTATTCTGGCAAAAGAGCTCTCAAAAGACTCCGGGAAAGAGATCCCAGCATTTATCGCGGATCCTGTTGTTGTAGATGAGATGGATGACCTGGCGAGGTTTTCCGGGCACCCGGATTTCAAGAGAAAATCAATACTGCATGCACTGAATCACAAGAGTGTCGGCAGACAGGTTGCCTCGATGCATGGTACCAGATATGAGAATCTCAACCTCATCGTCGTACACATGGGTGGTGGGATCTCTATCGGGGCCCATAAGAAGGGAAAAATTGTCGATGTTAATAATGCTCTTAATGGTGACGGCCCATATACTCCGGAGCGATCCGGGACTCTCCCACTCACTCAGCTGATAAAACTCTGTTATAGCGGAAAGTACAGCAAACAAGAGATCAAAGAGCTTATAAAGGGTAGAGGGGGAATGGTGGCTTACACCGGAACCAGTGATTGTCAGGAGGTGCAGAAGGCAATTGCTGCCGGAAACAAAGAATGGGAGTTATATTACAGAGGAATGGCCTACCAGATAGTCAAATGGATCGGTAAAACTGCTGCGGTCCTGAGAGGTGAGGTTGACTATATCGTCCTGACTGGTGGACTGGCATATGATAGTGAAAACATGGTCAGATGGATAGAAGAGAAGGTCTCCTTTATTGCACCGATCGAGGTTATTCCAGGTGGCAGCGAAGAAGAAGCGCTGGCTGCAGCTGCATTGAGGGTTCTGAAGAAACAGGAAGAGCCAAAGATCTATGAGGAAATTACAAGTGTTTGATCATCGAATCAGCGTTATGATGGGGATGTTCGGAAGCGGAAAGACTGAGCTCTCACTGAATCTGGCCTCTTATCTGAAAGAGAGTTGTGAAGCAGTCGCGCTCATTGATGCAGATGTGATCAGTCCATACTTTCGATCGAGGGATCTTGTAGATCTGTTTGCAGATAACGATATAGATATAATCGCTCCCAAAGGTCCTTTGAGAACTGCAGATCTGCCGATCGTCCCAGCAAGGGTACGAGGTGTTATCCAGTCTGAAGATACTATCGTTGTAATAGATGCTGGAGGGAACGAGTACGGAGCTGTTGTGCTGAGTTCTATCAGCGCTGATATAAAGAGCCAGGAGTCTGCGGTCTATTTTGTGGTCAATCCATTCAGACCTTTTACAGATACCGTTGCGAAAACCGTAGATCATCTTGTCAGTTTATCAAAGAGAGCACGACTGACTGTGAATTACCTGGTCAATAACGCTAACCTGGGAAGTGAGACAACAGAAGACGACGTACTATCAGGGGAACAGTTTCTAAAAGAGGTTTCTGATGAGACAGGGATTCCTGTGATCATGACGTGTGTGATGAATGGTATAGAAGTCTTAAACAATCGTTTCCCGGTTTTCCAGATGAAGAAGTATCTAAAAACACCCTGGGAGGTTTGACAATGGCAGTAAACTTCGTAGAAATCGATGCGGACAGATGCAAAGGCTGTGGTCTGTGCATCAAAATATGTCCAAAGAAAGTACTGAGATTTTCCAGTTCTTTTAACAGCAAGGGATATCATCCTGCCGAACAGCATGATCTCGATAATTGCATTGGATGTGGTTTCTGTTACATGGTATGTCCTGATACCGCAATTACCGTGTTAAAAGAAACTTCAAAGGCTACCACATAGGAGGAATCGATATGGCTGATAAAACCATGGTCAAAGGTAATGAAGCTATGGCCGAGGCGGCAATTAGAGCAGGATGCAGATTGTACTTTGGCTATCCAATAACACCGCAGTCAGAATTCACAGAGTACATGGCAAAGCGACTTCCCGAAGTGGGAGGATCTTTTCTGCAGTCTGAGAGTGAAGTTTCAGCAGTCAACATGGTTTACGGCGCAGCGTGTACGGGTAGACGTGTTCTAACATCGACATCTGGACCAGGTTTCAGTCTTATGCAGGAAGGCATGTCCTACATCGCCGGAGCGGAGCTACCGAGTGTTTTTGTTAATGTCGTGCGGGGCGGTCCAGGACTCGGAGATATCCAGCCTGCACAGAGTGACTACTTTCAGGCAACAAAAGGAGGCGGGCATGGTGACTACCACGCGGTAGTTCTTGCTCCAGGAACCATTCAGGAAGCTGTGGAACTGGTCCATGACGCCTTTGATATCGCCGACAAATACAGGACTCCTGTCATCATTCTGGCAGACGGCATGCTCGGACAGATGATGGAACCTGTCGTATTTGGAGAATTCAGGAATCTGGAATCATTGTCGGATCATTTGAGCTGGTCTCTCACTGGTGCGAAGAACCGCGAACCACATAAAGTGACATCGTTCAATATTGATCCTTATGAGCTCGAGAAGATGAACATGAGATATCAGGAGAAGTATAAGAAGATTATTGCAAACGAGATTCTTTATGAAACGAGCAACATGGAAGATGCCGATTTTGCACTAGTAGGCTTTGGAACGATGGGTAGAATACTGGGCAGTGTTATCAGACGGGCACGAGAAGAGGGTATAAAGGTCGGTTTGTTCAGACCAGTAACATTGTGGCCTTTTCCTTATGATGCCCTACGAGAAGCAGTTGCTGACAAGAAATTCGTCCTGGATGTAGAGATGTCCACAGGACAGATGATCGAGGATGTTCGTCTTGCAGTAGGCGACAGTCTTCCTGTGCACTTCTATGGACGAACTGGTGGAGTTGTTCCAAATCCAGACGAGGTGCTTAGAGTTCTGAAGGAACGCATTGAGGAGGTTAAGTGAAATGCCAACAGTGAAGACGTTCAAACCGCCGAAATCACTTTCTGGTAAAGAGTTTACATACTGTCCGGGATGTCAACACGGTATTGTTCATCGATTGATCGCTGAGATAATCGATGAACTTGGAATCCAGGAACGTACTATCATGGTAGCCCCCGTGGGATGCTCCGTCTTTGCTTATGAGTTCTTCGATGTTGATGGGACTGTCGCTGCCCACGGTCGAGCGCCTGCTGTGGCAACCGGAATGAAGCGATCACTAAAAGATTCAGTGGTCTTTACATACCAAGGAGATGGGGATCTTGCCGCTATTGGAACAGCAGAAATCGTTCACGCTGCCAATAGAGGAGAGAAGATCACAGCTATATTCATTAACAATGCCATCTACGGGATGACAGGAGGACAAATGGCTCCCACTACCCTGCTGGGAATGAAGACAAGTACCTCACCATACGGCAGAGCAGCTGAAAATGATGGCTATCCTATCCATGTCTGTGAACTGCTTAAGGAAACAGGAGGAGTAGCCTACCTTGAGAGAACAACGGTCAATACCCCACAGGAGATTAGAAAGACAAAGAAGGCTCTAAAAAAGGCATTCACAGCGCAATTAGAAGGACTAGGTTTCTCTCTGGTAGAAGTGTTATCCACGTGTCCAACGAATTGGGGAATGAGTCCAGTTGAAGCCACAGAATGGCTTGAAGAAAACATGAAGAAAGAATACAAGGTTGGTCTCTTTGTCGACAAGGTCGGTGATGAGAAATGAGAGAGCATGTACTCGTGGCATCAGGGTTTGGTGGACAGGGTATAATGCTGCTCGGCCAGATTCTTGCCACAGCAGCAATGGTAGATAACAAGTTCAGTACATGGCTGCCTTCTTATGGCCCCGAAATGCGCGGGGGAACCGCTAACTGCACGGTTGTCATTAGTGATGAGCACATAGGCTCTCCCGTCACCGACTCACCACGAGAGGCAATTGTGATGAATATCCCCTCCCTCTTGAAGTTTGAAGAGAGGATTCAGCCCGGGGGACTTCTTGTTATAAACAGCTCTGTGGTAGACAGGGAACCCGAAAGAAAGGACATAGAGATTGTGAAGGTCGATGCAAACAAGATTGCTGAAAGACTTGGTAACATAAGAGCTGCTAATATGGTTATTCTTGGCGCTTATCTTGCAAAGACCGGAGCAGTGTCAGAGCAAAGCGTTGAGAAGGCTCTGAAAATGAAATTCGGTGGCAAGAAGGATTCAATAGTCGATCTCAACATGAAAGCTCTGAGAGCAGGAGCCGAGGCAATCAAGAATTAGGGGGCGGGAGCCCCCTAATTCTTTCAATTTCCTCGTGCAAATCAATCAGTACAGATGGCTCTTCGAAGAATGTCCAGTCATCTTCTCTTGTCCTGATTACCAGGAAGTAGTCTCTCAAGAAAGGTCTCCCAATTGTCCTGAGCTTTCTAGCTGGTAAGAAGAGATCTCTCGTGCTCGGATAATGAACAGGATTCTTCGATGTCATCTGGCGCATATAGGTCTCTTCGATATCTGCTGTGTCGATCTTCATAAGTACCCTCTCGTTTGTTTTGATCCTGATAGTAAAGAAGATACTATCATCTTTCAGCGTAAGGTAGCTTGTTCCAAGCTCCAGTTTCTCGATCTTGTCAACCTGTCCGTAAGTGAAGAATAGTGATCTCACTCTACTGCGGTCCCTGGCAGAAGACAAGCCCAGTCTGTTTATCAGGGCTTGTTTGGGTCTTTCATCGCCCATAACCAGCAGAGCAACGATTAGAGAAGAAATACTGCCAACAAGATGCCCGGCATGGCCAATTCCTAATGAGAGCAACAGTAGTTCCATGCCGATGACAATTACCGGAGCCCACTTAATAAGGTAATACTCATAGTGCTTGCGCAGTACTGCGTAGATAACCATAAGAGTAATTGCTGCAAAGAAATACAGAAGTGCTCCTAGCGTTATCCGGGTAATTGCTAAAGCGACAAGCAATAGAATAGCAGCCATAACATACACCTCTACTTACCCACACAGAAACCGCTGAAAATGCTGTCAAGCAGGTCCTCGGTGGCTCTTCTTCCTGTTAGTTCATCAAGAGACAAGAGCGATTGGCTTAACAGGCTACTGGCAATATCAATGCTTTCATTTCGATCAAGTGAAACAATTGCATCATTCAGGATATCTATACACGCAACGAGGAGGCTTTTCTGCCTTTCAGATACTATGACTTCTTCATTTCCCAGCTCTGTAAGCTCCCATGTCTTCTCTCTCATGGTCTTCTCAAGTTCTTCAAGGCCGTTTCCAGATCGTGCACTGATCTTCACATCACATCCTGAAAACTGCGACTCACCTTTCTCCAGGTCTTTCTTGTTACCAACCACAACGTATCTTTTCATCCTCTCTGACAATTGCTCTAGGAGATGAAGATCCTCTCTTGGGTCTGATAGATCTATCACAAAGAGGCAAAGATCTGCTTCCTCTATCACATTCAGGCTTCTCTTCACGCCCAGATACTCTATCCCGTCAGCATCCATTCTGATGCCAGCTGTGTCGACTATCCTGAAGTAAGTCCCTCCGATATTGAGTGCCTCCTCAATCGTATCACGGGTGGTACCGGGAATATCCGTGACAATTGCTCGATCCTTTCTCAGAAGAGTGTTGAGGAGGGTTGACTTACCTACATTGGGTCTTCCCACTATCACGGTCTTTATTCCCTGGGTCAGCACGATCCCATTCTGTCCTCGCGAAACCATCTCTGAAAGCTGAGAGGAAATTGAAGCCATTTCTTTCCTGAGGGACTTTCTGTCTGATAAGTGGTCTTCCGGGTAATTGAGCTCAACTTCGATTTCGGCCAGCACTTCGATGAGTCTTTGTCGAAGCTTCTCGATTCCAACAGAGAGCCCTCCCTTGAATGCTGACATGGCCGCTTCAAGCGCCTTAGATGTCGGTGCACTTATCAGCGCGTTTATTGACTCTGCTTTGATCAGGTCCATCTTACCGTTCAGTACAGCTCTCTTAGTAAACTCTCCGGGAAGGGCCAACCTCATTCCTTTTGACATGAGACATTGAAGCGCGGTTTGCAAAATCAGCGGACTTCCATGAAAGGTGATTTCGACCATATCTTCACCGGTGTAGGAAGAAGGTTTGAAGAAGAATACAGCAACAACTTCATCAAGAGTTCTGTCGACGCAGACGAATTCAGCCCTTCTGGCAAGGCGCGGTTTCATATCTTTGACGCCTTTCAGAAGAGGCATCACAATATCATGAACACCTTCACCGCTGCACCTTATCATGCCAAGTGCTGAGACACTAATTGGAGTGGCTACTGCACATATCCTGTCGTATATCATTGAGTATCAGTCCACTCTGTGATCTTTCTTAGTGTAGGTATAACGTCCGAATGCTTTATGCCATGGATCATAACAGTGTTGTTTCTTGCGTTGATTATATGGGCGTACTGCTTCAACAGCTCTTTGGGCAAGTCTCTTGAGTATGAGATCTTAATAGATTCAGTGACAGCATCAAATTCTACTGTCTTTATACCCATCGTGTATGCGTTGAGTCTGAGGGAAGCAAACTCGAACAGAGAAGTCGCTTGTGTAGGGAGTTCTCCGAACCGGTCCCTCATTTCCTCGCGAATATCAGTGAGCAGATCGTGCGAAGTGGCAAGAGCGATTCTCCGGTATATCTTGAGGCGTTCAATAGAATCCCGAACGTATTCTTCCGGGATGACAATATCAAGTGGAAGGTTCCTGAGCTCAGTATCGACTAAACGGTTCGATTCTTCAACGATCTGTTTTCCTGAGACTTCAGCAATAGCTCGATCAACCATTTGACGATACATATACAAGCCTACCGAAGTGATATTGCCGTGCTGTTCATCGCCAAGAAGAGTCCCGAATCCCCTGATCTCCATGTCTCTCATGGCGAGCTTCAGACCTCCTCCTGAACCAGAAAGGTCCTTCAGAGCTTTCAGGCGTGCTCGTGCTTCTGGAGACAGCCGGTCATTTCTCTTCAAGAAATACGCGAAGGCTCTTCTATTGCTTCTACCCACCCGGCCTCTCAGCTGATAGAGCTGAGAGAGGCCGTATCTATAGGCGTCATCCACGATAAGGGTGTTTGCATTAGGAATATCGACCCCGCTCTCAATAATCGAGGAACACAATAGCAAATCAAGCTCCCCCGCATAGAAAGCGTTGACGTTCTTCTCGAAAGTGCGTTTGTTCATCTGACCATGAGCTACTCCAATCCTTATTTCAGGTGCGATTTCTTTCAGCTCTTGTTCAAGGTCAGAGAGCTCTCTTACGCGGTTTCTTACGTAGATAACCTGCCCGCCACGATTTACTTCCCTAAGAATGGCGGTTCTAACGAGTCGATCGTTATGCTCCGTCACATAAGTCTCTGGCATACTTCTTCCAAGCGGTGGTGTTGAAATAACGGAAAACTCTCTGAGTCCGGACAAGGCCATATATAGAGTTCTTGGAATCGGTGTAGCGCTCATTGATAGAACATTGACCTGTAGACGGATCTTCTTGAAATGATCTTTCTGCGAGACCCCAAAGAGCTGTTCTTCATCGATTACCACAAGCCCCAGATCTGCGAATTTAACTCTTTCGGAGAGTAATCCGTGTGTTCCGACAATTACATCCACAGAACCTGATGAGATCTTCTTCCATATCTCTGTCTTCTCTTTCGGTGTTCTGTATCGATCGAGAATATCCAGAGATATCCCGAACGGTGAAAGCCTCTTCTTGAAGGTCCTGTAGTGTTGTCGAGCGAGGACGACAGTAGGAACGAGTACTGCCACCTGTTTCCCAGACGTGACTGCCCTGAATATCGCTCTTAAAGCTACTTCAGTTTTTCCGTAACCCGAGTCTCCAGCCACAAGCCTGTCCATTGGTTTCTGTGAAGCCAGGTCTGATAGAACATCTTCAATCGCGTGGTTCTGATCCTCGGTCTCCACATAAGGAAAAGTCTTCACAAAGGCTTCTTCGAGTTCAGGGTCTCCAGTAAGGCTTAATCCCGTCATTTTCTCGCGGTTACCGTAGAGAATGGCGAGTTCTTTCACCCTGTTTCGAATATCCTCCTGGACCTTCTTCTTCACTCTGCGCCACTGGTTTCCCTTCAGTGAACTGAGAGTCACTGTTTCCGAAGGGCCAACGTATTTGTGCACACGGTCCACTCTTTCCACGGGAACATATATCTTGCCGCCATCAGCATACTCTATGGCGAGATACTCTTTTGTTCCCAAAGGGTTTGTTATTGTTCTCGCACCCAGATATCTGCCTACTCCGAATTCCCTGTGCACAACGAAATCGTCAGGCTCAAGCTCAGTCCAATCAATCAAAGGGGTTCTTTGAATTGTGTCATCTCTCTTATGAACAATGCGCTTCTCGACAGATTCAACGTTCCTGGTTTCATCAAATGCTACAGTGACTGGTTCAGACAGACTCACAACTGACATGCGCGGAAGCTTCTGAATGATCTCTGGTGAAAGCGCTCCGTAACGAGTGTAAAGGAATTTTCTGACCGGTTTTTCGGCAAGAAGCTCGAGTGTCTCTCTCTCTCGTCTTGCGGTTTCTTCAAACGCCTCATCAGGGTTCACAAGAGAGAAATTGGTCTTGCTATGTGTGTAGTCAAGAAGACACGACTGTTTCTCGTAATAGATACCCGCGACAGTTTCCAGCCCATCCAGCTGATCACTGGCTTCAGCGTCCACAACACCAAGAGTTCTCTCGGCTCTGAGGATCCTTTCTCTAGCCAGTTTCTGGTCTTCTTCAAAACGCGAACACTCCGCAGCAACTGTGATGGCGATTCTTTGGTGTCCTGATATGCTCTTCTGTGTGTTCTGGTCAAATGAACGTATTCTCTCGATAGTGTCATCGAACAACTCTATTCTGAATGGATGGTTAGAATCCGGTGGAAAGACGTCAATAATATCTCCCTTGACTGAGTACTCCCCATGTTCTCTAACGGTGAAGACTCGTTCATACCCCATTCGATGTAGAAGTGCTGAATCCAATATAGTTTCCTGGTTCTTCTCGAGGTAAACGACTCGCTTCTCAAAGACATGCGGTGGAATAGTCTTTCTGAGCAACCCATGAAGCGTTGTCATAACCCAGTTGCTCTTCTCAAAATAGAGACCAGCAAGTGAAGTCATCCTTGAGTTTCTTATTCCTTTTGAGAGCCTTACCTCTTCAAAAGGGAACACGTCGTGTGAAAAGTAATATGAAAGGCCGGGTCTATGACCAATAGTGTCTACAATCTTTTGTAGTATTCTTTCCGAGGGCAATATTGCAACGTTAAGAGCACTTTCGTCCTTCTCTTCTTCAAATCTTTCGATGAGCCAGTCTATAGGATGCTTAGTCAAGTATACTACTGTCATATCTTTTGAAGAATCCTCCAGAGGTTTTTCAGAAGGTCATATGAGGCCTTATGCATTATCGTTTGGCGTGTGCCTGAATACTCAGTTCTGTACACATCTGAATAGGTAGCGGTATATATGGCACTGTATACAAGACCTACGGGTTTCTTCATTGTTCCGCCCGACGGGCCAGCAATTCCTGTAACGGCAAGGCCGATATCAGAAACAAACAGTCTTGCAACTCTTTCGGCCATCATTGCTGCACATTTCTCACTAACAGCACCATCACTATTGAGTATATCCTTCGGAATTCCAAGGACAGATAGCTTGGACGTGTTGCTATAGGCAACGACACCGCCAAGATAAACATCCGAAACGCCAGGAACCGAAACGATTGCGGAAGACAAGACTCCGCCTGTACAGGACTCTGCCACCGAAAGGCTCAGTGAACGACCACGCAGTCTGTCTACCAGCAGTCCAAGAAAGCTTTCCCCTATCGTGGTAAAGACGAACTCCCCGAAGCGTGCCCTGATTTCCTGGATAATCTTCCGCAAATCCTTTTCGTAACTGTTGCTGGTAGTAAGATACAGAGTTGGTCCAATGGCATAGTCTGCACGTGTGACCATTCTGACTTCAGGGTAACGACGTCTCAGGCTCTCAAGAAAAGGATTCATCTCTGCTTCAGTAATACCGACAAATCCGAGGCTTCTCGAAACGACACGCAATGCTGGTCTTCTGATGATCTTGATAGCATTATTCAAGACATCCTTTAACTCACCTGGTGGGCCCGGCATCACCAGAAAGTCGTTACCGTTGTCACTCTGGTAGTAGAGACCGCGCGCTGAACCTGAAGGGTTTTCAACAGGTATGGAGTCCTGGAGTACAAGCGCCTGTCGGGTCAGGTCTTGAGGAAAAACTCTACCATACCTTTTTGAGAACCTTTCTTTCAGTTGCTCAAGGTACTGTTCGTCTACCTGAAGAGGCTTGCTTACCGCTTTGCTGAGGGCTTCCAGGGTTACATCATCAAATGTAGGTCCAAGCCCGCCTGAGAGAACCACGAGACTGCAAAAATGGCACATCCTTTTGATTGTGGAAACTATCTGTTCAACGTCATCTCTGACAATGGAAACCTCCATGACTTCATAACCGATAGCGGACAGTTCTGTGGAAATCACAGAGAGATTTTGTTCCTGTACAAAGCCTTCGAGTATCTCATCGCCTGTCAAGATAATTCCCGCTTTCAAACGCACACCTCCAGGACAATTGTAGCACCGATCTAACGGTGGTATAATCCAATTGCCGGGGGAGCCGAACGGCTGAGAGTGCGCTAGGCGCAGACCCTGTTTACCTGATCCGGATAATACTGGCGTAGGGAGGCACAGATAATGACCGCCTCTCGGCGGTTTTTTTAATTTTTAATGGAGGTGGTGTCTTTGAGAAAGTTGATGTTAATTACCATCGCAGTTGTCATGGTTGCTGTAGTGTTTTCCGAAAGACTTGTTGTTTACACTTATGACAGTCTGCTGCCACTTGCCAGACAAACATTTCCGATTTTCGAGAAGGAGACAGGAGTAAAGGTAGAAGTGCGTGCTGTTGGGGACGCAGGCACATTGCTGTCAAGGCTCATTGCCGAAAAGGAGAGGCTGGAAGTTGATGTCGTCATAGGAATAGATGACCTTCTTGCAAGTAGAGCATTCGAGCATGACCTGTTTATCTCTTATCGACCCGACAATGCCGACAACATCATCGATGAGCAGCTCGTCTTTGATCCCGAGTGGAGGCTCGTGCCATATGATTTTGGGGGAATCGCCTTGATCTATGATTCTACAGAATTGGGCGAACTCGAGCTTTCATCGTTCGATGATCTTCTCGATCCGCGATTCAGACGTAGCATAATAGTCCAGGATCCGAGGACTTCAAGCACAGGTCTTTCCTTCCTTGTCTGGACGTACCTCCTCTACAAAGATGAACTGGAAGATTTCTGGGCACAGTTAACAGAGTCGATTCTTACGATAACACTAGGCTGGAGTGATGCATTCGAGAAGTTCGAGGCTGGTGAAGCACCGATAATGGTCAGTTACGCGACACATGGTGCGTATTCTTTCCATAACTACGGTGTACTTGATCAGCTTGCTGTGATTCCTGGAAAGATGGGATACGTTCAGACCGAGGGGGCTGGTATCGTGACATGGAGTCAGAACAGGGAAACTGCAATGAAGTTTCTCAACTTCCTTCTTTCTCCAGCAGTTCAGGAGGCTATTCCCTTGACTCAGTGGATGTTTCCCGTGACAGATGTCCAGTTGCCCGAATGCTTTGATTATGCGGTCAGACCGGAGCGCATTCTTTCCGTTGAAGAGGACCTTGATCTTGAAGAGTTACTGAGACGTTGGGAGAATGCGATCTACAGGTAAGCTAGTCTGGATAACAGCGGGTGCCTCCCTCGCCTTTTTGTTCGTGGCGATCGTCTGGCCTGTCTTTGGGAGCTTCACTTTCGGGGAACTGAGCTCTCTTGTGGCAGCACTGACGAGCCCGTCAGTAATCAGAATCCTTCGTTTCACGCTTTTCCAGGCGTTGCTCAGTACTGGTCTGTGTTTGGTTATTGGCATCCCGGCTGCATACTACTACGGCAGGTTCAGGGGAACTCTCAGCGATTTTCTGAGTAACATAACTTTCATTCCGTTTTTCATGCCAAGCATATCGATGGTTATTGGCTTTCTTGTAATGTACGGTAGGAATGGAATTGTGAACTCCTTTCTGAATATTCTGGGAATAGGTCCGATACAGATACTTTACACGTTTGGTGCAATTCTCATGGGTCATGTGTTTTACAACTCACCAATTCTGATAAGAATACTGGGCAGTGCACTGAGAAACGTTCCGCCCTCGGTTATTGAGAATGCTCGTATTGACGGGAGTTCCTATCTCAAGACATTCTTGTTTGTTGAACTCCCTCTGGTAATGCCTGCGCTCATTGCTTCGACAATTCTGATATTCAGCTATTGTTTCACCTCGTTTGCTGTGGTCCTGATACTCGGGGGTTCACAATATGCAACGCTGGAAGTAGCTATATATATGTATCTCAGACTTCTTGCAAGACCCGAAATCGCAGTAGCACTTGCTTGCGTTCAGTTCGGATTCATCTTTGCATTTGGGCTTACCATGTCCTTTCTGGAGAAGCGTGAAAGTTTTGAGTACGAAGGGAGCTACATCAGAAAATCCTCAAGACTTTTCTACTACATAGTATTCTATGTTCTTTTTCAAGCTTTGCCGGTTGCTGCAGCTCTTCTTGGTTCGATTCTTGATCTGGGAAGGATGCAGTTCGTCTTCTCCGGATTGCTGGATCTATTTCGTGGCGAAAGTGTCTCTTTGATAGGAACGACTGTTGCAAGGGCACTCTCTAACTCACTACTGCTTTCCCTTACTGCAAGTATTCTGGGTGTGGCAATTGCTTTCGCTGTTGCCTGGAGTTCCAGAAGGGCACGGGTGGGAAACAGGCTGATGAGAATCGCTTCATTGCTCTGCATATCCGTCACGCCAGCAATCCTTTCGCTGGGTTACACTATCCAGTACAGACAGGTTCACGCATCTGTGTTGATGGTGATGCTATATATTGTGGTGTCCTTCCCTGTGGCACTGAACCTTGTTTATTCCCATGTCTCCAGCCTTGATTTGCAGATAATTGACGCTGCAAGAGTTGACGGGGCTTGCTCAAGACAAATACTGCTGCGCATAATCTTCCCGATAGTCAGGAATACGCTTATAGCAGCAGCAATGGTCATTTTCGCTGTCTCCATGGGAGAGTTCGCTGGTTCACTGATTCTTGGTGGTGACAGACTTCCAACGGTGACAGTTGCGATCTATCGCATGTTGTCGGGCAGGCAAATACTTCAATCACGAGTTCTTAGCGCACTTGTACTCATTATCGTAATCTCGGTAATGATCATTGTGACAAAAATTACTGCTGATGGGCAACGAGAAGTTCAAAGTACTGACAACACTCTCTGATCTCACAGCTTGCACATAGAGGCTTAATTGGCTTACAGATGCTCCTGCCAAATTCGACCATGGAACCATTGAGTGGCCCAAGCAAGTAGGAAGGAAGCAGTTTCACCAGCTCTGTTTCGGTTGCATCGGGGTTTCTGGTGTCTACCCATCCGATGCGGTTCGAGATCCGTTGAACATGGGTGTCAACAGCCATTGCTTCCATTCCGAATGAGACGTGAAGAACGATATTCGCAGTCTTTCGGCCCACTCCTGGGAGTCTTAATAGATCATCCAGTGAAGACGGAACGATACCCCCATATTCCTTTATGAGTATCTTTGAGATCTCGATAATCCGTGAAGCCTTCTGCCTGTACATTCCTGCTGGCCTGAGAAGATCGAAGAGTTCGGCAGGTTTTCGCCTGGCCAGCTGCTCCGGAGTGCTGTACTTCGAGAAGAGTCTCCTGGAAGCTGCTTCCGTATTCTCGTCACGTGTTCGCTGGCTGAGAACTGTCGAAATTAGAACCCTGAAGGGATCCGTTTCACCGTGGTCCCTTGGAAAGAGCTCAATGATCTTCAGGGCAACAGATTCTGGGCAGCA
>DLVL01000031.1:0-127 GCA_003444085.1 Kosmotogaceae bacterium | reverse complement strand
GCCTTGTTTAGTAGACGTCTGATCTTGCCCACCATTTCTGCCGAAGCCTCGCTGGTCATAGCCTTACCCCGCACTCCAGTGTATTTGACAATGACAACACCGTGCCCGAGTTTCGCCGCATTCGAAG
>DLVL01000052.1 GCA_003444085.1 Kosmotogaceae bacterium | reverse complement strand
CCCTCGTCAACATTCCCATACTTGTGCTTTTTTCCGGTATAGAAAAGTATACGCTCGGTCGTTGTGGTCTTACCGGCGTCGATATGGGCCATTATTCCTATGTTTCTTACTGCCTCCAACGGAACTGTTCTTTCTTTCATGATTTTTTTGGTCTACCCCTTTACTACCATCTGAAGTGTGCGTAAGCCTTACCGGCTTCCGCCATTCTATGAATATCTTCCTTCTTCTTTACAGCGATTCCAGAGTTGTTGTATGCATCGACTAGTTCCAGTGCAAGACACTCACTCGCAGGCTTCCCCTTCTTACCTCTCGCAGCTGCAACAATCCATCTCAAAGCAAGAGACATCGCTCTCTTTTCCGGAACTTCGAAAGGAATCTGATATGTTGATCCACCTACCCGTCTTGGCCGAACCTCTAGAAGAGGCTTAATATTTGACAAAGCTTTCTTGAAAGCATCCATAGGAGGTTGCTTGGTCCTTTGGGCAAGAATCTCCAAAGCTTCATATACTATGGACTCAGCTTTGCTCTTCTTTCCGCCAATCATCATTTTGTTTATGAGCTTTGTCACCACAAGATCATTATAGATGGGATCGGGATTGATCTCTCTCTTTTCTGCTCTACGTCTTCTCATTCAGGCCTACCTCCTACTTCTTTGGCCTCTTGGCACCATATCTGCTCCTTGACTGCTGCCTCTTCGACACTCCCTCAGCATCGAGGGTGCCGCGGATGATCTTATACCTGACTCCCGGAAGGTCTCTCACCCTTCCCCCCCGAACGAGAACAACCGAGTGCTCCTGAAGGTTATGCCCTTCTCCAGGAATATAGGCAGTGACTTCAGTACCATTAGAAAGACGTACTCTCGCAATCTTCCTAAGAGCAGAATTGGGTTTCTTTGGCGTCATTGTCGAAACCCTCACACACACACCGCGCTTCTGGGGATTGTTTTCCAGCGCCGGTGATTTCGATTTCTTCTTGAGTTGTTTCCTGCTATGTTTGATTAGCTGGTTAATTGTGGGCATTCGCTCTTTGTTCGCCTCCTTTCAGCAACAGCCAAAGCCTATTCTACAATGTCCCTTGAATACTGTCAATCTGAATATGAAGGCAAACGCTTCGAGGAATGAGGAGTTACAATATCTTTACTTCTGAAGTATTCGCTTGAAGGTCACAATTCGCCTGATCGTCCAGCCTCTTCGAGCATTCTCAGCACCCTTAAAAAAGCAACGAAACCGTTGTTCTTGCCTAGTTTATAGTCTTCGTCGATTTGCTGCAGATTGTCTATGATCAGAGGAATCAGGTCCCCTCGTATCTCATCGAGCAGACTCCTGTTCGTTTCTCTGGAGGAAGAGAACGAGTAACCCGTAATCCTTGCAACTCTGGCAGAACCTATCCCCGTGCTTCTCGAGATTTCCTGGATAGTTGACCATGCGAGGCTCTTATTATTTCCGTCCAGATGCTCATGAACAACTTTCATGTCAATCAGGAGTCCCCCGAGTATCGAACAGAAGATCGGAAAAGACTCTTCGCTATTCAAACTGGCCATCTCTTTCAGAGCAGTGTTTGGCTTTCCTCCTATCGCCAGATATGCCACATCGTCCAGTCGTGCAGTTTGATGATATGCACAGTACTTCATTACAAGTTCTTCGTTGATTGATGAACTCACGGCAGAGAGCTTCATCATTTCATTGTAGATTATAAATTCGTCATTGCCACACAAGTTAATGATTCTCTCCGTTCCTTCACTACTAATCTTCAACTTCAGCTCATCAGCGATTCTTTTCACATGTGTTTCCCAAGCTTTTGAATTCCACGGTTTGGGCTGATCAAGGGTCACACGCTTCGCTTCGTCAAGCTTCTCGTTTCTGCTTATCAAAAAGATGTTCCTATTGACTGCATGGTTCACAATCAAATGAGCAGCATCCTTGCGATCTGACTTTTTCCAGTTGTCCAGATCTGTTATGACGATGGCCTCTTCATCGAACATTGAAACACTCGCAAGGGCATTCCTCAGGCCTTCAATACCTTCATTTGAACTGATTCGAACCTTTGTCTTCGGTTCCGAAGATGAAATGAAGAACTCATTAAGAAGCTGGCTGGTTCCGTCAAGAAGGAAGATCATATTAATCTATCATCTCTGAAGAGAGCCACACTTCGAGTCGGTCGCCCACTGGTTCACCAGGTGCTGGATCCTGATCCACCACAAATCCTGTCCCGTGAATAAGAATATCTGAGATTTCATACAGATCCGCTATCTCAAAAACATCCCTCATTGAGTATCCATACATGTCAGGAACCTTCCAGAAATAGAGACCTTGCGAGATGCTTTTCTGCTCATCGACCTGGTACATTCGTCTCACAATATCTCTGAAGATAGGCCCGGCTACCGTTCCGCCATAGTATTCTCCCGCCTTAGGAGTGTCAACCATTATCATCAGGGAGTACTTCGGATCCTCAACAGGAAAGAATCCCCAAAAAAGTGCATAGTAGTCTGTATCACTGTACCCACCAACCGCAGCTTTTTGTGCCGTGCCTGTCTTTCCAGCAATTCTTATACCATCGACCCTTGCCCTGGTACCAGTACCATAATTAACAACGTCTTCAAGTATGGGGATCAGGGTTTCGACAACATGTTCAGAAAAGAGAACTGACTCGACAGCAGGCGCAACGGGTCTTATGTCGGTACCATAACCAAGGGCATTGACAAACGAAGGAACAAAGAGTCTACCGCCCGATGCAAAGACGTTCAATGCACGAGACATTTGGAAAATATTAACTCCAACACCTTGTCCAATAACAAACTGATACGGAGAGATCAATGACCAATGGTTAACCTGTGCGAATAGACCTTCCGTTTCTCCTGGAAGATCAACGCCAGTTATTCTTCCCAGACCAAGCTTTTCAAGCTCTGCCCTCATTGCATTTCTGCCCAGATTATCGAGTATGGCCTGACCAATCTGAACAGTTGCGACGTTGCACGACTCAACAAGCGCTTGAGAGAACGAGATGTCGTCATGTCTTTGACCTTCTACGTCTCTCATCACGATATCAAGACCAGGTACGGGCTGTATTCTTCCTTCACAATAGAATTCGTAGTCGACTTCAACCGACCCTGTCTCAAGGGCAAGAGCATATATCAGAGGTTTGATTGACGATCCTGGCTCAAAGACACCTAACAGTCCGAGATCCCAATCATACGACCCAGCATAAGCCACAATCTTCCCGGTCGAGCTCTCCAAAAGAATCGCCAGAGCTCCGTCTGCATCGTTACGTTGTGTGGCTTTTTGAATCTCTTCATGGAGTATCATCTGATACCTCATATCGATGGAGAGGTAGATATCATCTCCATTAACAGGTTCAATTCTTTCAGAACCGGTTATGGTTCTTCGTATCACTCCATCAGCTTTCCCCCTGAGATGCTCATCATATGTCTTCTCAATTCCGCTGACCGGGTCTCCTCCGCCATCAAGAGAACCAATGATTCTCCCCAAACCATATTCACGGTAAGAGAGCCTCTGAATTGCCATTTCATTGGACACGTACTTCCTCATTGAGGGGATGACCAGTTCATTCAGTTCTTCCAATGTGGGTTTTGATCCTAGAAGGAGATAGTACCTGCCTGAGTGAAGGTAATCGTAGAGTTGGTCTTTAGGTATACTGAAGTTCTCTTCTATTGCTTGGAATACTGTTTCAACCTCTTTGTCATTAGCATTGCGACGAAGAAACTCAAAGTCAAGCCATGCTTGATAAACGAGTATATCGCTAGATATTACTCTACCGCTTGCGTCATAGATTGTCCCGCGCATAGCCGGTATTCGATTTGCCCTAACTACGGTTGGAACATTTGCCTCAACAAAGAGGGAGTAGTAAAATATCCTGGCAACGAATAAGGCCGTTAGGAGGACTATCAGCGCATAGATAAGGAATATTCGTCGGGCCAGGTTCTGGATCACTCCTATTCAGTCTTAACTGAGCTTCTTGCACCCAGTACAGTCTGCAAATAAGAAATCTCTCTCGACATATCTTGGATACGCGACAACATAACCGAGAAACTCTGTTCCTTTTGCTTGGTCAATTCGTTAATCTTGTCCGCTTCATTACCAAAATAGAATGGTAGAAACACCATTACCACCAGCAGAAGCACAATGACAACAGTCTCGACGGCCATTAACAGACCGCTCCTGCTTTTCAACTGAGTAATCTCTTTGCCTGAAAATCTCAGTTCCTTCCGCTTCACTGAGATAACCATGATGTGTTACCCCCTTGCAATCCGCTCCGCTGCCCTCAGTTTCGCACTTCTTGACCGAGGATTTGAAATAAGCTCTCTCTCAGACGGTACTACAGGCTTCTTCGTCAGTATCTTTAGCTCTGAGTCCTTCATTTCCCTGAACTTGTTCTTTACTGCCCGATCCTCGAGAGAATGAAAGGAAATCACTACCAGTCTCCCGCCATCTTTGATATAGTCTGGCATTCTTACCAAAGATCTTTCAAGCGTATCAATTTCCTTGTTGACCTCAATCCTGATAGCTTGAAAAACCCTTGTTGCAAAATGCCGTCTTCTTTTCCGGATCTCCTCTGGGGGTAGTGCATTACGCACTGCACTGACCAGATCTCCTGTTGTTAACAAGGGTCTTCTCCGGACAATATGACGAGAGATCCTCCTCGCAAATCTCTTTTCATCTCCGAGCTCGAAAATGACTCTTGCAAGCTCACTCTCAGAATATCTGTTGACTATCGTCTCCGCTGTGATTGGGTTCCGAGAACTCATTCGCATATCAAGTGGCTCATCCTTTTCATACGAAAACCCACGACCATCACCTTTGAGCTGCAAGGTAGAGACTCCTAAATCGAGGAGAATACCGCTTACCTTTTCAATATCCAAAGACCTTAGAACAGAATCAAAGTCCGCATACGATGCCTCGAATAACTCCACTGAATCGCTGTAAGCTCTGAGATTGCTCTCCGCTAGTCGTATTGCTTCTCTATCTAGATCAAGGCCTATCACTCTGCATCTTCCTTCTGTGGCCTCGAGAATTGCAAGGGTATGATTTCCTTCGCCTAATGTTCCGTCAATGTATATACCATTTTTCTTTGGCAACAAATAATGGAGCGCTTCGTGGACCATGACGCTCCTGTGGTGTTCACAGCATTTATTGTTCAATTACGATCCACTCCGCTGTTTGTATATTAGCATTTTGCCGTGTGCAATGTCAAACACAATTCCCGATCTATTCTGATTCGATGCGGGCAAACATAAGCAGCTCGCGTTCAATAAAGTCATCAATTTCCCCATCCATTACAGCTTCAACGTTTCCGGTCTCTTCGCTTGTTCTGTGATCCTTTACCATGGTATAGGGTTGAAACACATAAGACCTGATTTGACTCCCCCAGGAGATGTCTTTCTGCTCACCCATCAGTTTAAGCTTTTCTTGCCTTTTTTTCTCGATTTCTATCTGCAGGAGTCTGGCCTTCAGCATATTCATAGCAGTTGTCTTGTTCTGATGCTGTGACCTGCTGTTCTGACATGTTACCACTATCCCCGTGGGGAAGTGTGTTATCCTTATCGCTGACTCTGTCCTGTTAACGTGTTGACCCCCTGCTCCTCCAGCCCTGTAAGTGTCTATGCGCAGTTCTTCCGTCGGTATATCAATGTCTATATCGTTATCAGTCTCAGGAAAGACAGTCACAGATGCGAAAGATGTATGGCGTCGATGATTTGAGTCAAATGGGGAGATACGAACGAGTCGGTGGACACCTGTCTCATACTTGAGCATTCCGTAAGCAAAGGGACCCCTGATATTGATCGTCGCACTCTTGATACCTGCTTCTTCTCCTGGATTCTCTTCGACATAGTTTACCTTGTAACCCTTCTTCTCTGCCCAGCGTTCATACATCCTCAGAAGCATGGAGGCCCAATCCTGTGATTCCGTGCCTCCAGCGCCCGGGTGAACAGAAAGATAGGCGTTTTTTGCATCATACTTCCCAGAAAGAAGCGTATTCAGTTCAAGATCTCGGATCTTTGCCTCAGCTTCACGAACCAAATCTTCAAGGCTGCCGGCAAATGTTTCATCCTCCTCACTGAGCTCCACAGCGGCATCCAGATCGTCTATAGTCTTCCTGATATTCTCGAGCGTTGCAAGTCTCTCTCTTATGTATTGCGCCTCCTGGCCTAATCTCGTGGCGCGTTCCTGATCATTCCAAACAGATGGGGAAGCCATCTCTTTCTCCGCGCTTTCCAAAGCAGCCCTGAGGCTGGAAATATCCGTCATATCTTCGATTGCTTCAAACTTCCTTTTCACTTCATTTATTCGTGTGTTTATCTCGTAACTCTGCATCACAACTCTACCTCTTTACTTTGAAGCGCCTCTTCCTCGCAGCAGAGACCTTCTTTTCTTGCTTCTTCTCCTTCTCGCGGGGCTGAGCGAATTCGGAATGGACGAAACTCAGATTACTTAACTCTTTTGATGCCTCTTCTCGAGCTCTTTCGCTGTCAACTCTTACCATTCTACACAGAACACTGATCACATCATCGTAGAGGGAATCTACAGTGTTTTCAAACAACATGTAGGACTCTCTCTTGAATTCCAGTACCGGATCCTTCTGGCCATATGCCCTCAAACCCACTGAGTCTTTAAGGTGCTCGATTGACTCCAGATGTCGTCTCCATCGCTCATCAATCATCCTCAACATGAGGTATTTCATCACGGTCGGAAATTCTTCACCAAAGGCAGCCTTCTTCTGCTCGTATATTCCCTTCAGGGCATCCAGGACGTCTTCTCGCAGTACTGCAACTGCCTGCTGATGGTTGATTGACTCGAGAGCAGCCTCAGGCAGAAAACCGAATATGGACCGTAACTGGTCAGCATCCTCAACTCTTTCGAGGCCAGAAAGCCTTCTATCCACCACATCATCGATCATCTCTTCCAGATGTGAGTCCAGATCCTCACCTTTCAGCAGCCAGTTGCGATGGGCGTATATCGCACTACGCTGTTGATCCATAACGGAGTCAAGCTCATAGAGTCTCTTTCTAATGGCAAAGTGAATTCCTTCGATCTTCTTCTGAGCTGAACTAATGACCCGGCTAAGCAGCGGATGCTCAATAGGTTCTCCGGGCTTCATTCTTAACGTAGTCATTATTCCCTGCAGTTTCTCTCCCCCGAAAAGCCTTACCAGCTCATCCTCGAGAGACAAGAAGAACCTTGATTCTCCCGGGTCTCCTTGCCTACCAGAACGACCCACCAGCTGATTATCTATTCTTCTACTCTCATGTCTCTCCGTACCGAGAACATAGAGCCCGCCCAACTCCACAACATCTTCGCCGAGCTTTATGTCGGTTCCTCTTCCAGCCATATTCGTGGCTATCGTAATTGTCTTCTTCTGTCCAGCGTTAGCAACTATCTCTGCTTCTCGTTCATGATGCTTCGCATTCAAAACTTCGTGAGGAATTCCCTTCCTTTGAAGCATGTCACTCAGTAATTCACTCTTTTCGATGGAAGTCGTTCCAACGAGCACTGGTTGACCTTTCTCATAACGTTCCGTCAGTTCTTCCACAATAGCGTTGTATTTCTCCTCGGCTGTTCTGTAAATCAAATCATCCCTGTCCTGCCGTATAACAGGTTCATTGGTAGGAATAACTGCAACCTCTGCATCGTAAATCGATATGAATTCAGATTCTTCGGTAGCCGCTGTCCCCGTCATCCCAGAGATCTTGTCATACAGCTTGAAGTAGTTCTGGAAAGTTATCGTAGCGTAGGTAATCGTCTCTTCCTTTATCTTCACGTTTTCTTTGGCTTCTATAGCCTGATGAAGTCCCTCGCTGTAACGTCTGCCGGGCAAAAGTCTGCCTGTAAACTCATCAACAATGACGATTTCTCCCTCATTTGTCACAACGTAATCATCGTCTTTTCTGTAAAGATTCACTGCCTTAAGTGCATTCAGCAAATGAAAAAGCTGCTGATAGTGAGCAGGATCATAGAGGTTGTCTATGCCAAGAATGCTTTCGGCCTTCTCTATTCCTTCCTCTGTGAGTGTTACAGTTCTGTCTTTCTCGTTAACGATATAATCCTTTTCTCTCTGAAAGCGTTTCGCATAGAATGCAAATTGCTTATACATAGAGGAAGAGGCTTCCGAAGGACCAGAGATTATCAGGGGCGTCCTTGCTTCATCAATCAGAATGCTGTCAGCCTCATCGACAATCACGAAGTTGTGTCCTCTCTGAACTTTATCTTTGAGGGAGTAAACCAGATTATCTCGAAGATAATCGAATCCAAATTCATTCGCTGTTCCGTAGGTTATATCAGCTTCATATGCAGGTTTTCTTTCGCTCGGCGACATACCTGCTTGAATGTATCCAACAGATAGCCCCATGTACTCGTACACCGGACCCATCCAGTCGGCATCTCTTCGAGCAAGATAATCATTAACTGTTGCAAGATGTGTTCCTTTACCAGTTAGAGCATTCAAATACATCGGCATAGTGGCAGCAAGCGTTTTACCTTCACCGGTCTTCATCTCAGCAATCTTACCCTTGTGAAGGCACATTGCACCGATGAGCTGAACATCAAAAGGACGCATTCCTACTGTTCTTCTTGCAGCTTCTCTCACAAGAGCAAATGCTTCAACAAGAATGTCATCAAACGTTTCTCCATTCTCAAGTCTTCGTTTGAATTCACTGGTTTTGTTGATGAAGTCGTCTTCAGAGTAATCCCTAATGGTCGGCTCAAGTTGATTACACTTCTCAACTATTCTTCTGTAGCTCTTTACCAGCCTCTTGTTTTTGTCAAACAGCTTCTTGAACATAGCTTACACCTCTAAAAGACTCTTATCGTGTGGAGCATTCTTCCTTCGCGATCGACCTTCTGCTGATAAAGCATGCCACTTTCAACACTCAAGTCAATCAGCGATCTGAATATGTTTCTCGCATCAATGTAAGCCCTGATGATGTCTTCAGACCAACCCTTCTCCATTATTAGCTTATAGGTTTCGTTTTCAGATAATGGTCTTGCCCTATCTATCTTGCCAAGATAAACATCTGGCTGCAACACTGTGCAAACCACTGCGTTCTCGAGAAATAGGAAGAAGATCGTGTTGAAATCGTCTTCCAACAAATACACCGGAATCTCTTTTTCATCTGGCAATCTCTCCCCACCAATACTCAGAAGCTTTTCTTCGAGAACCCCAGTACTATCATTAGAAATGGTGAAGACCACCGAAGCATCAGGCTCGCCGGAAAACAGGTTTCCATAGATCCTGACATTTCCCACGCTTCTTCTAGCTATTTCTACAATATAGTCAGCAAGATAGCTATATGGCTGGAGATCAAGTTCGAACCATCTAGAGAGTTCCCTCCTCAGAGTCTGAATGCTGCTTGAAGGGAAAAACACCATGTAGTCTCCAAATGCGCGCTCATCAACTTCCGATGTCTTGCATGTTGTCATGGATCGAAGTCTGTCCATCTCCGAGTCATCAAGAAACAGAATCTCCTGTTCTATATATGCATAAAGTGTGTTCTCCTGAGGCTTTACGTAGATCGATGAGTTCTGTATGGAATAAGTTGTTTCCAGTCCCATGTCAATACTGAATCTGTCGCTATCAAAATAACCAGTAATCCAGTAGTCCTTACTCGCAGATGCTACCTCCTGTCCTTTTCCCACTGTGTCAACAAGCCTCCGCTTCTGCCCCTCAAAGGCCGCCAGCGCACTATCAATCGAATCCATAGTTCCACCAAGGATCAGGTAACCAGAAGCAGGGTAAGCAAACAACACGCCACCCTCACTCCTCAGCTCAGAGACACTGTCTCCCTTCTGTGTGAAAACTCGCATGTTCAGAACAGCAGCGACAAGTCTCATTAATTCCGCTGAATCCTGTGTGCACCAGACTATGAAGATCTTTCTCCCCGAAATCTTCATTCTTTCCAAGAAGTAGAATGGATCGAGTGTGAGAAGATCCTGTATCCTCAAGTCAATCTCATCGCCAGCAAGAAGAATCTCCTGGTTAATGGATCTCTTTAGAAGCGTCATCTCGACTCCAGCGGAATAACCAGCAGCGTCAATAATACCGTAAAATGAACGTTCAGCGCCAAATCCAGAATCGCCGAGATATGTACTGAAGAAGCTGGTGTTCTGCTTCAAGTTCTGCAGAGCTGACTCTGTATTCCTCAGAAGGAGAAAGTATCCAATGTCTTCGGCAACAAAATCAAAAACACTGCCAGCAAAAAGAACACCGGTGAATAATGAAATCAGAATACAACAAAGAAATAACCTCACATTTACCCCCACTGATCCTCAGAATAGGAAGACCACATACTATGACTTAAAATGCTCAAACACTACTCTGTGAAGGAAAAGACCCTGAGCTGGCGCAGAACTCGGCAATGTTCTTCTGTCAGTGGATTCGACGAGATCTCGAACCTTCTCTGGTTCCAGATGTCCAACTCCAACTCTGACAAGAGTGCCAGTGATGTTTCTGACCATCCTCCTGAGGAATGACGCTCCCTCCACACGAATGAGCACGATGTCTCTTCTGATTCTTAGAACCCTAATCTCATAAACAGTCCTTACGGGATTTCTTTCGTCCTTGCCTGTTCGGAAGGCTGAGAAGTCGCGCTCCCCTAACAGGTACTTTGCACCTCTCCTCATGGCATCAAGATCCATTTCATATGGAAAATGCCATGTGTAACGTCGCAGGAATATGCTGGGTTCTTTACGATTCAGAATGTAGTAATGATAGATTCTCTTTCTTGCTGAAAACCTCGGACTGAAATCTTCAGGAACGCATACAACTCTTCTGACTAGAAGGTCCTCGGGAAGGTTCGCATTTAAAGCGTTCTTCATGGAGAAACCATCCAGTCTTGTCAAACATGAGCTAAAGGCAATAACCTGTCCCCATGCGTGAACACCAGTATCTGTCCTTCCTGCCCCCTCACTCTGAATATCGGTCTTATGGATGCGCCGCAAAGAGTCTTCAAAAACACCTTGAACAGTTCTTCTATCAGGCTGATTCTGGAAGCCGTAGAACTCCGTACCATCATATGCCACCACAGCTGCAAAGCGCTTATATCGTCTCTCTTGTTCGTTCATAATGCAACAGAGAAGCTACACATTTCTGTGAAAAGAAAGACGATTGCCGAAGAATCAGACGCGAGCTTTCTCAAATTCCCCGAATACGCTTGCCAGAGAATCTTGCTTACGAAGTTTTCCACGTACTTCATCAGAGCCTGCTGATAAGAATCTGAACAAGCAGCTCCCGAAATCTCGAGGTCCCTTGTCTTTCTATTGAGCCACTTGTTCAATGTGCCATCAGAGAAACTTAGTTTTCCCGCATCGTAATCACTTAGCATCCCGACGACCTCTTCGGTGATTTCCCTGAGAGAAGTCTTGCTGGCGAGAGTGTTTACAATGTCATAGTCAAAACAAGTCTCCACTGCATCGGGAAGATCGACAATGTATTTGAAGTACAGAAGGTTGTCCCTGCTGTGCTTTCTTTCGAAACAGATCTGCCGTAGTATACTACTTTCCATTCCGAATGCGCTCAGACACTTCCAGTGTTTCTTTTGCAAAAGCTCTTCAGCGTGATTCTGAGACCAGGTAGTCAGAAACCCGGTCTTTGTCCTGTTGTCGAAAATCGCCTTCTTCGGTGAGAAATAGTCATCCTCATCGAATATTATGTGAGCGTAGCATGGGTTCATTCAACCAACAATCCTTTCTACCTCGTCTTCGAGAAGATCCAGTTTTCTCTCTGCTACCTCTTTGCTTTCTCCACTGGCCATCAGGTAGAACTTGATCTTGGGTTCCGTCCCAGAAGGCCTGACAATGAGTTTCAGATCTCCCTCATAGATAGCTGAAACGACATTCGAAGCTGGCAACCCTTCGATACCTTCCAAATAATCAAGTGTCTTCTCAAGCTTGTTTTCACCGATGCTTCTTGGAGGATTATCTCTCATCCGCGCCATGATGTTCTCAATCTTCCTTATTCCCTCTATTCCGTCGTATTCTTTGCTCACCAATCTTTCAGAGTAGTAACCATATTGATCATAGAGCATCTCCAGGTACTCTGGTATAGAGAGTCCTTCGCTCTTGAGCTTTGAGTAGAGAAGTGTTATCAGGGCAGATGAGACAACTGCATCTTTGTCCCTCACGTGGGTTCCATATAGATAACCGTAGCTCTCCTCAAAACCAAAAATGAAGCTTCCTGAATTCGTTTTCTCTGATTCCTCAATCAATTCACCAATGAACTTGAAGCCAGTTAGCGTCTCCTTTACAGTAACACCATACTCACGTGCGATCGCGGCAGCCATATCCGACGATACAATAGTCTTGATGATAAAAGGATTGGGGGGTAATCTGGTGGACAATTCTCCAAGAAGGAATTCAGTAAGCATTATGCCTATCTGGTTTCCTGTGAGGAACACATACTCCTCGTCGGAACGAGCCATTATCCCCATACGGTCACAATCTGGATCGGTTGAAATGATCAGATCTGCGTTCTCAGGCTGCGCAAGCTCAAGCGCAAGAGCATAGGTGCTCCTGTCTTCTGGATTGGGATATGACACTGTTGGAAAATCACTATCGGGAATCGACTGCGATGGTTCCTCAATTACCACATGTCCAAGCTGTCTCAACACGTCTGGTACGAGGTACTTACCGGTTCCATGAAGCGGAGTATAGATCACCTTAACCTTTTCATCAATATCTCTGACTGCTCTGGCAAGATCAATGACAGTCTTTCTGTACGCCTCAACCAGATCGAGCGGAATTTTCCGAGCTTCTTCGCTCTTCTCCGGTAAGTCCATGAAAAAGTCGCTTTCCTTAACGAGCGCAGTAATTTCCTCTGCAATAGCAGGGACCGCTTGCGTCCCGTCACTTGTATATACCTTGAATCCGTTATACTCTTTTGGGTTATGACTTGCAGTGATGACCACTCCTCCGGAACAGCCCAGTTCCCTGACAGCATAGCTGAGAAGAGGAGTAGCTGCAGGAAAATCAAAGATGTGCACCGTAACTCCGGAAGCGGCAAAAACAGTTGCAGCTCGATTTTCAAATACTTCGGACTTATGGCGTGTATCATGTGCAATCGCAACTGAGGGAGCATGATACTTCTCGTTCATCCACCGGGCAAAACCGCGCGAAGCCCTCGTAATAGTATAGATGTTCATACGGTTCGTGCCCATTCCAATCTTTCCTCTCATACCACCTGTTCCGAACTCCAGATCCTGGAAAAACCTCTCTGTGACTTCCTCAGGCGAAAGATTCTTGAGCTCTTCTACAGCTTCATGAGATGATTTTTCTAACCATCTCTTGTATTCATTTCTTACCTCATCAGATGTTCTCATGCTACCACTTCCCAACTCCTTCAATATGATTCACTTCACCGTTGTCAAGCACCTCTATCACATCGAGCCTGTAAGACTCGTACTCATGATCAAGACTCTTTGTATACATGTTGGCTGCCATTTCGATCGACCTGAGCTTCTTCTCGTTGATCCTTAACCTTGGAGGGATAAAACCACTACCTCCCTTGACTTCCACAAAAACGAGAGTTCGTCTAAAAAGGGCGACTATGTCAATCTCTCCGAATTTGTATCTCACATTTCTATGCAGAATCTTGAACCCCTTGTCCTTTAGATAAGCACATGCTTTATCTTCAAAGATCGCTCCGATTGCCCTTTTATTCATCGCCCTTAATTGGAGGAAGTCTCAGGTATCGCTTTGAGATGTCAGGGAACATCTTAATAATCGACTCAGTATCAAAAAAATGCTCCGGAATCTCTTCTCTTGTTTCCATAGGTCTGGACACCGGGGAAACCATTTCTTCGATTCCTTCAACATCCACTTCGTCAAGAGACTGCATAAAATCGAGAATCCGGCGAATATCAGCAGTTAACTTCTCTCTTTCATCCTCAGCAAGGCTTATCATTGCAAGTCTTTCCAGTTTTCTTATAAGATCTTCATTTATATCAGGCTTCACTGCTTCTTCAGCTCAACTTCTCTGAGATACCTTCCCACATCTTCTGGCGGGACGGGATTTATGTAGAACCCTGAGCCCCACTCAAACCCCGCTACTCTGGTTAACCTTGGAACGATCTCCAGGTGCCAGTGATAGTACTGGTTCCCTTCCTCTCCGCTAATCCCCGTATGCAGCATGAAATTGTACGGAGGATTATCCAGTGCCGTGTATATTCTCAGGAGAACACTCTTTAGAATAGCAGCGAATCTGTCGATTTGATCAGCTTCAATGCTGCCGAAATTATACTGGTGTACTCTTGGGAGAATCCATGTCTCAAAAGGAAACCGTGAAGCGAACGGTGCGAAAGCCACAAAATCATCATTCTCCTCGACAATCCTGGTCCCTTCAAGACGTTCCTGGTTAGCCATGTCACAGAATATGCACCTATCTCTGAATGCAAAGTACTCCCTGCTGCCTTCGATTTCCTCCATTACCCTCTTTGGAACAATCGGGGTGGCTATGAGCTGTGAGTGAGAGTGTTCTAAAGAAGCTCCTGCATCCTTTCCGTGATTCTTAAAAATCAGCACATATCTAACTCTTGGATCCTTTTCAAGTGCCTTGTACCTTTCTCTGTATGCCCAAATCACTTCTTTGACCTGCTTATATGGAAGTGTTGCCAGATTCGCTTTGTGATCAGGCGTCTCAACAATCACCTCGTGAGTACCAAAACCCTTGATCACATCATACATGCCGTGTCCGAATTTGTCTGGTTCAGCTTCAGGATCAAGTGCTGGAAACTTGTTGGCTACAATCCTTACCCACCAACCTGGTGAATCCTTCTCAGTATCTGCTGGACGAAAAGCAAGGATCTCAGGGGGGGTGGTGTGCTCATTTCCATAGTCGAAAGGACAGAATGAACTGGAAGCCTCTTCCTTGGTTCCAACAAAGTCATGTGGGCGTTTTGCTCTCTCGGTGGCAATTATGACCCATCTCTTCATTATCGGGTCTTTCCTCAGCTCAGGCATTTTGAGATTTCTCCTTTCTCATATTCATCAAAGAATTGTAGAGGGTTATATACTCATCTGCTGACCTATTCCAGGAACAATCAGTTTCCATCGCGTTCTTTATGATAGTTCTCCAAATATCCTTTCTATCATAATAACTCACCGCTCTCTTAACAGCTTCAAGGAGGGCTCCTCCAGAATAATCCGTGAAGCCAAACCCATTACCTATCATCTGTTGCTCATCAAATTCCTTGACAGTATCTCTCAGACCTCCTGTATAACGGACGACGGGAATCGTCCCATAACGCATTGAAAACATCTGACCAAGTCCACAGGGTTCGTACAGAGAAGGCATCAAGAACATATCGGATCCTGCATATATTCTTTGTGCAAGATCCTGATCAAAGAGCAAGTTCACGGAAACCATATCAGGGCAACGCTTTGAGATACTCCTGAATACTGATTCAAAGTGATTGTCACCTGTGCCCAGAATGGCCACTTGCACACCATGAGCAACGATTTCGTTAATAACGTCAGACAATATGTCAAGTCCTTTCTGGTGAACCAACCTCGATATCAGCGATATTAGAGGTCTATCAGATACTTCCAGCTTCAGTTCTTGTTGAAGAGCACTCTTACATTTTGCTTTCCCATCAATATTGTTCACTGAGAAATTGTACGGCAGTCGTGTATCTGTCCTGGGATCGTATATATCGTAATCAATCCCGTTGAGCACGCCGAACAAATCGCCCTTCCTGAATCTCAAGACCTCATGCAGTCCCGCCCCGTATTCCTCTGTCTGAATCTCCTCGGCATAAGCCTTGCTAACCGTGTTCAGCAAATCAGCATAGATCAAACCTGACTTCAGAAAGTTGAATTTCCCATAGTGCAGTACACCTTCGTAAGTGAAAAAACGATCAGAGAGTCCCGACCTGTAGAAATAGTCGGGTGAATAGGCGCCCTGATATCCAAGATTGTGGATTGTGAGCAATGTTGCAGGAGCACTTTCGTCTAGATCCTCGAAATAAGGGGCTACCAGTGCTGTCTGCCAATCATTTATATGAACAACATCATATGACCTGCCCTGTGCAAATGACGTTACTGCATCACAGAAAGCCATTGCCTGAACGCCAAGGTCTCGCCCCCCGTAGATCTCGGTGGAATCGATGAGTTCTTCATTTCTCAGCAGGAAGATTCTAACGTCTGAACCGGGTAGTGTGCTTTCGAAGATATCAAAAACATAACCGCCTTCGACGCGCGTTGTGGACAATTCAAGCCCTGTCGAGATGATATCTTTATTTTCTATTCCAGGATGGTAAGGCATCACAAGTTCAATATCAACCCCCAGTTTTTTCAGGAACTTCGGGAGTGTACCAGCCACATCCGCAAGCCCTCCAACTTTCGCAAACGGATAGACCTCGTATGCTACGAACAAAACCTTCATTCTGCTCACTCCTTGTAGATAGGCAAGTCGTGTGAAAAAATCAGGACATCTACCTGTTCGCTCATTTCAAGAGTGACTTCTGCTGCTTGGTCACTTCTCATGCCTTTTCTCATTTCATGAAAGTGATACTGACGTTCACACAGATCGCCACAGATCAAAACTTTCCCCATGTTCTCGGTATAAACCACAAATGACTTATGCTCTCTTGAATGAAAGGGTGTATCATGGATCTCTACACAATCCCAAAGAAGTTTATTCTCGAAGACGTGGGTGCTCTTCCACCTGTTCAGGACCATTGTGTACATTGTCCCGATTATTGGTCCAAACTGACTGTAGTCTTTCGTCAGATACTCTCTTCCCAGGTGGACTGTCGAATTTGGAAAGAAAAGACTGTTGAAGGCATGATCCATGTGAAAATGTGTAAGCAGGATATCAGTAATATCGTTGACCCCAATATCCTTCTCATTAAGTGCTGTCTCAAGCCTCTTCATAGAAGAAAAACCGCCCGGATCAACCAGGACACTTCTCGTCTTGTCAGTAAGCAACACTGTTGTACTCGAAGGGGAGTCTATCACTCCTGGCACATAAACAGAGTTTCCTGGACATAGAATGTCAAGAACCAATCTCAGACGCCTCCAGCGAAAAACAGACTGATACCACCAACAATTATACAGTAGATGGATACAGCTCGCAGACCACCCTTCATTACTATTCTTTTCAGGAACCACAAACCGAAGAGTCCACTGACAAAAGCAAGCGCTGAGCCCAGAATCACAGGAACGGCTGGAAGCTGTGCGCGTCCCGCATCCAGAATACCAGCTGCAAGAATGATCGGAAGACTCATCAAGAAAGAAAAACGAACGGCTTCATCACGCCTTAATCCGATAATGAGCGCTCCGAATATAGTCATACCGCTTCTGGAAATACCCGGGAACAATGCAAGAGCCTGGAATAATCCTATAAGCAGGGCTGACCTGAAATCCATATCGAACAATATCCTCTGCCCTGAGAGCTTTTCAGAAAGCCATAGCACAGCGGCTGTTACGAATAACAGAGTCGCTGCAAGTCTTACTCCACTGAAATCGATGTAATCTTTAAAGAGCACCCCTGCAAGCCCGGCAGGAATTGTTGCTGCAACAAGCAGCAGTAGCAAACTCTTTGCTTGTTCCCTGTTCCCTTCTTTACAGAAGATTCCTTTGATGATCATTGCAATATCTCGTCGTGTAAATACCACTACCGCAAGCAGCGTTGCAAGATGAAGTATAGAGAAGAAGACCCTCAGCTGTTGCCCTTCGAGTTTGACACCAAAGAATGTCGAAACAATTGTCAGATGCCCCGATGAAGACACCGGAATAAACTCGGTCAAACCCTGTACTACACCCAGTAAAGCAGCCCTTACAGAGTCAAGCACTGAACCCTTCCTCCTCGGTAATTGACTCCAGTACTGCTGCGCTTCCTTCAAGAGCGCTAGCGATCTTTCCGATGTCTGTGTCAGAAGTCCTTACGATAACCCTTTTTCTGCTGTCTTCCTGGGTTGTTGTAACTATGGAAAGAATGTTTATCTCGCTTTCTGCGAGTGCGTCTACAACGCTCTTCAGTGATCCTGGAAGATCCTCAAGCAGCATCGAAATCCTGCATCCGCTTCTGTCCATCGCTGTAAACTCCATGAGAGCTTCCAGGATCTCATATACGGTTATCGCTCCGAGAACCCTTGAGCTATCATCAATTACCGGGAGGACAAAATCGCGACTTTCAATGAGCATTAGTACTGCATCCTCAATATAGTCATCAGCAAGACAAAAGTATGGAGACTCAACAACCAGTTCTTCGAGTTTCTTTGAACGGTTTTCTCCAGAAATGAGTTCAGCCGAAACAGTCCCTAGCAACTTGTCATTATCATCTACTACAATTATCGTGCTGAATCCCGGCGCCTCCTTTTCTCTCATGACCTTTCCCACGGTTTCGCTAGCTCGATAAACAGGGTAAGCTCTGTTGACCCATTTACTGACAATCATCAAATCGCCTCTCTTATGGGATATACGTCTGATATGATACAATAATTAGTTAAAGGCAATCAAGCAGTGAAGAAGGCGAATCTATGTACAGAGGATATGTTCGACTCCTTGATGTTACATCGAATCTGTTCACGATGTTTCGGTGGAACAACAAACCGACAATCATGAGAACCAATGAGGCAGAGAACGCTTTCGTTTCTTCACACTTTGCCATGTTGATGTCAGAGTTGTCCAAAGACTCTGGAATAGCCATAGAAGAAGAGAAGCTCTATGAGAGAATTGTACTGAAAGAGCTTCCAAAATGTGTGCTTTCTGACATTTCGGTGGACACCAAGAACCTTATTCGTGAACTGGCTCCGGTCAAGTGGGAACAGGTATATGAGACTGCTGTGGAAGAAATCCTTGGATATGTTCATAGTTCTCGACGAGAACAGTTCTCGGACTCCCTCTTTCGGGCAAGGGACGAATCAACTGAAGGGAGGATCATTGCAGCTGCTGACCTGATGTCAGCAAGGCTTGAAGCGGAGATCCACGCAAGATTCTTCCCAGATCATTTCTCACAGCCTATTCAGAGTCTCGCTGAAAGGACCAGTCACTTCTCTGATTTCACGCCTTACAGTCTCCTGAAACAGGCTACCTGGTTGGAGAGCTACGAAGCTTCTCTTCTGGTACTTTTGAGATCGGTCAGATGGAACAGAATAAATCGCAATGTCAAGACTACAGTAGCGGGTCATTCGTTCTACGTATCCATTATCGCTTTCGTTTTGGCCTGCATGGAGAACGATGCAGGCAATCATCTCAATATCATTGAAGTTACAAAGAGAGCTCTGCTGCACGACATATCGGAGAGCCTGACTGGCGACATAATTACTCCAACCAAGAAGAAGGTCACGGGCTTTGATGAAGTGATCTCGAAAGTTGAAGAGAAAATGCTCGACACAGAGCTGTTTTCTAAAATGCCAAAAGCACTTGTCCTGGCTCTCCGGGAAAGATCGCTGAATCCTTTTGCAGGAAATGAAGGTGAACTTGTCAGATGTGCAGACATGATGGCTGCTGTGATTGAGTGTCTTCTGGAGGGTCGAACCGGCAATTCACAGACTGAATTCAGAGTAGCTTTTGATTCACTACTTGATCAGCTGGGAAGATCTTCTTTTGAAAGCGTAAGGTATGTTGCCGACCTATTCAGATGGGGACTCAACTGGGCCGGTAAGCCATCCCCATGAAGAAGATTCGCATTCGTTGTACCGCTTTGAGAATGTCTTCTTCAGAAGCTGCATATGACAGTCGGATGTACCCTTCATAATTGAAGGCGCTTCCTGGAACGACTCCAACCCTGGCCTTTTCAAGTAAGGCCAAAGACAATTCAAGAGAGTTCTTGTATTCACTACCCAAGAAGCTCCGCACATCGACAAAGAAATAAAAGGCACCTTCTGGCATGGTAAATTCCAGCCCTATCTCGGAAAGACCCTCGGCCAGTAACTGCCTTCTCCTCATGAATGCATACTTCATTGAATCGTTGTTAACCGTTAGCGCACGAAGAGCGGCATACTGGGCTATTGTGTTCACGTTGGAACACAGATGATCCTGAATCCTGGCTACTGCCTTCGACAGCTGCGTCGGACCTGCCATATAGCCAACTCTCCAACCTGTCATTGCGTGAGACTTCGAAAAACCATTGACAACAACGGTCCTGTCTTTCATAAAAGGTTCAGAAGCAATGCTGTGATGATGCCCTTCAAAGATCAACCTCTCATAAACCTCATCAGACACCACAAAGAGATCATTCTCTATAGCAACTTCTGCAAGTTCCTTGAAGAAAGAGTGAGGATAAACGGTCCCGGTAGGATTGTTGGGAGAGTTTATGACTATTGCTCTTGTCTTTTGGGTGATTGCCTGCCTGATTGCGGAAACATCAGGAACAAATCTATTTCCATCTTGAGCTTGAACCAGAACAGGCTCACCACCATTCATTCGGATCTGAGCCTCGTAGCTTACCCAGCAAGGAGTTATCAGTATGACCTGATCGTTATCGTTCAGTGTAGCTTTGAAAATGCTGTAGAGAGCCTGTTTAACTCCATTCGTGACAACAATATCCTGGGAATCGTATTTCAGTCCATTGTCTTCAATGAGTTTCCTGGTGATTCCCTCTCTGAGCTCAACAATGCCACTGGAATCAGTATACTTGGTTCTGCCAGCATTCATTGCTTCTATTGCCGCGTTCACAATTTCCTCGGGAGTATTGAAGTCTGGTTCTCCTGCAGTGAGCTTCACTACATCCACTCCTGCTTTGATTAGTTCTAAGACCTTTTTGTTAAACTGCAGTGTCTGCGATGGTCTTATGGCATGAACACTTCGAGAAATATCCACCTCAAGCCCCCCATCAGATTTTGTTTAACGCTTCCAGCAAGACAAGCACAATATCATTGAAGCTATCTTTTCTACACATCCTGGCGCTTGCTTCCTTCTCTCTCTTACCCCCTGAGACAGATGAAGTAACAGCAAGGAATACTTCTGACAAACCATATTTCAGTCGTTCAAAGAATTCTACCCTGAAGCTCGGAAGAGATGATCTAACAGCAGCCACAGTCGCTTCCACCACGGCCATATACTTCTCGTCATCTTTGACATCAACAACAGAACTGCCTGAGAGACGTGTGCCTGAATCGTCTATGATCACGGTTATAGACATCTTTCTGGTATCAGTGCTGGTCTGGACAGAGACAAGGCTGAACCTTGAAATCTTATGACTCGCTTCGTGTTCAGAAGTCTCCAGCTCTGCATCATCGTCTTCCTCATAGTCTCTCGACTCTGTAGTTGAAGACAACTGAGCTACACTGACTATCTTTCGATCAATACGTGTGCCGGAAGCGGCAAATATGGCAGTCTCGATATCTCTTACGATCTGTTTTGCTGGCTTCTCCGCATCAGCGAGAACGTGAATCTCTCGTATTTCGTCATCTTCAGCCAGCACTTTTGCTCCCTGTATTCCGGGCAGTCTGTTGACAATGTTCTCAAGTGCGGTAACACTTTGCATAAATACCCCCCCTAACCGCCAATAAAAAAGACTAATGAAGCACGAAACGCTTCCCTTGCGAAAATGGAGTTACGTCATGTATATTCATTCTAGCACAATACACTAGGTCTTCTCCAAGACCTATTCTCTCCAGGTACGCACCGTGACTTGATTCTTTTTTGAGCATTCTCTCAATATCAAACTCGTAAGTGCTATACGTTGAATATGCTATTCTTGCAGCATCATCAATTCTGTATCCTTCGCACATCAACTCTTTGACAATCGAACCAGCACAGAACACATCTTCCAAACAAGGGACACCATCAGTTCCCGCACAGACGATTGTCGTTCCTTCGCCAGATTCAACGATGCTCCTTGCAACAAAACGGTAATTCAGAAGAGCCGCAAGATATACAACTCTGTTTCCCAGGAATCTCTTGATCGCTCTGGTCCCATTGCTGGTTGTCATCACGAGCTTCTTTCCCTTCACTTCGTTTTCAGTGAACTCACATGGCGAGTTCCCGAGATCAAACCCGTTGGGTTTCAGACCACGGCGTTCTCCAGCAATAAGGAGTTCGGAGTTCTCTCGTTTCATCCTGCGTGCTTCCTCGACAGACTCCACCACCTCCAACTGAGTCAAACCGTTAGCGAAGGCTGTCACTGCTGATGATGTCGCCCTGAGCACGTCAACTACTACCACGGTACTCTCGCAGGGTCCTCTAAGACTCCCTTCAAGGATTACATTGACTTTCACGCTCTCTCCCCCACATGATCCAGAACCTCGGAGAAATGTTCAAGCAGTCAAGCTTCCAGTATCCTCTGTCATGTAGTTCGGCAATGGCAAAACTACCGTTATCAAGCTCGATCTTGTAATAGTTGTTTGGCTCGCTTCCAAGAATCTTGCAGATTAGAACCTTGATCCACAAAGCATGAGAGACAATAACGATTGTCTCATTCTGATAGTGGCTTCTGGTGATGTTTGTGAAGGATGTGTATGCCCTCTTCTGCACAGCATTCAGTGACTCGGTCTTTTCTACTTCTGCCTCTGGTGTGTAAACCCATCGGTAAAAGGCCTTATAACAACCTCTCTTAATCTCGTCAAGAGTCATCCCATTCCAGAGGCCGAAATCGCATTCTCTCAGAGCCCTGTCTTCAATTGGTACAATCTGCAGTTCCTTTCCGAGAATTTCTGCGGTCTGTTTGGCCCTTCTCAGATCGCTCGTGTAGATTGTTGCACGACCATTAATAAGATCCCCAAGGGTCCTCGCAGTAGTGTTAACCTGTTCAATCCCTCTTTCGTTAAGGCAGATATCTTCCTGACCTTGCCATCTGCCTTCCGAGTTCCACTCTGTCTCTCCGTGCCTGACCAGGAATACTCTCATCTCTTGATAACCTCGATTCTATCCGGAGGAAGCTCCAGTACTCTTGCCCCCCTAACTGAAAGATGTCTATTCCCGATTTTGAGTCTGAGAGTATTGGATGATGAACACTTCTCGATGAGATCATCTGGCACAGGATGATTGTATGTCCTTACGACTTCGATCACCTCGTCTTCTTCCACAAGTTCCCTTTGTGAAGGTGTTCCCGAATGAAACACGACGAACCCGGATTCAGGGATTTTTCCGGACATTTCCGTCAGCGTCTTGCCGTCAGTGATGTACTGTTTTCCGTCCTTCACGAGCAGACAGAAAGGAGCGACTCCTGTGTCCAGGCAGGCCAATGCACGGGTTATTGTCGTGTCACACACATCTCTTTCGGGAACTGCCGCATCAAACTCGGTAACGTTAAAGCCTACAAGCATGTTCTCCATCAAAGCTTTCTCCCATTCGTGGTCAATCTCCGGTTCAGTCTTAACCTGTTCCTTGTATCCGAACAATTTCAGAACCGATCTGAGAGAAGGATCAACTCCGGCGAGAGCGCTTTTCATAAGTTTGAGCATCTGCTTGCGGGCTCCGTATTTATCTAGAAAGCCGATCCTGATAAGACTCTCCAGTTCCTTTGCATTGAATCTCCCTTTGTGTTTCATCACAAAAGCGTGAAATGACTCTTCCTGGGGCATTGAAGAGGCAATGTCTTCTGCCTTTCCCAGAGCAAGAAAGTCAGCCGGTAAGATCTTGATGACGTTTTCGTTAGTACTTTCACCTCTGGAACACAGTCTGAAAGACATGTTCATTGCCCTTGCTTCAGCAGCGGCTCGCGTCCTGGATTCGCGAGGCAACAGCGGCATCATCTGGGAGTAGAACACTCCTGGCTTCTTCGCTTTGCAGTAAGCCATCCAGTATGTCAGAAGTGCGTATCCGTAACTATGAGACTTGTTGAAAGTGTATTCAGCAAAACTGCGAGCATTTTCGACTATGGCTCGCGCTTCTTCTGATGAACAAGTTATCTTCTCTTCATCAATCAGTTTAAGCGCATCATTGAACATCTTTCTGTCCTTTTTCGATATTGCCCGTCTTAGAAACTCAGCTGCATTTGCGTCAAGTCCAAGATCTTCAACGAAGAGTCTGATTAACTGCTCCTGAAAGACAACCAGACCAAAAGTATCTTCTGTAGCTGCTGAAAAGGAATCATGACTGAGCAAGCCAGCTGCTCTCTTTGCTCTCATACTGATGAGTTCATTGGTTATACCTGAACGCAGAGGGCCTGGTCGATTCAAAGCAATTGTTAGAGCAATATCCTGAATATCGCGCGGCCGAACTTTGCGTACGATCCTAGTTGCCTCTTGCCTCTCCATCTGAAAGATCGCTGTAGTGAATCCCGACGACAGTACCTTATATGCCTGAACATCACTTGCAGGTTCCCTCCAGGGTGGAACTGAATTCAGCAGCTCTTTAAGCAGGCGAAGGTTCTTAAGCCCAAGAATATCAAGCTTCTGCCACCTAACCTTTTGCAAGGCGTTGATCCCCCAATAAGAGACGAGCATTCCTTCATGTTCCTTAACGGGGATCGCCTCTCTTAAGTCTTGTCCAGCAAGAATCACGCCAGCTGCATGGATGGAAACACCTGACCGAAACCCTTCAAGTGCCTTCGCCCAGTTCACCGCTCTCTGAAGATCAGATGAAATGTGATTTACAAGAGCTGTCTTTGCGGAGACCCCACCGCGGATGATCTCTGAAATCTGCCTTTCTGTGATGCCCATTCTCCTTCCGATACTTCTTAAGGCTGACTTGAAGGAGAAAGTCGTTTTGGTCTCCAGCAGAGCAACTTTGTTCGCTCCAAAGCGTTCTGATAACTCGCATATCATCTCTTTTCTGCTAGTGTCTTCAATGTCAATATCGATATCCGGGAAATCTTTCCTGTAGGAGTTCAGAAAGCGCTCGAAATACAGTCCATGCTTAACCGGATCAATATGGGTAATTCCCAGAGCCCACACGAGAAGAGAACCAACTGCCGATCCTCTGCCAGGACCTGTCCAGAAACCCTTCTCTTCAGCAATACGAATAATCGCCTCAGTCGTCGCAAAATAGTCACAGTAGCCTGCGCGAGCAACTACTGAAAGTTCTGTTTCCAGCCGCTGAATATAGTTAGCGTCTTCATGGAGGTTTTCTGACCGTAGTCTATTCATAGCCCTGTCTCGTAATTCTTCAACTGAAGATCTGACAGGGAAAACCTGAGCGGGAATACTTAGATGTTCAGCAGGAACTAATCCTGAAAGAACTTCGGAGATTTCGGGCGTGAGCATCCTGTCATACTCATCATTCGAAAGCAGTCTGTAATCAGCGTCTAAAGGTTCAAGACCACCTGCTTCCCTGTAAGCGTTCAGTAAGGTCTTTTCTCCGGAACTGCAGTATCTGGTTTCCCAAATAACTCCGCTTTCATCAATATTTTTCGGCGGTCCTTGCACTAAAACCATCTCTGAAGAGATATCATCAATTCCGTTCGAATACCTTATAAGATCTCTTAGTCCATCAGGTCCACTTGCCAGAATATAACGACTCTCTTCTCTCAGGCCAGGAACAACCTTCAATCCTCTGGAAACGAAAACCTCAAACCACTCCGGAAAAGAAGAGAGTGAAGAGTCTATGAGCACGCACCCATCGTAGCTTTCTTTCTTGAGCTGCACTATCAACTTCTCCGGAGTAATCAAAGACTCGAATGTGTCTTCCCCACTTATAACAAATGCGAATCTCAAGTCTCTTTTCTCTCCAGATCTGTCAGATTTGAAAGCACCACTCTCATATCTTCAGGTACACGAGATAAGATGCAAATACGATTTTGTGTAGAGGGGTGTGTGAAACAAAGCTTCATTGCGTGAAGCATCTGTCGTTTGACATCAAAAGCCTCGTCCTGACGGGCATTACCATACAGACGATCTCCCAACAAGGGAGAACCAAGGTGTTTGAAATGGACGCGAATCTGGTGAGTTCGCCCCGTTTCGGTTCTGACGAGAACAACAGAAGCAGAATTACCATATGATCGCAGTCTTCTAAACAGTGTACGCGCCGGCTTTCCGAAAGGATCAACCTTCATCTTCAGTCTATTGACTGGATGTCTTGCAATCGGAACATCAATCACCCCGTCGAGCGGCACTTTTCCTTTCACAATAGCCAGATACATCTTCGTGACTTCCCTGGCCTTGAATTGTTGTGATAAAGAAATATGAGCAGTTTCAGTCTTCGCAACTACCATGACGCCAGAAGTCTCCTTGTCAAGACGATGTACAATTCCAGGCCGATCCATATTATTCATTTCGTGAAATGCCTCGCAGTGTGCAAGAAGGGCGTTCACCAATGTTCCCGACTTTCTGCGTGGGACAGGGTGTACAATCATCCCGGCAGGCTTATCTACAACAATTACTTCCGAGTCTTCGAATAACACAGAGAGCGGAATATCTTCACTTTGAGGGAGTTCGGTTTGTACCAGACTATTCGGGATGTCGAAAGAGATGATGTCACCTAACTTAAGTCTATGAGAAGGTTTCTTGATGGTCTTGTTGACCCTTACCTTTCCCTCGCTGATAATCTTTTTCACCTGGGACCTGGAAAACCATGGCGGGCTCTTTTCTGTGACAAATTGATCAAGCCGCCAACCCCGCTCACGACTAGATACTGTGAGCTCGACGTTCACGCCTTTCTCTCCTGTAGTAAGCAATCAAAAGCAGTACTGCTCCAACCACCAAAAAACTGTCTGCAGCATTGAATATTGGCCAAAACGGGAGCTCAATGAAATCGACAACATGACCTAATCTCAGACGATCCACCAGATTACCGAACGCTCCACCTATGATCATCCCGACGAAGAACTCCTCTGCAGCACTGATCTGATATCTGAACCTGAAGACTGCTAGCAGAACCACGCCTATTATCATGAGCTGAATTCCGGCTATCAAGAAAGGGTCCAATCCTCTTAGAAGACCAAAACCTATGCCAGTATTATGAACATAACGCAGACCGAGCAGACTGCCAATTAGATCAATGCGCTCAAGATAGACCATTTGCTGCTCAACAATTGCTTTTGATACCTGGTCAGATATTAAAGCAACAAGCAGTGCTACTGACAACAATCAACACACCCCAGGCAATGCCACATAAGTCCTGAACTAGCCGATTCTTTCCATTATTGCTTCCAGTTCAGCATCATCCATCTCGAAGTTGGAGAATACCTCCTGTACGTCATCACAATCCTCAATGATACTCAGAAGCTTCAGCATTCTCTCAGCATCATTTCCTTCCACACTGATAGAGTTCTTTGGAATGTAGGTAAGCTCGTTCGTCACGGTGAATCCGTTTTCTTCAAGGATGCTTCTTGCACTGGATACTGATTCAGGCTCAGTGATTATCCTGACCATTTCATCGTCAGTCTTAATATCTTCTGCACCAGCTTCTATTACCATCAACTCGAACTCTTCCATTTCGGAAATCTCTGAAACCGGGACAGAAACTACTCCCTTCCTTTCAAACATCCAGGCAACGCTCCCGCTCTCTGCCATGTTGCCACCGTACTTAGAAAGGAGATGTCTGAGCTCTTGTGCAGTCCTGTTCTTGTTGTCTGTTAGTGCTCGAATAAGCATAGCAACGCCGCCAGGAGCATACCCTTCATATATAACCTCCACGAACGATTGTCCTTCAAGTTCACCTGCACCCTTCTTGATGGCCTTCTCCATCGTGTCCTTCGGCATGTTGACGGACTTCGCACGCTCAATAGCCGATTTCAAGCTATTGTTTGTATTTGGATCCGTGCCACCCTCTCTAGCTGCAACCATTAGCTCGCGGATTATCTTTGTGAACATCTTTGAGCGTTTGGCATCCTGTGCCGACTTTCTGTGTTTGATATTCGCCCATTTATTGTGACCTGACATTTTCTTTCCCTCCCAATCTATTCAGGATAAATGAAGTCGTTGTATTACCGAGCACGCCATCTTTGATAAAGGCATATACACCACATTCTTCTGGCCCGTCCGCCAGGATCATGATTCTCAGCCACTCCTGGTAGGGAACCAGGCAGTCGAAATGCTGCATGTATTTTACCACATAGTATTTGTTGAGCGCTGCAATAGAAACATTCTGAAACGCCTCTGAAACTGACAGAAGACGTTCACCTTTCTTTGTGCGTTTCCTGACCATCAATCCACCATCCGGCAGGTTTGCATGATAGTTCGTTTTTGGCAGAAACAGATGAAACTCGTATCCATCGATGAAGTCGCTGATAGAGTTACTGTCTTCGACCATCCACGCATCAAGAAGCTGAAGAGTTTGAACTCCCTGCTTTTTCAGTCTACTTAGCAGCTGCTGTTCCTTTTCTTCCGTTTCAACGAGAGCGTATACAGCCGCACTCGCAACAGATGTTGCAACAGCTGATGAATAGCTGATCTTTGGGTGGGGATGAAAACCTTCGCTGAACTTCATCGAAAGCCTGGCCCTTCTAAGCATTCTTTCAATTGCAGTAGCGGTCTCCTGATTAGAGAGAAATCTCAAGAGACCTCCTTTACAGAACCTCAAGACGTACTTCAAAATAGCCTCCAGTATAATCATCTTGATACTCAAACACCGTCTGTCCGTCAGACAGTGAAAGATTACCAGCGAGCAGTTATAATTGTATGCGATCATTCAGAGTTCTACAATGCCAGAGGCCGCGTAACTGATTGTTCTGTTCCACAAGTCAAAGAAACTGTTCGACTATGTCAGCATCGAAGGTGTTATAAAGGTATAACCAGATAGATTCTTTGGTGTAGCTTGTGGCATGGTCGTCAGATGTAGAGTGGTGTTGTTCCTTTATGTTTTCCCGATGGCATCCTGAGTTGCTCATTTCTTGAACATTCGTATTTTGATTATTCTGTTAATGGAGGAGATATAGTGGAGAAAAAACTCGTCGAACATGAAAAGAATGTTGAAACGTACGATTTCGTTTTCAGCCCGGAAGAAGTTGAAACTGCTGAAGAGTCTGTCATAGCACTGGTCAATATGAAGCAGACAATTCCCGGATTCAGAAAAGGAAAGGCCCCAAGAAGAATCATCGTCAATTACCTGGGGGAAAGCCTTGATGAACTAGTTCTGGAGAATCTTACTGAAGACCTCGAAGAAGCACTCAAGGACGAGGAAATCGTGATACCTGCCGTGATCGTCGATCAAAGAAGGACTGAAGACAAGGCAATATTCAGAGTTGACCTTCATCGCAGCCCGAAGATAGAGATGAAGGACTTCTCAGAGATGGAGTTATCTGTTCCTGAATCCTCCTCGGTAATAGAAAACTATGTGCAGGAGAGAATTGAAGAATTGAGAAATGAAAACGCAATACTTGATCCCAAAGATGGTCCCATCGAGTATGGCGATCATATAACTGTTGAATACTCAGTTGTGAAGGACGGTAAGACAATCGCGGACAAGAAGAGACAGGAAATCACGGTTGAGGAAGAGGATGATCGACCGATTGTAACCAGCGTTTTGGGAAGGAAGAAGGGAGACAAAGTCTCATTTGAGAGAACATTTGAAGGCTCTGACAATAAGTATGAATACTCAGTCACAGTGAGAGAGGTGCACAAGAAGATTCTTCCAGAAGTTGAAGACGAGTTTGCAAAAACCGTATCGCAAAATGCAAATACCCTTGAAGAGCTTAAAAGAGAACTGGAGAAGGAAGGAGAAACGGCCTATGAAGCATGGAAGAAGGACTTCTTCAGGCAACAGGTCAACCAGAAGATTGTCGAGTTCGCTGATCTGGAGATCTCCGATAAAACTCTTGACTACTATGTGAGGCGAGCTGTAGAGAACTCGAAAAAGGATAAGAGCTACAGCAGTTACCTGGAACAAGCCGGAAGCGAAAGTGATCTCCTTCTACAGTTTAAGGAGGGCGTACTCGAAGAATTGACAAGAAACCGGATCATCGACGAGATAGCAGAAAGTGAGAAGATTCAGGTTTCCGAAGAGGAGCTTCAACAGACGGCCCAACGTCTTGCACCCCAGTGGGGGATTTCTCCTGAAAGAGCAAAAGAGCTGATAAAGTCACGTGAAGATGTCAGAGAAGACTTCACCGACAGTATACGACGCTCGAAGGTCCTCGACCTGATAGCATCAAAGGCCAAGATCAAGGAACTCGATCATACGGCGGCCGAAGAACCTGAAGAGAATCAAAGCGATTCGTCCGGGAGTCTGGATTCTGAAGAGAATAAATGATTCTCTTGCAGCACTAAGGGGGTATATATGAAGAGATTAATCTATATCTTGGCTCCAGTTGTTGCCGGAAGTATCATTCTCTACTTCTTTGTTAAAGAAGTTTTTGCGGGAAACATAATCCTCCAACCTGTACTACTCAGGTTGGGTATTCTCGAAATTCGCTGGTATGGTGTGCTTATTGCAACAGGTGTTGTTCTTGCGTATCTGGTGGGAAGAAAACTTGCAATCAGAGAGGGGCTTTCCGAGGACCATCTGATAGAATGTGTTTTCTTGGGGGTCATATTCGGTATTATTGGAGCCCGTCTGTGGTTTGTTGCTTTTTCCTGGGAGCTATTCCGAGATGATCCTGGATCGGTGCTTCGTTTTTGGGAAGGCTTCTCTGGGCTTGCCATTCACGGAGCGATTTTCGGTGGTCTTGTCGCCATTTATCTCTACACAAAATTCAGAAAGCAGGCAAAGGCAAGTTTCCTGCAGGGAACCGATCTCTTTGTCTCGGTCCTTCCGATGGCTCAGGCGATTGGAAGATGGGGAAACTTCACTAATTACGAAGCCTATGGTGAACCCACAAATCTTCCGTGGAAAATGTTTGTCCCAAGAGCATATAGAATGCCCGGCTATGAGAGCTTCGAGTATTTCCACCCGACTTTTCTATATGAGAGCATGTGGAATATTTGTGTCTTCCTCGTTCTGATCTCTGTTATGACGCGCAGAAAGAGACATGGTATAGTTACCGGGCTATATATGATCCTCTATTCCATAGCGAGATATTTCATTGAACCGCTGAGACTCGATAGTCTCTACATTGGGGAGATCCGAACAGCTCAGCTAACTTCAATCGCACTGATTTTCCTGGGTTTTGCCATTATGATCTACTCCCGATACAAAGGGACAGAAGTTCGAAAAGCCTTTTGAAGGCACGATATCTGTGACTGCAACTGTTTTTAAATTCTGATCCAAGCTCGGCAAAAGTCATGTCATTGTTTTCTGGGATGAATATGGGGTCGTATCCGAACCCATGTTCACCCCTTATTCTATGGCTAATAGTACCCTCAATAATCCCTTCGGCAGCAATATAAGTACCCTTGCTGTCAGTGTATGCAGCAGTACATATGAATCTTGCCCTTCTGTTTGTGACGCCCCGAAGCTTCAGAAGAATATCTTTCATTTTCTCACCAAACCCGCAATCCCCAAGGTACCTGGCTGAGTTTAAACCGGGCATTCCTCCGAGAGCTTCTATTTCAAGGCCAGAATCATCTGAGATTAATGGTAAGCCCAGATCAAGGAAAGCTTCTAGCTTCTTCAATGCATTCTGGAGATAGGTGACGCCATCCTCTCTAACAGCACAACTATCTACGACTGTCCCCAGAGACTCAATGAAAAAACCCGATGGAACCAGAGAAGATATCTCACGAACTTTGTGGGAGTTTGTTGAGACAAGGTAGAGTTTCATCTTCTCAGTTCCTTGACCTTCCGAACTACTTCTTCAGGAGAATCTGATCTGAAGACAGCTGCTCCCATAACCAGAATATCAGCACCATCGCTTACCAGAGAAGAAGCGTTCAAAAGATCGACCCCTCCATCAACAGCGATCTTGAATCGCAGACCGGACTGATTCCTGATAAAATCAAGTTTCTTGATTTTGCCAGCAACTGAAGCGATAAATTTTTGGGCAGTGAATCCAGGGTTGACTGTCATCACAAGCACACCATCGACAACCGGAAGTATTTCCTCAAGTAAGGAGACCGGGGTATGTGGATTAATTGATACAAACGCTTCTGCACCAGCGTCCTTGATGTCGGAAATTAACCTATGAAGGTGAGTAACAGCTTCAATGTGAACAGTGAGTATTGACGCACCCAACCCGATATATTCTTCAGCATATCTGGAAGCATCATCAATCATGAGGTGTACGTCGAGAGGTGGTGTGTCGAGTCTTGAAAGAGCTTCCATTAGAGGGACTCCGAATGTGATGTTGGGAACGAAAACCCCATCCATTACGTCAATATGCAGCAAATCAGCAGATCTTACTTTCTTGATCTCTTCTGAAAGATGCGAAAGGTCAGCTGCCAGCAACGATGGTGAAATCATAGCCATCTTTTTACCTCCTGTTTCGGAACGAGTCCTGATCTCTGAGTTCGACCAACATTGATTTATAGCTCTCGTATCTTGATGCGGATAACTCACCCGATTCTACCATTTTCCTTACTGAGCAATCCGGCTCCTGATAATGCAAACAATCGTTAAACGCACAGCTTTCATGAATGTTTTTCATTTCAGGAAAATACTTCTTCAGTTCAGCAAATCCTATGTCTTTCAGATCAAGCGAGGCAAAGCCTGGAGTATCTGCTACATATCCCCCAAAAGAGAACTCAAGTAACTCCATAGCACTTGTCGTATGCTTCCCTCTCTCAAGTTTCTTTGAGATTTCTGCAACACGTAATCCCAACCCAGGATTGAGAGCGTTCAGAATACTGCTCTTCCCCACGCCAGACATTCCAGCTACAGCAGAAACCTTTCCCTGGAATACTCTTTGAAGAGTGCACAGGTTTTTCCCCGTCTTTGCAGAGACCTTGAGCACTGTATACAGACGACCATAAATGCCCTCAAACGCGCCCAATTCTGCACAGTCCTCAAGGAGATCCACCTTGTTCACAACTATGATGGTTTCTATCCCCTCTCGTTCGGTCAGAACCAGAAATCTGTCGACTATGTTGAGTGGTACACGAGGGTGCTTCATGGAAGTTACCAGAATCACCTGATCTATATTCGCTACCTTCGGTCTAGACAACTCATTCTTCCTATTTCGAATAGCTCTTACAATACCATCAGATGAACCCAGAGGAGCAAATTCCACAATATCTCCGGCAATTGGCCGAATTCCCTGTGTTCTAAACTTCCCGGGTAGCACACAGGAGTACCTTTTCTTTGTTTCTTCAACTACAACGATGCATGTTCTGCTATCAAACCTCAAGACTCTTCCAACTTCTCTGGACGCCAAATCAACCTCCTTTTACATGCCTGAGACGCAGTTGTCCACAAGCAGCTTTAATATCTCCACCCCTTTCTATCCTGACGAACGCTTCTATCCCTCTTTCTTCCAGCTGTTTGTGGAAGCTTCTGATCTTTTCACTTGCAGGACGTCTATACTCTGAATCAGTAGGATTTAGAGGAATCAGGTTCACATAAGACGGCAACCCGGAAACCACTTCTGCGAGCATCCTCGCGTCTTCTGGCGAGTCATTGACTCCTTCAATCAACACGTATTCAAAGCTGATTCTGTTGCCAGTGTGTTCTACATATTCTCTTAGCGATTTGATGAGCATATTCAACCGGTACTTCTTGTTCAGAGGCACCAGCTTGTTTCTGACACTGTCATTTGGAGCATGAATGGATACCGATAGTTTCACCCCTGGAACTACCTCTGCGATAGTCCTTATGCCTTCCGGAATCCCCACAGTCGAAATCATGAACCTCCTGATACCGATTGCTCTTCCCTGGGGATTATTCAGTATTCTGATAGACTTCAGGACGTTCTCCAGGTTTAGCAACGGTTCCCCCATTCCCATGAAGACTATGTTAATTCCACCAAGACCCCTCAAGCATCTCTCGATTTCAACTGCCTGATACACTATTTCACCTACCGTAAGGTTCCTGACGTAGCCAGATCGCCCGGTGGCACAGAAAGCACATTTCACGGGGCACCCAACCTGAGTGGAGATACAGAAAGTCTTTCGGTCAGAATGTTCTATTAGGACAGATTCAATCAGATTGCCATCAGTGAGTTCGAAAAGGAATTTCTCCGTTCCATCTGATGAAATCTCTCGCGTGAGCCTTTTCATCGGAACCATATTGAATTGCTGTGAAAGCTCTCCTCTGAGCGTCTTGGGCAGATTCGTCATATCATCAAAGCTCGTGGCTGATCTCTTATATAACCACTCATATACCTGATCGGCACGATATCTTTGTTGACCGATCTTCATCATGAATTCTGCGAGATCCTCAACAGAAAGAGAAAAAATGTCTCTCACTACATCCTCCTGAAACAGAAAATGAAAGCTGGCTTCAATGGGAGTCCTGGCATTAGCCAGATTCCCTTCCCCTTTTTCGAGAACTCAATTCTCTTGGACAACAACACAGCTTCCACCTCATCTGTCTCCATGCAGGAACAAGATGAAACTGCTCCCACTGTCTCATAATACGTCATTGAATCAGTATAGTAAATACCTTCGCTGAAACGATCAGCAAACTCCTCTATGAGTCTGAAAGCCTTTTTACCGCTTTCCATGGCAGCTGAGTGACTCACTGTGTGAAGTAACCACGGCTTGTTCTCAAGTGAACTAAGGCATCCCTTATAGCTCATGACTGGAATATCGAGCTCTTCATTGAGCATGAGAGACACTTCGTCAACTCTTTCGGATCTCAACGTTTTTCCTGGACTGGCCGTAAGGAATACTGCGCCTGACACTGAGCTCCTGACGTAGGATATACCCTGGCGAGTAAGAGCTTGGAGCTGACTCTCATCAAGAAGATATGCATCCTGTCCCTGCGTAATGAAGAACTTCATGAGTTCATTCGAGGGGACAAACGAATCCATTTCTTGCCAGTGATCCTTAAGCCATTCAGGAAAGGCATCAGAAACCTCAAGAAGCCTGTGCAAATGGACGTCTCTCTTGCTGGCTATTCTTCTCAAAATAGCGTTTGCAAGGTTCTTAAAACGCTTTTCTTTGATGAGTTCAACTGTTGCTTTCACCGAAGCATATTCAGGAATGCTTTCGTAGCAAAGGAGTTGTAACGCTCCGAGCCTCAAGGAGTTTCTTACGGGGTTGGGAAGATTATCGGGTTTTCTAAGGTATGTCATCAATACACGATCAAGAGCGAAACGCTTTCTGAGAGTTTCCATTATCAGACTCCAGCAAAACGCTCGTTCTTCCTGACGAAGAGAGTATAGAGCCAGATTTATCTTCCGAAAAGGCACATAGCCATTATTATCAAAGAATGTTAGGATCTCAAGAGCTATTCCTCTGGCGTTCGAATTCAATCTCTTCTACCAAAAACACCCGCAAGCAAGACCATTCGCAACAACTGGAATATCGCCATTGCTGTTGAAGCGATGTAGGTCATTGAGGCGGCACGCAAAACTTTGTCGACAGCGGCGAGTTCTCCAGCAGGCATCCCCATCGCCGCTAACTGGCTCTTTGCTCTCTTGCTGGCATTGAATTCCACAGGCAGGGTAATCAATGCAAACAATACAACCGAAAGGAAGAGAAGAATTCCTAACCTTATCATCAATGGGGAAAAGAAGAGAAGACCCACGATGAAGATTATCCAGCTCAACGAAGAACCAAAACTCGCAACGGGAGCAAACATGTTCCTCAAGACCAACGGTGTGTACTGCCTGGAATGTTGTATTGCATGTCCGACTTCATGTGCAACAACACCAAGTGCAGCTATTGACTTACTGTTCATTGTGGATTCAGACAGCCTGACTTTTCTTCTCCGAGGATCATAATGATCAGTAAGTTTTCCCCTCACGGCTTCGATTTCAACATCTCTGAGACCGGCGTTGTCGAGTAGAAATCGCGCCAGCCCGGCTCCGGTCATGCCGAATGTAGAGCTCACTCTGGAATACTTTGAGAAATTGCTGTTCACTTGTGCCTGGGCCCAAAAGGCCAGAATGATCGCTGGAATAAGCAGTATAAAAGTTGGATCTAGAAACACAGTTACACCTCCCGGTTCAGTACAAATACTACTACATTTTTGACTTGTGGAACGTGTGCTGGTTCGACAACCATCTCAGAACAATACGTACTGTAAATCTACTCGAAGCACATTTAATGCTTCAAAAAGGATTCTACTCGAAAGCAAGAATAACAGAGATTGTTCCTCCCTTCGATTTTACTATCTGAATATCGACTAAGTGTTCTTGAAGACGTGTTATCATACTTTTGAGTTTGAATATGTCCAGGGCTTCGTGCTGTTTACGAAGCCCGTCTTTTTTTCTGAGCAACATATGGGGAACTGAGGACTCTTTCATATGGAGTTAGAGGATCGTCGTTATTTTCTACTGATCGTGTACCCCTTGCAATATTATCCACAAGAGCTATGTGGTGTAGAATACAGGAAGAACAAC
>DLVL01000025.1 GCA_003444085.1 Kosmotogaceae bacterium | reverse complement strand
GATTCTTTGGCTCGGCAATGATCTTCCCGAAGAAGTTACAGACCACCGACGTTCAACCAAGGCACACGTTCGTGCAGCGCCTTTTGACATGCATCCTGAAAAGCAAAGCAAAAGTGCCGAACAGGCTCTTGACATGGCGAAACGATTGGCTGAGTTCGGATACGATGTGGTAATCCTTATGGACAGCATCACAAGGCTGGCAAGAGCATATAACCTCTACGTTCCTCCAAGTGGGAAGCTGCTCAGCGGAGGAGTAGATCCTTCTGCACTATATAAGCCAAAACACTTTTTTGGTGCAGCAAGAAACATCGAAGAAGGCGGAAGCCTCACTATCGTATCAACAGCATTGATCGAAACAGGCAGCAAAATGGACGAGGTGATTTTTGAAGAATTCAAGGGAACGGGAAACATGGAACTGGTTCTATCAAGGCAGCTTGCAAACAAGAGAGTGTTTCCTGCGATCAACCTGGCCCTTTCAGGAACAAGAAAGGAAGAACTCCTTCTCGATCAGAACACGTTGAGAAAGGTATGGGTACTCCGTCGCATGCTTTCTTCAATGAGTGAAGAAGAAGGTCTGAAACTCATTATGGACAAGCTGCGTTCCACCTCAACTAATGAGGAGTTTCTTGATCTCATAGACCTCGAGAAGACCAGGTACTGACGGAGAGGATGGTCAGGTTGTCCAGAATTGTTTGTGGTGTGGATCTTGGAGGCACACAGACAAAGATAGGTATCGTTGATGAACAAGGTGAAATCATTCTTAAGAGAATTATTGAGACCCGTGTTGGTGACAGGAGTGAGACCATCGTTTCCAGGATCGCCGAAACAATTAGTTCGGTGATAAAGGAAGTTAATGTAGACAGGGACACAGTTCTTGGTGTAGGGATAGGTTCACCGGGGTCAATCGACCGCGAGAATGGGGTCGTGCTTTTCTCACCCAACTTTCCAAACTGGCGAAACATGGAGTTGAAAAGGCGGATCGAAGAAAAGACAGGTTTGAAAACTTTCCTGGAGAACGATGCGAATGCATTTATCCTGGGAGAGTGGGCTTTCGGAGAACACGCAGGTTGTGATCACATGATAGGAATAACTCTTGGAACCGGAATCGGTGGCGGAGTTATCGCGGCAGGGAAACTCTTGATCGGGGCAGATGGTTTCGGAGGGGAGCTTGGTCATATTATCGTTGAGCCAGACGGTCCCACCTGTGGCTGTGGCTCTCATGGTTGCGTAGAGTCTATAGCTTCGGCTCCTTCAATAGGCAGACTTGCCAAGGAAATGAGAAAGAGATTCCCCAACTCCAAGATGTTTGAGTCGGGACCTCAGCCATCGACCAAGCAAGTATTCCAGGCTGCAACACAGGGTGATGAGGCAGCACGGCTGGTTCTCGAAAGGGTTTATAGAGCTCTGTCACTGGCTATTGGCAACTACATTCACATATTCAATCCACGATATGTGGTTCTGGGCGGGGGTGTAAGCCGTGCTGGAGAACCCCTTCTGAACGGTATAAGGAAGTGTGTTGAACGTTTCACAATGAGTTCCTTCAAAGGAACCTACGAAATTATTCTCAGTCAACTTTTCGAAGATGCTGGTATAAAAGGTGCAGCATCGATAGTATTCTATAAGTTCAGCTAGTTTGTGCTCTTCTGCTATTAATGTGAGCAAGGCGGGTCGGTTCAGGTATTCTGTATTTTCCAGTTACCGACATAGTTAACTCCACTGCCGATTCGATATCAATCAGGTGACCAGGTGAGACAAATACGGGTTTCACTTTGTCCCTCGTGCGAAGAACTGCTCCGAGGCGCTCTCCATTGTCTATCAGATAAGTCCAGCTACCTCTTGTCTGATCCGGTTCATTGTGCTTTCCAACAAGGCGGCTCTTTGCAACACCTATAGACGGTATGCCTAGAAGTACACCAAGGTGAGCCGCGAGACCAAGTCTTCTTGGATGAGCTATCCCCTGGCCGTCGAAGAAGAAGAGATCAGGTTCAGACTTCAGACATGCCAAGGTTCTTATAAAGAGAGGTCCTTCTCTGAATGATAGATAACCTGGAACATAAGGAAGATGAACTGGCCCTTTTTCTACAACACATTCAACAATTCCAAGAGAGCTGGCCTGCAGCACAACGATGCAACAGGTACCGAGCTTATTCCCGGAAACACTTATGTCTACTCCTGCAACTGCAGAAACCTCTTTCCTGAAGGGCTGTAGTACAACCAGTTTTCTCAGGTTACGTTGAGCATCTCTTGCATCTTCGAGAAAAGGTTTGATGTCTATCCTACATCACTCCTGTTCATTGATTAGGTGAAGCACTTTTGGAAATCGATCATGTAATGAGTTAAAATAAAGAGAAATCGCATTGCGTCTCGGAGGTGTCTTATGAAGTTTACACTGGAACGGAAAGATTTGCTGCCCAAGCTTGAGACTGTAGCTATGGCAGTTGCTCCAAAGACAGTCAAACCGGTTCTTGCGGGGATTCTGTTCCGTGTTTCACAGGATGGAGAGATATCACTAATGGCAACAGATCTTGAGACTTCCGTAAAGACCGGTATCAAATCGAAGCATTTTGAGGGAGAAGCCTCTGCGTTTGTTGTCGAAGCAAATCTCTTCATTGAAATCATCAGAAACCTCTACGATGCTGACATCAAGTTTTCTCTTGACACAACGAATCTTAGCATAGATCAGGGAAAGTCCCATTTCCTGATTCCCACGATGAGCGCTGATGACTATCCGGATTTCGACACCATATCAGCTGGATCGAGTTTCAAAGAGTCGCTTACAGCACTAGAACTAATGATCGATCGGACGCTTTTCTGTGCTGCGCGTGATGAATTCATGAGAAATTTGAATGGTATTTACTGGGAATTCGATGGAGACTTCTTCCGGCTGGTGGCGGCAGATGGCTTCAGAATGGCATTGGCCGAGGGTAAAGTGGGAACGGCGCTGGGAGAGAACTTCTTGTTGTCTCTGAAAAGCATGAAAAACCTCCACAATGCTATGAAAAGCGCAAAAAGTGATGAGATAACCATATCACATGACGGTTCACGAGTCGGTTTTTCTTTCGATGACACAGAAATAGTTGCAAGGGTTGTCGAGGCTGACTTCCCGGACTATCGCAAGGTTCTTCCAAAAGCCTTCAAGACTCGTGTAAAGGTCGATACAAAAGCATTTCTGGATGCTTTGCGAAGAGGTTCGATTGCTGCGAGGTTTGGAAGTGACTCCATAAAACTGGAGCTTGTTGATGGTCAGATAAGGCTAATGTCAAGCAGCCAGGACCATGGTGAGTCACTTGACGAGCTAGCTGTTTCAAAAGATGGTGATGATCTTACAATTGCATTCAACCCCAGATTCCTTTCCGAGGCTATGAAGAAGGTCGACAGCGAAGAGACCGAGCTGAACTTTGTGGATGCAGGGAGCGCTCTTCAGATCAATCCTGTGGGAGTTGAAGGTTATATTTACATAGTGATGCCAATAAGGTTAATATGATATGCTGTCCATAGGTTACGGTTTTGATGCTCATGTTCTTGAAGAAGGTGGAGAAGGTCTGGTTATAGGAGGAGTGGTCGTTTCGAGAGAATGGAGCCCTAAGAGTCATTCAGATGGTGATGCTCTTGTGCATGCGATTATAGATGCGCTTCTTGGGGCATCGGGGCTCGGCAATATTGGAGAACTCTTTCCAGAGAA
>DLVL01000122.1:12299-24141 GCA_003444085.1 Kosmotogaceae bacterium | reverse complement strand
CGGGGCGACATCATGTCGCCCCGGTCATGCAAAGATAGCTTAGAAAATTATACCAACACCGATGAACGGGAGGGGAATCGGTATGAGTGAAGTCAGGACTCCCCACTGAACATTGATATAGCCATCCAGATAAAGGATAGTATTCTCAAGGGGAATTGGGTAAGTCAGTCCTACTCCACCTTGCACACCCAGAACGAGTGCCTGGATTCCCCACTCCCAGTAGAAGTTCACCTGCTGGATCTGGACCGGATTGAAGTAAGTTCTCCAGTTGTAACCCAAGAAAGAGATTCCCTGTAGCTTCGTCATCTGTCCGAGCTCGTTAAACTCTGGCCACCCGTAGATGATAGTATCCAATCCTGCCCATGTCGGTCTTTCTGCTGCCATCGCAAAAGATGTGATGGCAACCACAACGATCATCAGAATAAGCAGTTTTTTCATTTTCTCACCCCTATTGAATTTGAATTCGATCCCTATAGATCAGATCTGCATAATACATATTACCATTTCACTGGGCTCACTGGGCCAGATTGCCACTTTCGGCAGACAGTGTCGGCTTCTGAACGCACTCAAATGCTACGAGATTCAACAAAGAGTCTTTCGAGGAGAACAAGAAGAGGAGCTAGAGCCGTATGTTCCGAGTTCGAGGAAACAGAAGACAAAGGGCAGCTAATAGAGGCTGCCCTTTGCGCGATATGGCCTTTCAAACTAGAAGATTATCCCAACTCCAAACATTGGATAGGGAATAGGGAAACCACCGATCAGCAGTGAAGCTAAGCCCCACGTAACGTTCATAGAACCACTTAGGTATAGAACAGTATTGTCGATAGGAAGTGGGAACGTTAGCCCAACACCTCCCTGAAGACCAACACTCAGTACCTGGATACCCCATTCCCAGTAGAAGTTTACCTGACTTAACTGCACGGGATTGAAATAGGTCCTCCAGGAGTAGCCGAGTATTGATATTCCAGAGAGTTTTTCCATTTGTCCCATCGCATTGAGTTGTGGCCAGCCGTAGACAATTGTGTCCCACGCAAGCCATGTAGGCCGTTCAGCTGCCATGGTAATTGAGGCAATTACAAGAATAATACAAACCACCAGAAGTAGCTTCTTCATAGTTTCACCCCCTACTTTTTAGTATCCTGTCAGACAGGTTGCTACAAAACACGCTGATGTGTACACATCCCAATCAATCCTACACCTTCAAATGCCAAGAACTACACTATAGAAGATACTCAGTGATACCAGAAGTCCCCAATTCCATAGTCACGGAGTCAAGGACTCAGAAACTGAACGCCCAGTGAACCATCGGAGGTGTAGTAAGAAGAGCGCTTAGCCAGTCAAACTTTCCCTGCATTATGGACTGTGCTACTCCGATTGGCGACACACCGATACTGCCACCTATGTGGAAGTGAGAATTGGCTCCCAGCGGGAAGGCCCATTCGAGTCCGATGTTCATTCGAGCCGGAATAATCAATAAAGCTGTATCAAGTCCCCAATACGTGTTCATTCCTGAAGCCAGGCCTGCTCCAAAGTACTTGTGATACCTGAAGCCGAGTAACCAGTTGACTCCGAAGTAGGATTCAACAGGCTTGTAGGGGTCGTTGTCGGCGTGCGAGCCGAAACCGTACAAAAAGCCATTCCCGATCATCATTGCACCAAATATAGCTGCGGAAGAAAATGCGAGCAAAAGTACCATAACCATAACAATTCTCATCCGATCACCCCTCGAGCATATTGTTTTTCTCACAGGGACAAGCGTTTCACATGTATCAAGAAATCGATTCTTACTAGTCAATATTAGCACGCCAGACGCATGAAAGAACGAGCTCAAATCCGCCTGGTGCTCGCTTGTTCAAGCTGTGTGAGAGTCAGCTTATTTGATGTGTGGAGAGTTCCAGTCTTGACAGTGTTAATTCAACAAGGCATCTGCTTGATAACAGTGATATTATTGTCGACGATGAGCCTTACAGACAGATTCCGAAAATGACCTGTGGTGTGTCAGAAATCCAGGAGGAGAACATGGAGATATTTCTCACAAATACTCTTACGAAGAAGAAAGAACGTTTTAAGCCGCTGAACCCTGACAGGGTGGGGATATATACCTGTGGTCTCACAGTGTACAACTATGCCCACATTGGCAACCTCAGAGCATATGTGTTTTCTGATATCCTCAAGAGAATGTTCCTGTACAATGATTATGCGGTAAAACACGTAATGAATATCACCGACGTGGGTCATCTCACGAGTGACGATGACGAAGGCGAAGATAAACTAGAAGCAGGGGCAAGAAGGGAAGGAAAGTCTGTCTGGGAAATAGTTGATTTCTATACTGATGCATTTCTCAAAGATATGGAAGCTTTGAATATTATCAGACCCGATATCGTATGCCGCGCAACAGAACACATAGATGACATGATTGAAATGATAAGCAGAATTGAAGCCAATGGTTATACATATATTGCAGGCGGGAACGTTTACTTCGATACATCAAAAATTGATGATTACGGAAAGCTTTCAGGATTGAAAAGGAACGAAGAAAGCGCAAGATCCAGAGTTGAAGCGGATCCATATAAGAAGAATCCATTCGATTTCGTGCTCTGGTTTACCCGCTATAAGTACGAGAGCCATGCTATGCAGTGGGACTCTCCATGGGGGAGAGGGTTTCCAGGTTGGCACATTGAATGCTCCGCCATGTCCTCAAAATACCTGGGAGAACGCTTTGATATACATACTGGTGGTATTGACCACGTTCCTATACACCACACAAATGAAATTGCCCAGAGTGAAGCAGCTTTTGGCCATGACTGGGTCAATTACTGGCTTCACAACGAATTCCTGATCATCGGCAATAATGAGAAGATGTCGAAATCTTTGGGAAATTTCATTCGACTTCAGAGTCTTGTTGACCAGGGATACAATCCCCTGGACTATCGCTATTATTTACTGGGAGCGCACTACAGAAAACAGCTCGCTTTCTCTATCGAAGCCATGGATGCTGCTAGAAATGCGATGAAAAGAGTCAGGGCAAAGATCAATGAAATGAAAGCGAACGAACCTGGTAAATTCGACTCAACCGCATTTGAGAAGATGAATAACGACTTCCGAAACGCGGTGAACGATGATCTCAATACTCCAAAAGCACTTGCCGTGTTATGGAAAGTGCTCGATTCTGATACGTTGAGCAACGAAACGAAACTCAGTCTCACAAAGGAGTTTGATAGAGTTCTTGGGCTTGACCTGCTTGCGGAGGAACCACAAGAGATACCACGGGAGGTCATTACAATGGCCGAAGAGAGGCTGGAAGCAAGGAGAGCCAGGAACTGGAAGAAGGCTGACACTCTGAGAGAGAAGATCGCTGAACAGGGTTACGAGATAATGGACAAGAAGGACGGGTATGAAATAAGAAGAAGCTAGGGATATCTCCCTAGCTTCTCTTTAGTATTGTTTACATCTGAGTGTCCAGTCTGAACAGGAACCCTGGGGAGAAGTCCTCGCTGAAGCTGATGCCTATCTTGGGGTACAGCGTTATGAGTCTGACCAGTGTCTCGCTGATTCCCAGGGTAGCATAAAGGTCCAGACCTGCAAAGGAAAGATTCGTCATCCTTACTTCAGCACCTGCAGCCATTTCTCCCAGGAAGAGGAATGGATAGATTCCCCTGTTGATTTCGAAAAGGTTCTGAACAATCCCGGCCGATAACCTTGTCACGTCACTGATATCTGCATTGAGTCTCACCAGAGTACTCAGAGCAGGTGCAAACGCTGCATTTATTCCCAGTCTCATTTCTGGAACCAGCTCGAATTGATCGAGTTTCCAATCAAAAGATGGGGCAAATCGCAAACTCCACCTTATCCCGGATAACTGGAGTTGAGAATTGATTCTCAGCATGAGATCAGAGTTGATCCTTGCTCCCCCAAAGACCTGAAGGGTTCGATGCGGGCTCAATGACGTCTCGTATATTGCTCCTGTGAGCGCCAGGGAAGCACTGAATCCTGTGAAAGGACTGAAACCTCCTCCAACAGAGATGTTCAATCTTGGAATGGGCGAATAACTGTAGTATATGTCAAGTCCGGGAAGATTCTCACCAAAAGTGAATGTTGGCGTTATTTCCATGTAGTGATCATCAAACACGCTGTTGTGCATTGTAAGCAGGCCAATCGTCGTGTTTGGTTCTTCATAAGCGAAATACGGTATCACGATCGACGGCCTGAAGAAATACGCTAAAGACTTGCCTAAGTAGTCTGCTTCGGAATAGTCGACATCAGCCTGAGGGATCACATCTACCGGGGTCATGACCCTGGGGTAATCACTGAGTGAAACAGGTATTTCGAAGATGCTCATGCCCCGCTGCGTTGTGGAGTGTCCGATACCATATACCGTATCGTTCTTGACAACTGCTTCGGCCAGTATTGCTCCTTCTGTCAATCTGTAGATCCTGCCATCATCTGCATCCACAGCGAATACATCATTACTGTTTGCATCGTAGGCAGCAGTGAACACGATCTTATTATCCCACCAGGATATTCCGGAACCTTTGAAAAGGGAATCTTTGACGAGGAACTGAATCTGGCCATCCTTGAGAAGGCCTATTACTCCGTAGTAGCCTTCTTTTGAAAGGTACAGTGCGACTCGACCATCAGGAGATATGGCAAGATCTTTGACCTGCCAGTCCAGATCGGCGAGAACGTTGTTGCCTGCGATGATGATACTCGTTCTTGTTACGGTGTCATAAAAAGCAACATAGAGCTCCTCTTCATGAATATCAAATGCAGTTATTGGACCTCTGGCAACCACCCGATCACGCTCTCCCGGAGCGATCTTCCAGATTTCTCTCGTCCACACCGTGGCAAAACCCGATGTTATGTTTCTTTCTGAAACAGCGTCTCTCAAAGCATATATGTATCCAGATTCCTGCTTTACCATTGAAGATGACAGACGAGCAATCAGTGTTGCAGTACCATCATCGAGCAATTCTGCAAAGAAAGGATCTGCAAAACCTGCCCAACTAGAGACCGCCCCCAAAGCGGCACCAGAGAAGAAGACACGATCTTCGTGAACATGTATGTCGTAGATGAGACTATTCTTGGCGATATGGGCTTCCGGCAAACTGGTGATTTGCTGAGCTCTCTCAGAAATGTGGTCTTTCCATTCAGTATAGAGCGCTGGCAAAGACTTGCCAAATGCACGTCTTGGCGCCGTGATGAGACCGACGACGGGTAGCGCATGTGAGACAACCCTGTGATACTCCTTTACACTGTCTATGCCATACGTTGACACCAGGTAATCATAGAAGCCTGCCATGTAATTGTAGTAAAGCGCCCCTCCCCTGTAGTCCCTTGGGGAGTAGCTGAAAGGAGCCATATTCTGCGATAATGTGGGAAAATTCCCGCTGAGATAGTTAGAAGTGTACAGGCCAGGCCCCCATATAGGGTTGTTGATTCTTCCCTCGCTTTCATGCATCTGTGATTCAGCAAATATCGTTACCGCTTCAATAAATGGTGAAAACATCTGGCTTGTGGGAACATCACCAAATATCCAGGCAAATACCGCGGCCAACCCCGTGGAATACTTTGTATGAACGATGTGTGTGAACTCGTGCACCAGCACTTGTCTATACCATGACGAAGCGTTCAGCCTTGTTCCCACATATCCATCAGGGGGCCACACGAACAGCTTGATTGTGTTATGCTGCGCTGACTGTGCAAGCCCGTTTGTAGATGTACCATAATCCACAAGAACAATATTGATTCTTCCCGGGTCATAGCCAATATAATCAATCGCTTCCTGTCGTATCTCTTCAAACATCTTCCCCACGTAGATCGCAGTATCACGGTGTTCTTCGGGATAGTAGATGTCAGCATTTGGGAAGACAAGAACTCCTCTTGAGAGAGATACAACACATAACAACAAGACAAAGGCAACTATAAACTTTCGCATTACTCCACTCCTTTCAACGATTTGATAGCTCCAGACAATTATACTTGATCTCTGTCCAGGCTTCCGGCGGAAGGCTGAAAGTGCGAACCAACTGACTGCGCGACTCTGCTATAATGCATTGTACATAAGTATGGGTAGACTGACTCATACACAGTTCAGACAATCCGCGCTGTTTCAGGGGGGGACACCATGAATGAAGAGCTGCTTCGAAGAGCTGCATATCTGAAACCAGTGTCACAGGATTCTTCACTCTCTTACGAAGAACGCGTTGAGATTCTCACTGAGAAGGTCAATGACATTATGTCGTCAAGGGAAGACGTGTTCTCGCTCATTGGAAACAACACTCTCACCGTAATGATTGATAACCATAAGAATCATGGCAGCTTCATTAAAAACGTCCTGAGGTTCAATAATTTCGCTCTACTGGCCAGAACACTCCCATGGGTATACAGGTCTTACCTCTCCAGGGGATTCTCAAGGGATTACTTTCCCGCGGTCTTGAACGCATGAAAAAAGGCGATTGGCGAACACTTGCCTGAAGACGCTTCAAAGGAGATCCTGGGAATATACGACTGGATGATCGAACAGCATGATCTTCTGGCAGAAACGGTTCAGGAGGAATCAGGCTCTCTGGATATCGAATACAGGGATAATGAGCGCAGCAACGCGTTTGTTGAAATCCTGCTTTCTGGGAAATCAGGAGAAGCACTCGATTTTGCAGAAAGAAGCGTATCCCTTGCAACGGACCTTGGGGCCTTTTACCTTGGCGTTGTTCAGCTTTGTACAAAATCGGTCTGCTTTGGGAACGCGGCGAGATATCTGTAGCAGACGAGCATCTTGCTACCACTATTGTCGGAAGGATAATGGCTGCCATGTATCCAAAGTTTGCTCATGTTAGTCATGACAAGGGGGAGGCTGTACTTGCATGCTCTCCAAACGAATATCACGAATTGGGAAGCAGAATAGTAGCAGATCTGCTTGAGATAAGTGGATGGAATGTCACCTTTCTTGGTGCGAGTACTCCTGCTGAGGAATTGATGAAACTTCTGAGGACCAGGAGACCTTTTTTCTGGGGCTTTCCGTGGCAATGTCTTTCAATCTCTCGAACACTTCGAAACTGATAGAGGCAATCAGAGAAGACCCTGCTCTATCGTCTACAAAGATTGTTCTGGGTGGTCTTGCGCTCTCCACAGCACCTGGACTGTGGAGAGAGCTTGGTGCTGATGGATTTGCCAGGGATGGAAACGAAGCTATTGAGATTGCAAATGAATGGTGGATGAGAGCAAGTTGAGTCTTGAGAAAGAACAAATGAAGGAATTGATGTGCACAGTGGCAGAATATGTGAGCGAAGAATCTTCTGCAGGGATTGTTGTGGTTGATAGGGATTTCTCAATACTGTGGCACAGCAAAGGCTTCTCGAAATTGCTGGGACTGCCCAGCGTTACAGGCAAGAAGTTCACTGAGTTCCTCAACAGGGAAGGGAAGATGGATATCCCAAGACCCAAAGAAGGCGAAATCACAAAGACCAGGATAAACCTCGTAAGCTCATCAGGGATTCCGGTTACAATGTCTGCAGGCATATGGGTGCAATCAGATTGGCTTGTCATCTTTCTTGAAAGACCGCTGATATCCGAAAGCTCCATTCTCAATGAAATGTCGAAACTTAACAACGAACTGGTCGACCTTACTCGTGAACTGAACAAAAAGAACCGCGAAATAGAACAAGCTAACGCAAAGATTACAGCACTCATGAACACCGATTATCTTACTTCAATACCAAACCGCCGCTTCTTCATTCAGATGCTAACGAAGACTATTTCATACTCAAAAAGACATGAGATGCCTTTGTCACTGATAATGGCAGATCTTGTTCACTTCAAGGATATCAACGACAGGTTCGGTCATGAAGGCGGTGACAAAGCGCTAATAGCATTTGCGCAACTGATGGTGGATTCCGTCAGAAAAGAGGATACTGTCGCAAGACTCGGTGGGGAGGAATTCGTCATACTCTGTCCCAACGTCTGTGTTGTAGAAGCCGTTCAGTGTGCTGACAGGATAAGAAAAGTGCTCAAAGAGATGAAGATTATCAACAGCCACCAGGCCTCAATAACCGCGAGTTTCGGGGTTGCAGTTTATGAACAGGGCGATACCGAAGACGATCTTCTGAGAAGAGCAGACAAAGCTCTCTATAAGGCAAAAGAAGGTGGTAGAGACAGGGTTGAACGATACTGACTGCTGATCAATTCATTTCTTTGCCTTTTCACTGTCAAGAAGACCGAAAGCCTTCAGGAAATCAATCACTTCCTCTGTGTAACTATCGCTGTTCTTCAGAAAGGACTCTGCATGACCAGCTTCTGGTGCTAAAAAGACTCTCCGAGTGGTTCTCTGCTGTTCGGCCATTTCAAGACTCATCTCTGGAGGAATATACCTGTCCTCTTCACCATGCACGAAAAGGATCGGTGTATCAACTCCCTCGAGGGCGCGCCTTGGTGAAGCTTCAACAAAACGAAAATCTGTTGACAACCTGGAGAAGAAGCTGGCAAGGTTGATCAAGGGAAAGGGAGGCAGTCTGTAGTCGTTTTTCAGGCGCAACTTCAAGAGATCAAGAAGGTCAGAAAACGGACAATCAGCTACACAAAAGCTTATGTCCTGGTCCATCGCCAGGTATTGCAGGGTAACAGCTGCCCCCAAAGACTCTCCATGAAGCCCAACAATTGCGTCATTTCCAAGTCGATCCCTGATCCATTCCACAAGAACGCCGAGATCATATTTTTCATATTTCCCGAAAGTTGTTGTGATACCGCCACTTTCACCATGATTGCGATGGTCAAAGACAAGTCCTGCAAAACCAAGCTCCCTGAACAGCATCATGTACTTGATAGACCCAAAGAGATTCCATGTAATGCCGTGACAGAATACCACGGCTCTTTTCGACTCTCCGTTTGGGAAAAAGTAACCCGAGAGATCATAACCGAAGGGAGACTTCACAACAACTCTCTCTTTATGCAGTCTTTCGAATTCGCTTTTCTCGAACTCGCCACGTTCAATGACGAAATCGTAGCTGTAAGAACGGGAGTATTTCTTCGGTTTTATGACAACCCTGCAGAAGTACATACCCGCCAGCAACAGAAGAACTCCGATAACTCCCAGCACTATAAGAAAGATCAAAAGACGACCTCCAGGAAGAAGTCTATTGCCTGTGCATCAATGATACAGCATATTGTGAGTGCATATCATTGATCGGAGATGTATTTCAGGAATATTCTTTCGAAGTTCACCTGTTCTTGTTCTATAGACTCTATCCGGGCTTCTGACTGTCTCACTCTCTCGACAAGCTCAAACAGCACTTCCTGATTTGTCAAGTCTACCGTGAAATCAACGAAACCATTCTCCTTTTGGATATCGCGGGGTTCAAGTGAAGCGAATAGACTCATTATTCCTTCTGAGACTTGTGTGAGTCTTATTCTGTAAGCCCTTGCCGTGAATAGCTTCATGAGCTTCTCTTTCTTTTCACAGACAACGATTCTTCCCTTGTTCATAATCGCAACTCTATCTGCAACAGCTTCAACGAGATTCATGTCATGTGTAGAGAGTAGAATGGTCCTTCCGTGGTCTGAAACGATTTCTTTCATGAGACGACGCAATTCGATTGCGGAAGAAACATCGAGTCCAAGGGTTGGCTCGTCCAGAAGCAGAACCTCTGCTTTTGTTGCCAGCGTAGTCGCAATCGCTGCTTTCTGCTGCATGCCTCTGGACAATTGCTGCACAAGATCATCTGACCTGTCCGTGATGCCAAATACCTCCAGCAATGCGATCGCATCTTTTCTGGTGATCTTCTCTCCTCGAATACCGCAGAAATATATGATGTTCTCAACAGGGGTAAGCCGATAGTACAGGTTTCTGTTACCTTCGAGCACAGCATTTATGTGGTGAAGAGCAGTACTCCTGTGTTTCACCACGTCTTCCCCTTTTACCGTGATCACTCCACTGTCGGGCAAAAGGAGTCCGCATATCGCCTTGATCGTTGTGGTCTTTCCTGCACCGTTTGGACCAAGCAGCGCGAATATCTCGCCTTTGTCTATATTCATGCTTATACTGTCAACTGCAGTGAGTATTTCCCGGGTCTTTCTTCGTTTATACGTCTTCACAAGATTTTTTACTGAAAGAATGCTCACGACAAAATACCTCCTCAGTACTGCCCAAGCGCCCCTGTAACCATTGCGCGCTTTTCGAATGAACGGAATACGGTTATTCCAATGAGCAAGTAGATCGCAGAAGCAGCCCACAGGTAGAGGTGCTCCATTAGCGGATAACTGAATAAGGTGTAATTCTCCAGTGTCATGAATCTCATCATATGTGCTGTCTGGGCCATCGGAAGAAGCCTCAGGATGGGATTTGCAGTAACATCTAGCATTGTGAATGCGAGCGAACCAAATGTGACTATTTGTATGAACGAAGCGATTCGCTTGAATATCAGAGCTATTCCTCCCAGAATCATTCCAACCCCAAGGGCACTCATTACTCCTACAATCAGAAGGTACAGCAGGGTAATGAGATTGAAGTTCAAAGAGCGGCCGGTCGTGAATGCAGCAAGATACATTAACCCGACAACCAACAGAAGATTTATGAGAAACTCACCAACTATTCTCGAGAACACCTGGAATTCAAATGGTATGGGAGACATAAAGACCTGCTCCAAAGTCCCTCTCTGTGCTTCTTCAATTATTCCGAAGCTCACGTTCTGAAAAGAGAGAAGAAACATGAGCCACATGAAATAACCCACAATAACACCGTCAATCGTATCACCGAACTGCGGGGTTCCTCCTGCCACAGCTTGCAGGCCAAAGAAGATCAGGTAGAAGAATATGACAATGGTCAGTATTCCTGATAGCGAGTTGAAGAAGTATCTCTTGAATTCGATCAGGTTCTTCCAGATATTCACGAGCAGTGCTCTGATCATTTTTTTCCACACTCCCTCAAAAACAATACATCAAAACTCAATATATCATAAGTATAGAATAAAAGTCAAGTGATAAATGAATTTTTTTGATATACTAAACGAAAATATTTCAGGAAACAACTGGTAACCCTTCGCAACGACCCACCGGACGACCATGGAGCTGTACCTCGACATGTTTGAGGTGTGTAATATACTTGACTTAATACATAGTTACTCAAGGCCAAGATAGGAAAACGAACAGGAGATGATTGACTTGAGAAGAGGCCTTCTGGTGTTAATTGCCATAATTGTCGTGACTTCCAGTTTGATGGGTGCAATTTACGATATCCAGGTTGCCTTCAATCCACAGAAGATGACGATTGAAGGATCGGTAAGGGTAACTCTGGATGAAGAGGAACCGATCTTTCTCCTATGGCCGAATCTGTCCAGAAGTGACAATCCATTTCTACACAGTCTGTTCGATACACACAGGACAGCCATTGATATTCTGGGTGTGTACGATGCAGAAGGTAATGAACTGCATTACAAAATAACGAATCATCCTTCGGAACTCCTTGGCAGTGATGAGACAAGAAGAGATGCTGTCATGATCGTTGATACGCAGAACAACGAAATCACAATCGACTTCATCACCCTTTTTTCGAAGAGTTTTGATATGGAAGAGTCGTCTGCTGGGGATTTCTTTGCCTGGAGATTCTGCTGGTATCCTGTTCACACATCATATCTTGATGGGCTTGCACTAACTGCACATGAATGGACTTTGAGCATCGACCTTCCGGACAAGTGGAAAGCAGTGGTCGGAGGAAGCGATCAAGGTGATGCTCGCTGGAGCTCTCAAGGCAAGTCATTTTCTTCTCCCCTGGTCTTGCTCAGAGAAGATCAATACAGCGTGTTCAGCATATCTGGCAAGTCATCGGATATCGAAATTTATCACCGCAAGGGTCAGG
>DLVL01000122.1:11430-12080 GCA_003444085.1 Kosmotogaceae bacterium | reverse complement strand
CATGAAATAGCGCATCTCTGGTTTGGCATCGGTGTGGGGGTCGACTTTCTGAGAGACGACTTTCTCAGCGAAGGTACAGCGGAGTATCTTGCTCACGTTGCGCTGCTCGAAATCTACGGAGAAGATGTGTTTTTGAACTGGCGCGCTCCCGACATCATGGTTGCATTCGTAGAGTCTTTTGGTGTTCCTGGAACTTTCCGAGAAGCAGATCAATACAACATCCTGGACCTCAGTTATGCAGGTGTGGCTGCAGCCATAGATTCAACCTCCGAGGAGGTTCCGGCGAACTTCAAGCAGCACATCCACTATACGAAGGCCAAAAGAGCTTTTCTGATGCTTGAAGACCTGATATCCAGGGAGACTCTTATGGGTATCCTGAAGGAACTGTATTCTGAAAAACAAAAGAGTCATATTACTGGAGAAGACCTGTACAGGTCACTACATGAACACGCTGATGAGCATGTAATTGACGATCTATTCAAGAATCCCGAAGGATTCGATGCCTCTGTTTACACTGACTCTGGGAACATAGTCGTCGATCTTGGAGGAAGGACTGTTCCTGTGAGGGTAATCGTTGAAGATGAAGATTCAACAACTTCGTATGTTGTGACAGAAACCACGGTCTTCCCCAGAGACGGAGTGAAAAAGGT
>DLVL01000122.1:2004-11202 GCA_003444085.1 Kosmotogaceae bacterium | reverse complement strand
CGATGATGAGGTAAGCAAGTTCGATGCTTACACACTTGGCCTTGAAGCGGGAGTTGGATTTGGGGAAGGTATGGCGTATGCTGATGGACTCGTTTACGTGGCGCAGTTCCCTTACTGGAATTTCGGACTCACAAGCAGACAGTATTTCTTCAGTGAAGAAGGAAGTTTCGTGAATTCTTACGGTCTCATGGCAAGATATGCTCCTACCAGTTACCTGGACATTGCTTTGCGTATTGATTCAGTCTCGGGATTGGAAGTCGATCTCTCTTTGTGGTTTCCTGAAGCTGTTGACATAGGACTCTCCTCACAACTATATGCCCCACGAAAAGGGCTCTATGTTCTTGGAGTATTGCGCGATCTCGACAGTTACCTGGTTCTTGGAGGGATCAACTTCGATAATCTTCTGAGGAGAGGAGTGTACCTGGCTGCTGAATATGGTTATCTCAGAGACAATGGTCTTCAATCTCACCTTGTGGGAGCAATGGGGGCTTATTTTCCTGATACAGGCTGGAGCTTCACTCCCCATATATCGGGTATTCACCTCATGGAGATTTACTCGTCGGGCACACAAAGCATTACTGACAGTTACCTTCGTGCTATCTACCCGCTTACGACCAATGTCTCCAACGAATACTGGAGGACCTCTCACTTAACCGATGTATCCGTGGGCTTCTCATATATGTCATACTTGAGTAGAAGGTTCAATCTTTTCAACCTGGTCTCTTTTGGAGGAATGGGGATCTCGATAGAAGCCAATTATATTGGTTCGAGTAATATGAACGCTATTGGTGCAGTGATCACTCTGGTACCGAGATTCTACATTATTACCGATGCACCGGTATCGGCTGGAGTGATGATAGGAGTCTACTCACTTCTGGGAGAGAGAAGGTTGGCCTTGAGTCTGGACTTTGGCATGTCATTCGGGTCATCAATCTTTTTTGGTGTCAGGTAACATAAACTACAAAGTGATTTGACAGGGATTCTGGGAGGTGAGCTGTATGTTTCCACCACGAAGCGGTAAGACAATGGGAACCTTTCAAATAAGAGGCGGCCCTATGGCTATTTTCGGATACATTCTGATTATCCTGGGAGGGTTACTGACGTTACTGGGTTTTTCCAGTTTCTTTGCGTCGTTCTTCTACGGATACTTTCCCTCTTATTTCTGGCTGGTATTTATAGGTCCGCTGGTGACGAATTTCGGAAGACGGGTAGTTAAAACCGCACAGACCAGGGAGTCGAGAGGAGGTCTCAGGAAGTCCATAGAAGAGGAAGCACGAGAGGCCGAAGAAGCCGCCAGGGTCAAGCAGGAAAGGGCTTACAAGAGGATAGAAATGGTCAGGTGTCACGAATGTGATCACGAGAACCCTTCCGGGTCTTCAAAGTGCTCGAACTGCAACGCTTCATTCTACGGAAAGAAGAGATGTCCATTATGCTACAAGCTCAACGATCAGGATAAGAAGTTCTGCGGAAACTGTGGCCACAACTTCGATCTGGACATATAAATCATACCAAAAAAAAGGGCACCCACATGGGTGCCCCGTTTATGGTTTGAGAATCACTCGCTAACGATAACTTTCGTAGCCTGAGGACCCTTTGGGCCTTCTTCAACTTCGAATTCGACTCTCTGTCCTTCGCTCAGTGTCTTAAATCCATCCATATCAATGGCGGAAAAGTGAACGAAGATATCGCCTCCATCATCCTTTGTGATGAAACCATAACCCTTGTTTCCATTGAACCACTTAACTGTTCCTTTCATGCAAAAAAGCCTCCTAAAATCTTCCTGCACCATTTGCAGGTAAAACATTGTCCATAAGGACAGTTTGATTATACAGAAGCAGTGTTCCTATGTCAACTGCCGTTAACTCCCCGGGCATACAATTAAAGATTGCTTTTCGTGGTCTCTGCAAGAAAACTCCTGTAATCGCTCAGAGATTCATATCCTCTGGCTTTCAGGAGCTGTCCCAGATGCCCAGGAATATCCATCAGTAGCTCCGGCTCAATCGCGCTGATCAATCCGAAACTCACCAGATCAGCTCCCGATGACATGTATTCAAGTATGTCCTCTGCAGTTGACGTCCCTCCTGATGCTATGATCGGTTTGCTGGTGATCTGCCGTGCCAGATGGATCTTTCTTAGGATAAGGGGTTTGAGAGCTGGGCTGGTATATGCTCCATCTACCCTTTTCAAGAAGGGTTTTCCCGTGTCCACATCGAAACGAGCACCGTGAAAGGCGTTGAACAATGTGAAGCCATCTGCTCCTGAGTCTTCACATTTCTTGAGGAAGAGTTCCGTCGGCGAGGATTCTGGCGAGAGTTTCACTGTAACCGGCCTTGTTTTGAAGCCGTCTTTGACCCTCGCCACTACAGTGCCAGCATACTCTGGATCGGTTACAGGATCTTCCTTTCCAGCCTCTACATTTGGACATGAGAGATTGAGTTCAAGAACATCGAAGTCCTCAACAGTGTTAAGGATCGAAGACATATAGCCAAAATCCTCGAGGTTAAAGGCTGCAATAGAGACTATGATCCGTGTATTCCATTCTCTTGATTGCGGCAAGATATCTGAAATGAAGTTTTCTATCCCCGGGTTCTGGAGACCTATTGATGCGAGCATGCCGTATCCACAGTCAACAATTCTCGGAGGTTGATTTCCTTTGCGTTCTTCTCTTGTAACTGATTTGAACGTGAAAGCTCCGACACAGCTCATATCAATCATTTCTGCCAGTTCTGAGCCAAAGCCTGCTGGTCCAGAAGAGACTACTACCGGGCTGGAAAACTCCATGCCAAAGGCCATCGTCATCAGATCAGCCAATCCCAATCCACCTCTCTTCCATCAAACAAAGGACCGTCTTTGCAAACAAACTTGATCTCTCCGTTTCTGGTCTTCACAGGACAACCCAGGCACATTCCGGATGCGCAAGCCATGCGTGATTCCAGGGAAACGTATACAGGTGCTGGACGATCTGCCTGGGAGAGTGTTCTCAACATTCTGGATGGGCCGCATGAAATAACTGGTCCATCGACATTTGCTCGCAGGAATAGATCGGTCACCATCTCATCGCCATAACAGGTCTTCATATTCCGGAAGAGTCGAAGAAAAGCAAGTTCTTCTTTCGTTTCTGTGCCAAGAAAAAATGAGGAATAACTATATTTTGTTGCATAGTAATGCAGAGGGGCAAAACCACAACCTCCGGCGACCAGCACGGGATGATCCAGAACTGGAAAAGGCTTCCCAAAAGGGCCGCGCAATTGCAAAGTATCGCCAGGCTTCAAATCGAGCAACCGTGATGTCTGAAGTCCGCGCTCCTTCACAAGAAAGGTGGTCAGTCCTTTCTTCGGCTCTTCAAGAAAGACAGAATAGGGTCTTGGAACGACAGGAAAATCACCGGTTCTCACCATATAAAACTGGCCGGGTGAAGAACCGTCCGCGTGCCTTACGCTGATCAATGCGAGGGCTGACCAGTCGGATTTTGACACAGATTCTACCAGTACGTTCTTCATGGTTTATCGGGGGCTACTTTGAGAAACGTTTTCGAATATCGTATAGCTGGTCGAGGAGGGCTTTGACCTCAGGCATATGCTTCAGGAAATCCGTGATCTGATCGCATGGATAACTGTCACAATCAGAACAGATCTCGGTACCTTTTGTCTCGTTGCAGGCTTTTATGTGACATTCGCTGCAGTATCTGATATTCACGTTTGACTTGCACCCAAGGCAGGTAAGCTCTTCGGGTTTCATGTTGGTCCCCAGTTGTTCATTCCATTTTGCAGCAGTCTTCGCTTTGAGAGCATTGTCTTTGTTTACAGTAGCTTTGTAAGCATTACACTCACCACAATCAATCCCACAATAACCCCTGAGACTACTCACCCAATCCACCTCACCTTGTGATCATGCAGAAATCTTTGAAATGGCCTGTTCGCGTCCCGCGAACTGTGAACTGTCGGGGACAAAATCAGTTATAAAAGACTGTCTTTATCACGATTTTCTTCCCTGTCACGCTGGCAATCACCGTCAATTCACCATCCGTCACCCTGATACGTCCGCCGGACTGCACAAAACCCTTTGAGGAAGAATCTTTCAGAAGTGCCTCTACTCTTTCCTGACTCACGTCTCGTTCTTCCATGCGTTGAATGGCATGGACCGAGTACTCAAAGACTGTATCTTCGACTGTATCTTTTGCTGAAGTATCTACAGGTCGATCACTCTGGCGCGACTTAACGATCAAGGCCGTTAGAAAAGTCGCGAGGACGATGGCTATCAGAAACCACACAAAGACTCGACCTCCGGTAGAATATAGATATGATGAACCTCTTTTCTCTGATCAAGTGGCGATCAAAAGAAGGATCAAGGATCATCAACAAGTTCGGTAGGAGAGGACTTGTTCTTTTTATCGCTGTTGTATTTCTGGTAACCCTTCTGGCACTCCCTCTAATAGTATACATCAACAATTACTTCATGCCCGGCTTTGAGCAGCTTGCTGATCTTGGTGAACAACTCAAGGAAGTCAGTCAGATCGACATTACGCAGGTTGTGCTATCTCTGTTGAGTGCGATTGTCTTTGTTATTCTTCTGGGTAGCGATCTTCCTGTAACGATCTCGAATCTCTTCTTCTCTGACCGTGTGGCCTTTCTCCGAATGGTCCCACTGAAGCCTTCGACGATATTCAAGGCTCAGTTCCTTGAGGTATTCATCGCAGGAGGCTTTCCGATTCTGCTCTTTGTGCCCATCTTTCTGGCAGCACTGAGCGGCCTCGGAATGTCTGGTGCAGGACTTGTTCTCGCAGCGCTTCAGTTGATGGCCTTTGTCATAATCACTCTCTGTTGGGCTGTTATTCTTTCATTTGCTCTGGTTTATGTTCTGAAGGGACGAATGCTGAAGTTCCTTTCCGTAGTTATGACCATTGTAACTGTCTTTGCTTTCGTGATGGTACTGAGACTGATGGATTTCTCTGCAATCGATCTCGCCGAACCAACCAGGACTGTTGAGAGATTCATGGGACTGCAGGCGACTCTGACACATCCTCTTATGCCCTGGTCGTTGTTTGTCAAGAGCGTGGTTCAGCGGGGTGAGAGCCTGCTGTTTTTCTGTTTTCAACTGGTGGGGATGGGTCTTGTGCTTGAATTCCTTGGCCGCAAGGTCTACTCATCGGTGCTGGACAAGACCTGTTCCATGGGTAACGGAACTAACACTGTCAGGTCATTGCGAAGAATCTCCCTGGGGCGTTTTCCGGCGCAATTCTTCAAAGATTATCTGGTTCTGTTGAGAGAACCCAAGCTGACATTTGCGGTCCTGTACCCGCTGCTCTTCACGCCTGTTGTGGTATCTGTAAATCCCGGGTTGTTGACGGGAATGGGAACACTACAACTCCTTGGACTGGTGGTCTTCCTCATCTGCAACTACACAACTGTCACGTCAATGGCTCTATTTGCCTTCGAACAGCAGATGGGGTATTATTCCAGGACGTTGCCCGTATCTGCAGGCAGCATGGTCACATCGAAAGTCCTTGTTGTGACGTCGCTGTTCTATCTCCTGTCATTTGTTATAATGCGGTATCTTGCATGGCGAACCGCCGTCGAAGACACTTTTCTCAATTATTTCTTGCTCTTTTTGTTACCTACGCTACTCTCGCTCTCCTTCATTGGGGGGTTACTGCAAAGGTACTTCGGAACTGGTGAAATCAGGAATGTCTTCAAGTCGGTAACTCTTGCAGGAGCACTGGTCTCTTTTCTCATGAGTACGTTGCTCCCTGTGTTTTCCACGCTCACTCTGTCGCTATTTCTTGTCGGCTCTCTTGAGGCCCTTCTCAGCATTCTGAACATTCCTGCCACCTGGTTCTATCTTCATTTATTCGGGCTGGTCATCCCCTGTCTTTTGTGGGGGACAACTGTCGTGTGGGGATACCTTGCACTGTGCTATAATGACGTTTGAGAGTGATTTGGAGGGATATGATTGAGATTCGATGAGGTTAAGCTTCTTAGTAGGTATGTAATGGCCGCAGAAGAGGTTCCACTTATTTGGGGTCATTTTGGAGTTGGTAAGACGGATCTGGCAAAGGAGATTGCTCAACAGACAGGGCGAGAGCTTATCATACTTGTCATTTCCCAGATGGAGCCAGGAGACCTTATAGGTCTTCCGGCCAGGGATGCGGACAAAACGGTGTTTCTTAGACCAGATTGGTGGCCAGAAGATGGAAACGTGATACTGATGATCGATGAAGTCAACAGGGCACACAGATCAATTAGAAACGCTATTATGCAGCTTCTCATTGAAAGACGTATTCACAACCATGTATTGCCTGAAGGTAGCTGGATTCTGGCAGCGGCGAATCCGCCTGACGAGGAATACGATCAGGTCGAGCTGATAACTGACCCTGCTTTCATGTCCAGGTTCTTTCACCTTGAAATCACACCCAGCATAAAGGAATGGACAGCCTGGGCAAAGTCAGTTGGCGTACCGGATGAAGTTGCGGATTTTGTAAATGAATATCCTGAGTTCTTGAGCAGGGATACGGTTGTTTCCATGCGGCTTGACATAAGACCCAGTCCCAGGAGCTGGTATAAGCTGGGAAGGGTAATGAAACAGATGTCCAGGCAGGAGATAGAGCGGTTCGGCTACGTACTCAGCGCCGGAATGGTTGGCCCAGAAGTTGCCCGCACCTTCATGAGCAGAATCAAAGGAGAAATGGAGCTTCCGGGTTCAGAGGAGATCCTGTTTGACTTGAGCGATGGAATGAAGCAAAGGATAAAGGACTACGATATTTCTTCTGCCAGCGCTATTGTCCTGAGACTGACGAAACACCTGTCAGAGCTTTCGGAGACAGATATTGAGCGCTATCTGGACAATCTTCAAACCATCACAACCAATCTTCTTGAACTCGGCAAACTGATCCCCAAGGACTCTTTCTTTGGGATAATCAGGCATATTGCTCACCAGGTGCAGCAGGAGAAGGGGCTCAAGCGTGCTTTCTATGACAAGCTGCTTGAAGAACTCGCTATGGATCGCAACGTTCTGAAGTTCCTTGAAATACGGGAGAAGAAAGTTGAAAGGCAATGATTACGTCGAAAGGGCGATAATCGAGCTGGGTAAAGAGAGTGCCTTCTACAACTACCTGTTTCTTTTTATTGAACGCATCAGGACGCTTTCGATAAGGACTGTTCAACTCAAGGTATCTGGTTCGGGGAAACTCCAGTTGCTTTTCAATCCGGAGACCCTGGCAAATAAGCCAATGGGACTTGTTGTTGCACTGCTAAAGCATGAGTGTCTTCACATCGTAAACTCACACATTCTCATACAGATTAAGAACAAACGTGAGAAGGTGCTGTGGGACCTCTGCATGGATGCCGCAGTGAATCAGTACATAAGGGAACTGGATGCTTTCTCATACCCGCTGGATAAACTCCTGATGGAAGGCTGCGCGACAGACAATGAGCTAATGTTTGTTTCCCCGCCGGGATTCATGCCCGGGGAGACTGCCGAGGCATATCATGACTGGGCAGTTGAGTTTATGAAGAACAACAAGACAATCGACCTTGAGATAATCGACAAGCAGATGAACAAAGTGGATTCGCACGAGGAATTCGGCAAGTATGAACTCCCGAAAGAATTCGTTGAGGATCTTCTCAAACAGGTCGTCTCTGAGACATACGAAAAATCAAGAGGGGATATTCCAGCAGCTATTGAGCACGTTGTATCGATGGCCCTTGATCGTCCGTTACTTGATTGGAGAACAATCATCAGAAGATTCTTCGGGGCTTCTGTATACGTTGGTCGTTACAGAACGCCTCTCAGACCGAACAGGAGATATGATGACCAGCCTGGCTGGATGAACGATTATGCTGCTAAACTGGCTATTGTGGTAGATACGAGTGGCAGCATAATCGATGAGGAGTTCGAAGCCTTTTTCAGCGAGATAGATGTGCTAACAAAACTTACAGACTCCCGAATGTGGTTAATACAGGTTGATGAGGCAGTTCAGTCTGTGATGAAGTACGGCAAAGGAATGTGGAGAGATCTGAAACTGATAGGAAGAGGGGAGACGGACCTCCAGCCAGCAGTAGATTATGCACAGGAGAACCTTCGCCCAGAAGGAATACTGATATTCACAGATGGTTATGCCGATATCCCTGTTGTCAAAAGAAAGGTGCTTTTTGTATTGTCTGACAAGGGAAACAAAGACTTCATGGACGAAGTGACAAGGATATATGGAAAGTCTTCCTGCACCGTCCTCAGAAAGGAAGCCGCAGTTTCGCGGTAGGAATGGCCGAAAAGGAGAATCAAACAAGCTGCCTTTACGAAGGACCTCCAGTAATGAAGGATGCCCTGGAATCCCTTTATTCCAGTACTGCTTCTGAGAGTTCGGAGATCGTTGAATCTCTGGTTGAACGCCGAGAGCTTCTGGAAACTACGAGGGGACACTTTGGCGCGGTAATAACACACGATGAAGGCGACAGATCACCCAAACTCTCACTCATGGTTGACATGGAAGGTCGAAGCTTCGTGGGCGTTTCCTCGTCTTCACCACTCGAAATGGCAAGTGGTCTATATCGGATCAATGCTGGTGGTGTAAGCAAGAGACTCGAAGAATTCTATGCAGACTTGTTTCCTGCAGCAAAGAGCATCAAATCGACCGCGGTGATCATCCAGGAACCTCTGAGAATGTACTTCGTCGCTTACTGTGGCAATGAAAGGCTACTCAGAAGAGAGAGATTGAAGGAGACGCTTTCGGGCAAAGGCTACTTTCAGATGGCTTCAGGTATTACGGACCGTCTTTTCAGTATGTACGTGAAAATGTTCAGAAGGTGGGTTGAATCAGGCAGGGGAGACGTCTTCGTATTTCCTGTCCAGGAAAGAATCAAACTGGCATTTGGGCTGCCTCCTCTTTCAACCAGAGTTGAAATATCTGTGATTACTGAATTATCGAGGTTCTTCCGGAGCGAACTGCTGGAAAGGCGCAGCGACCTTAGATCTTCAGGGACAACACCTGAAATGAACCTTTCCCGCCCCGCCACCCTGGTCATCGAAAGAGACCTGGTCGGTTCGGAAGAGATGCTTGAACGGCTGGGAGATTTCTACGATTTCTACGTTGAGGCTGTGGAGCGAGCGATCCAGACCATGAAGGAGTTTTTTGACTCAACAGGATCAAAGTGGTAATTCCATTTCGACCGATCAAGAAAGAGGAGCAATCTTGCGATGCTCCTC
>DLVL01000122.1:0-1826 GCA_003444085.1 Kosmotogaceae bacterium | reverse complement strand
TTACCGTGACGAAGAAGGAAAGAATCGTCACAGGGTTATCTTTAACCTTGGAAGGGTAGAGGACAATCCTTCTTTGCTCAGAATAGGGCAAAGGCTTGTAGAACTTGCTTGTGGGAAGAAGGTTTGTTCTATTGAAGATTTGGAAGGAGAAGAGATACTTGGTTGGGGACATGTCATATACAAGAAGCTGTGGCAAGAATACGAACTTGACAGGATACTGGGACATATCTCTGAAAGGAAGACAAAGATAGCATATGATTTGCCGAACACTGTTTTTCGAATGGTTGTGCAGCACTTGCTGGATCCATGCAGCAAGTTGAAGACATACAGCAAACAGCAAGAATATGTGGGACTTGAAGAAGTTGAGCTGAACCATCTTTACCGGGCGCTGGATGTATTACAGCAATACAAAGAAGAGATAGAGAAAGAGATGTTCTACAAGAACAGAACACTATTCAACATGGAAGTGGATGTGGTCTATTACGATGTGACCACGTTCTACTTTGAGAGTACAAAGAGCGATGAGGAACTGAAAGAATTCGGATATAGCAAAGATGGAAAGTTCAACCGGGTCCAGGTAGTCATGGGACTGTTTGTAGATACAGAAGGAAGACCGGTCGGATATGAACTGTTCAAAGGCAATGTATTTGACAGCAAGACATTGAAGAATTCTTTGGAGACACTGGCAGAGAGGTTCTCGATCAGGAAGGTTGTAATAGTTGCAGACAGGGGGATGAACAGCAAAGAAAACCTCAAGATGATCAAAGACAAGGGATATGGATATGTCTTTGCAAGCAAGCTCAGGAGTATGCCAAAACAAGTGATCGAGCAAGTTCTTGATCAAGAAGGATATACACAGATAAATAATGAAGAAGGATCGTTCAGATACAAGGTATTGGAGTATGACAACAAGCTCAAGAAAGGGAAAGACAGTCTTGAAGAAAGACTCATCGTTACCTATTCAGATAAAAGGGCCAGAAAAGACGCTGCAGACAGACAGAGGATGCTGGACAAAGTATCCAAGCTCTTGGCACAACCATCGAAGATAGATGCATCGAACAAGCGTGGGGGAAAGAAATACCTGAAACAGATAAACGCAGATAATGCCAGGTGGGTTCTGGATAAAGATGCGATAGAGAAATCCAGCAGGCTTGACGGATACTATGCGATACAGACAAGTGAGAAGAAGATTGATCCAAGAACGATACTTGCCAAGCATCATGATTTATGGAAGATAGAAGAATCCTTTAGGATAATGAAGAGCAACCTTGAAGTGAGACCGATGTTCCACTGGACACCAAGAAGGATAAAGGGACATTTCGTTGTATGTTTCCTTGCATTCTTGCTGCAAAGAGAGCTTGAGTTCAGAATGAGAAAGAAAGGTATCCACACTTCAACCCAGGAGATACAGAGAGCGATAAACTCACTCAAGATGATGAAGTTCAGTCATGGTGGGCAAAGTTACTACATGAAAGCCAAATCACTACCTCTTGCTTCAAAGATTCTTTCATTGATGAAGATAACCCAACCGAAGAAGGTAACCCCTCAAGAAGAACTCAGTCTCTGAATCCAGAGATTGTAGTGGCAAAAATCTTCGTTTCTGAAAATACTTTTGCTTGTACAGCTATTTACAGAAGATTAAGTGATAAACTCAAGAGGAAGGAACATACTCGGTTAGTGAGATTCGCGATGAACTCGGCAGAATACTTCGAAAAGGAAAACATGTATTCGTAGACTACATCGAGATAGTAGATGAGAAGAACCTGAATCCGGTGGAAAGACTGGATAATGATGTGATTCTTGCTATTGCTGTATGTAAACGGTAA
>DLVL01000041.1:333-3745 GCA_003444085.1 Kosmotogaceae bacterium | reverse complement strand
TGTTCTGCCCCTGCAATACTTTGTTGTGTTCTGGTTCTGCAATTCTAGATTAGAAAATCTGGGCGTTTCAGAGCAAACAATTGCGATCCTTGGAATCTGCTCCTATTGATATATAATAGCAGAAAGGGGGTTACTAAGGTGTTGAGAAACTTCTGCATGCTTCTATTCTTATGTGTTGTTAGTATGCTTCTTGTGGCATCTCCTGATTTCGGTCTGATGGATTCCGGGACAATAAGACTGACAGGAGGCTACAAAGCTTTCTCTTTCCAGATGGGTGTACTGAGCTTTCTCGAAGCAGGATGGTCAACTGATACAGGTACATATTTCAAGCTCGGATTTGACAGGAGTTTTCATATAACAGGGCAACTTTCAGTTAGTGGTCCCGATGTCGGAGAGGTGATTTTGAGCACCGGATATGACTTTGGACCAGTATGGTTAAGTCTCGGGGCGCTCTACAAAACCGATCTGCCTGCAGTCTCTTTCCTCGGAGGATACCTTTACAGTGCCTTTTCAGCCGACAATCAAAGAAGCTATCTCGCCCTCAAAATCGGCCGCTTCCAGGAGTTGCAGCCAGACCCATCGGTGAAACGCGACTTCACATCTATTGATGTATCGGCGGGTTACAGGGCCTCTCTCGACATCAACCTGCTTGTCAGTCGTATGGTTGAAACTGAACTGATATTCGTATCAACGTGGGAAATAAACGATGATCTCAGCGATATTTCCATTTACCCGAACAGGATATTTACAGGAATGGGATTCACCTTCGATCTCAAGAAGACCCTTAACGATCAGTAGTGTTATACAAGTAATCTGGCAGCTTCCTCGATCATTGCCTGATCAGGAATTACTTCCTCTACCACGGTCTCCAGTAGCCATCCAGAGATATATGTCAAAGCTCGTTCGGCGACTCTTCTGGCTCTTCTCTTTGACATGGAGGCAGCCAGTACTTCCTCCAGCTGAAGGAGCTTATCTGAACGGAATGACTTGAAGATATCTTTAATCCTCCGGCTTCTGAGACCCTGGAGCCACAAATAGATTGCTGTAACAATAGCATCAGGTCTTTTCTTGTATAGGGCGAACACTCTCTTTAAAAGTGTCTCGATAACCTCGACTGACTCTTTACTTGCCTCGAGTCCTTCGAAGACTTCCGGTGTGACGTAGTTGTTGAGCACATACCTCGAAAGATCTATGAGCATACCGTCCTTTGATCTGTGATGGTAATGAATGGCAGCAAGATTAACGTTTGCCACCCCTGAAACTTTTCTTGTGCTCAATCCCTCAATTGTTTCATTATAGATCACTTTCAGAGCAGCCTCCATTATTTTCTCTCGAGTTTCTTCTCCTCTCACTCAAATCACCCCTTTCAGTCATTCGATCAGCTATATTATACCACAATCGAATCAATTAATTAAACGATCCAATTCATCAAGATCGTGCTTAAAAGAAGATTGAGTGTGACGAGCAAGCTATTCCTTCGATATGCGTGCTCTTGTGTCAGTAACCCTCCTGTACGAATTTATGGAGACAAGCATTCCACAGGCGACAAAAGCCGCTCCAAAGTAGAAGAACAAGGATGGAGTGTTCTTGAGAATCAGCATGTCTGAAAGAGCTGCGAAGATCGGTATTGTATAGATCCACAGGGTAGAAGCTTTGCCACCCCACAGTTCTATTCCTTTTCCCCACAGAAAGTATCCAAGCGCTGATGCAAAGATCCCGAGGTACACGATCCCGGTTATTGCAGTGAGTGGTACGTTCAAACCCGTCGGGCTCCTGAAAACCTCAATCAGAGAAAGAGGAAAGATGAAAAGAAGTCCCCATGCCATTGTCTCAACAACACCCTTCACTGCAGATCCGGCTATTCTTTCAAAGAAGACAGTATACACAGTCCATGATGCAGCAGCTCCGAATGCCAGAAGGTTCCCTGATACGCTTGAATACTGGGAAAACTGCCCTCCGTAAATCAGTACAGCAATCCCGACAAATGCCAGAATGGCTCCAAGATACTCTGTCAACTCAAAACGTTTTCGTTTCACATCATACAAGAGAATCGTGAGTAATGGCGCAGAAGAAACGATTAGCGACGCATCAGATGGTGACGTATATTTGAGAGCAGTATTCTCAAAGAAGAAATATGATGTTATGCCGAACAACCCTGCCAGCGCTGAGTATAAATGGGCTTTGCCAGAAAGCTTGATTCTGCTTCGCCTTGCGAATGGCAATAGCACAATAATCGCCAGTGAGAATCTGAACATTGCAAGTGTCATGGGTGGGATGGTTTCTACAGCAACTTTTGTGAAGACATACGAGATTCCCCAGAAGATCGCAGTCAGTCCTAGAAGACTACCTCCAAGGATACGTTGATTCACAGGACAATCCGTCTCTCTTTGATATTGAAGTCCTCAGGATTTCTTAAGAAGAGTGAAGTTACTCTACGGTTGATCGGAATCATATTCCGTCCACAATGTGGGTTGCATACGCCAGGTAAAGCATTCCAAGAAAGACATTGTTTCTTATTGACCAGAGTTCCAGTGGCTGGACATTGACCCCCGAGTCTCTGAGCCATGTATTGAGCGACCACAGAGTAAGCTCATATATCTGCATCAATCCACGTGAATAGATGAAATCGTGGTTTGGGAGAAGGCTTCGTTCTTCTCGGAGAGCAAACGGGTTCATGGTAGATTCTACTACCATTATTGCAGCTACAAGTCTTGGATCAACCCTGGAAAAGTCAAGCTCAATCAGTTCCCCTGCGACCTTTATCTGGACCTTGGCGCGGGAAAAATCCATTATAGCCCAGTAGATCTCTTTGGCTATTGCTTCTCTGGTCTGTGTGCTCTTAAAAGATAGAGAGTTGGCATTCATAACAACGTCTTTGATCTTTGTTTCAAGTGATCTCATTGGATTGAAGAAATGCCTTTGAGAGTAACTTTCCACTGATGGGTTTCTTTCAAAAAGCAAGGATTCATCAATCGTGTGAGTTCTGACTGAAAGCGCTACGCCAGGGACTGTTTCACTTACACCAGTGAAATAGTCGTAAGCACGTTTGACTGCATCAACATAAGAGTAATCAGAGTCGTTCAGAAAGGCGTTACAGTCTGCACCAAGACCAGCATTGTACATAACAACAACACACGGGTCAAATCCCGGTTCAGCAACCCTCGACGATAAGAATAGAATGGTTGAAATAAGAGCGATCGCTACAACTAGCGCTGTAAAGACCGCAAGGTCTATTTTTCCATTGGTTTTCATAATTGTCAATTGTTCACAAGATAGCGTATGGCTTATAGAGTGTAGCTCGTGGCTGGTTATTCATTGTTATGCCCTTAGTTATACATTGTCTTTCATTGAAGGGGGCAGATCAGTCCCCGACGATGATCCTTTTTGTTCGTGTATCAGGGCAGAACGGTGT
>DLVL01000041.1:0-260 GCA_003444085.1 Kosmotogaceae bacterium | reverse complement strand
GGTGTTCTGCCCCTACAGTACTTTTCGTTTTCAGAGGATCCGTATTTCTGGTTCCCAGTTCCCGGTTCCTGGTAGATAGGTTCTCTACATCGTTATGCCCTTGCTATACGTCGTTTCTTATATCAGGGCAGAACGGTGTTCTGCCCCTTGCTTTTGTTCCGACCCCATACTACCTTCAATGGTTCTGGCCCTTAAGTTGATATTCGTGATGTTTCCTTTTTCTGTTGTGTAGGGGCGTAATACATTATGCCCTTGGTTTT